>PMCK01000442.1 GCA_003154095.1 Myxococcales bacterium | reverse complement strand
CTGGTGGGTCGATTGTCGTAGGGCTAGGACCAGGATCAGGATGGAGGAATAGCCGGAAGCCTGAGAGCCAGAAGTGCTGAAGGTTTAGCCGGAAGCCTGAGAGCCGGAAGGCAGAAGGAATAGCCGGAAGGGTTTGCAACGGCGCGCCAGGCTGCGCCTGGCACTGGCCGTTGCATTTTAGGGGAGGAATTACGGCGCGTGTTCTCGTGGGGCGAATGCCTCCTGTCGCTTTCGAAGGAGGCATTCGCCAAATGTATCAACTCAATAGTCACAGCTCATCACTTCCGCATCATCGGCTGGTCGCCTATAAGCGGGCACTTTCTCTGTTGGCTGCCGTGCGTGCGGCGGATATCCGGGATTCGAAGTTGCGCGATGAGGCTTTGCGGGCTGCTAAGGGCACCTGTTTAAACATAGCGGAGGCGGCCGGGCGTGCGTCTCGTTCAGACAAGGCGCGGGTGTTTGCTATCGCACGGGGTGAATGCGTCGAAGCCGTGGCGGCCACTGAGATTGCCTTGGCATCCGGGGATGCCAAGGCGACTGCGGTTGCGGCCGTAGTGCAGTTGGGCGATGAGCTTTGCCGCATTCTAGGTGCCCTGATTCGGTGACGCACCAGGGCGGGCTCGGGGCATCAACCCAGTAGCCCGCCCAGCATCAGATACACGTCATTGCCAAGCCGGGTGACGGCGGCGACACGGTCGAACCTACCCGGCGACGTCATTGGAACGGACGCTAATCGACTGCGCCGTGCGACCATTGCACGCTGGTGGAATATACGAAGTCATGAATATGTACGCAGCCGCCAAGGACAGAATGTCAGTGCGCCGCCTTCGAAAGCTTCTGGATGACCTGAACTTTCTCTACCCCTATCGTCAAGCAATAGGCTTCCTGCTGGAGCGTACGGGCCATCCAGCAGAGCGGCTAGCCGTGTTTGAGCAGCCACCCTTCGAATTCGATTTCTACATCGACTATGCGTTGCCGCAGCGAGCGTATTCGAGTCGCTGGCGACTATATTACCCCGACGGTATGTAACCGTTCCACGAAGCCAACCCGCTCGAAGTCGACGCCACTTATCCTCGCTCGCTCCCGCGTCGGCGGGTCGCAGAGCGAAATTTGCCGTGGTTTTGGGAGCCGAAACTTCACTAAATTCAAGTACTTAACTTTCAGGTAAAGCCGGTCATTTTGGTGAAGGTTTGCCAAAATTTCGTGCAAATTCCGCGAGTACTGAAGTGACACGATCGTTCGACGGCAAGCGATTCGCGTCGCCAAAACTCAACCGAGCTTGCGGGCCGGTAAGTATCAGTTATACTGATAACCGATGGATCCGGCCACAATCATTGCTGCTTTCGACGCGTTCCTGGCGGAGCGTGGGCTCCGATTCGAGGCCGTCGTGATAGGCGGTACCGCGCTCAACCTATTGGGTGTGGTGCGCCGAACCACGCGCGATTGTGACGTGCTGCACCCAGAGATTCCACCGGACGTCTTGCTCGCCGCGCGCGATTTTGCTGAGGAGCGACGTAACTCAGGTGACCCCCTACAAATTGATTGGTTGAACAATGGTCCCGCAAGTCTGACCAAAGTGCTGCCTCCAGGGTGGCAAGAGCGCACGATTCCTGTTTACCAGGGACGCGCAATCGTATTGCGAAGCCTGGGTCGATTGGACCTTTTGCGAAGCAAGTTGTTTGGCTTGTGTGATCGCGCCGCAGATTTGGGCGACTGTGTCGCCCTGGCTCCAACACCGGATGAACTTACGGCAATTGAACCTTGGCTCAAAGAGCAAGACGGCAACCCGGATTGGCCAGCGCATGTCCTCGAAGTACTCGATGACCTGAAAGGACGGCTTGGTCATGGCGTATAAGCGGGCCGTAGCACCAAAGCAGTTACCGCAGGGCGATACGCTGACGGCGGCCATGGTGGGGATCGGCGTGGGCTTTGCTGCCCCTGGAGCCAAGCAACCGAACATCGAAGATACGCTGTTGGCCGCATCCATCGAAGGTATGCAAAACGACGACTTGCGCGTTTTGTCGGCGCTAAGCACTTGGCTTGGTGTGCACCATCAACGCGTCAACGCGGACCGGCTGATCCGAATCGTTCGTGAGCGTAAAGAACAGCGAGTGTTGGCCTATTGGTCAGCAGTGGCTCATTGGCTAAGACACGATCGGCGGCTATCGAAGATGGCAGATATTGCGCCGAAAAGAAGAGTTCATCTGTTGCGAGTGGGCTCCGAATTTCAATTGAAGCGACGCGGTGAAGATCCAAGGTTTATCGGGTCAATGCTCGTTGTCCCGCAGGGTGTGCTGCGTGACCGAGAGGCTGATGTCCTGTCGCCACCGGAGCTGGCCTCGCGCCATCGCTCGTACTATCAGCGCGTTCAGATGGGGCCGTCCTATCGTGCAGATCTATGGGCATTGCTTGAAGCAGAACCGTCACTGTCACCCACCGAATTGGCTCGGCTTGGATACGGCTCGTTCGCTACCGCCTGGCAAGCCAAACGTGATTTCGAGACACTTCACAGAGGAGTCCGGATGTAAGCCGTGCCCGGCTGCACTGGAGTTCCTCAGGCAGCGTGGCATCGAATCATCGGCAACCCGAAGCATTCCTGCTAGCGATTCAAAATGTCCAAATTAGCGACCAATTCATCCAAGTGCGGATGGATCGCCTTGGATCTGGATATCGACGCGTCTTTGGCGTTATCTTGACGGCCAATTACCCATGGCGTCCCTCGCGTTTCCGTGCCGGACCGACAACAAGAAACGTAACGCGACAGTCATCCAGGGGCCCTCCTCTCGCAACGGTGGCAATGTCGTAGATGCTGCAACTGGCTGCAGCCAAGACTCGGACGTTGACGCGCAAAGTCCAGAGTTCAAGGGTCAAGAATGGCACCACGTTCCAATCGTTGGTGGCGGATTCGCCACCGGCATCATTTATAACCAAACCGAACCGGGTCTCAACTACGCGCGCACAGATGTTGGAGGGCTCTACCGCTGGGATTCCGCGGCAGAGCAATGGCTCGCGCTGACGGATTGGGTGGGCTTCGATAACGAGGACCTGAAAGGAATCGAGAGCGTCGCTACAGACCCGGTGGACCCCGATCGCCTCTACGTTGCAGCGGGGCTGTATACGATTTTCTGGTCAACGCAGAATGGCGTCATTCTTCGCTCGCGTGATCGCGGCAAGACGTTCGAGCAGTCGATGTTGCCCTTCAAGTTCGGGGGCAATATGCCAGGGCGTTCGATGGGTGAACGACTCGCCGTCGATCCTAACCAGCACGATATTGTTTACTACGGCGCGCGCAGCGGCAATGGGCTCTGGAAGAGCGTGGATGCTGGCATCTCATGGAATCGAGTCGAGAGCTTTACGGCCACCGGGGATTGGGCGGACAAGGATTTCAATGATGCCGTCGGTGTGGTTTGGGTTATTTTCGATCCCACAACGGGAACGCCGGGCAGTCCGACGCGCACCATCTATGTTGGAGTGGCAGACACGGTAGCGAGTATTTACAGGAGTGATGACTCTGTACCCTTTTTTGACGAGACCCGCACGATCTTGTCAATTCCGATCCAGCTCGAGCCCGAGACACAATATGCAATGAGCCTGAACTCCCATCACATTCTCGGGTTCGCCGACGAAGACGGCAATTTCCTGTTGCCGACGTCCTATTCCTTTAGAACGGGGCCGAAGCGAAACGACGGCTAGATCTTGCATTCACGCGATATTGTGCGTTCTCGGGCTCATTACCCGAAGTTCGGAGGCTCAAATCCTCCCCGCGCAACCACTTACCGCGGAATCGGGGCGCCAACTTGGTTCCGCGTACTTGTTTTTGTTGGGGTGACGGCACGGAAACGCGAGGCACGAGCTTTTCGCGTCAGTCGCGAGTCTACAATCGGCCGTCCGTTGATCGCGGGATTTGCTTGGGTTCGCCGCTCGCCTTCTCTTCGGGCGGGTCTTCGGTAATACCTTTCTTGAACGCCCGAATACCTTCGCCCAAACCCTTGCCCAAACCGGCTACGCGTGACGAGCCAAACAGAATGAGAATCACCAGAATGACAACGAGCCAATGCAAGGGACTTAGCGAGCCCATTTACTTACCTCACGCATGCATCGTACCACGAATGCGAGGCATCAGAGCCCGCGCGCCACTTGCGTGCACTGTGATATCAAGCAACGTCAAAAAATGTGTAGTTTGATGTCTGTGCAGAATTTGCGCAAATTGCCTGTCAGTAGCGAGTAGTCGAACGAGTCGGGCACGATTGCTTTGCGTTTGCCTAACATTTCTTGCTGATCGCAATGTTGTCGACCCCAGCGAGCTGAGAGAAACATCCACTAGTTCTGGAATCATCCTACTATCATTCGTATTTCGTTGCTGGTGAGTTTAGCGGGAACTGGAGTTGTGCTAAAAATACGCGCGGGACTATTAGTGTTGCTACCTACCTGGGAGGTATGTCGTGTCCAAACGCAAGCTGGATATTTCGCGTCGCGATTTTATTGGGGTCTCGATCGGAGCCGCTGCTGTAGTAACCGGGATCGGCTGCGGCAGCAGCAATAGTGGCGGCCAGCAGCAATCGGGTGCTGGAGGACAGCCCGGCGGCGGAGGTGCTTCGACGGGTGGCAAAGGCACGGGCACCACGGCCAACGGCGGCGCGGCTACCGGTGGCACTCCGACGGGCGCAGGCGGAGCAGCAACGGGTGGCACGGGTACCAAGGCCACCGGTGGTGCGGCAACGGGTGGAGTTGGTACCGGAGGCGCTAGCAGTACCGGTGCGACGGCTCTCGTCTCGATGGTTCGCGGAACGGATTGGGTGCAAGCCACGCAGGATGCGATTGCTGCGGCGGGTGGGCTGCCGGATCTCAGCGGCAAGACCGTCATGCTGAGGGTCAACGCCATTTCGTCCAGTGCAAACTCCACGACGAGCCCGGATGTCATTAAGGGTGTCATTCTGGCTGTCAAGGCAAAGGGTGCCACGAATATCACCGTCGGCGAAGACGGTTGGAACACGGGGGGCAACACGCTTGGTGCCATGCAGACACTTGGCATAACGGCCGTGTGCACGGCAACGGGCGCAACGCCCATGGACCTGTCGAAACAGACGTACACGACTCGCACCAATGCCAACGCGCTTAGCTATCCGAACGGGGTTAGCTTCANNCCGGTTTACAATGCCGACTACGTCATTGCGATTCCGATATGTAAGACTCACGGTCAGTCCAGGTACACAATGGCGTTCAAGTTATGGTACGGCAATGTCCCCGGAGCTGGACGTCTTCATCCATCAGCCGCTACTTTCACCGCCCCTCCCGAACTGTACTTAATCAAGAAGGCGGATTTCGTCGTCCTCGACGCGACCAAGTGTATGACCACCGGCGGTCCCGACTCCGGAACGATGGCACAATCGAAGATCGTAGTGGCGTCCAAAGACGCTATTGCGGCTGACGTGACTGGCCTTTGCATTCTGAAGTACAATGGCAGCACGGTTATTGCTACCCAGGCCGACGCGTGGACGATAAATCAGGTCGCAAGAGCGCTGGCCTTGAAGTTCCCCGGTTGGCTGGCTGCCAAGGCGCAATTTCCATACGTCTCGCAGGGAGTCACTGAAGCCGCCACCATCATGGGTTACTAGCCCGTGCGTCGGTCGTTGCGCAGGGCTGTCCTCTTGATCCCCCGCAGGATCGTCCTGCGCAGCAGTCGAGCCATTCCTTGCTGCATAGTTGCAGTTGTCGGTTGCTCTGGAGCCGGATGCAGCTCTGAGTATTCAGGTCGTCCTGGTTGGAGCGGTCCCTTGAGCTTGCCCACCAGTTTGCCGAGCGCCAACCTGGGTGTATCAGGGGATGCTGGCGTTAACACTTTGCCTTGCACTGCCCCAGTGGCGGATGCACGCCCGCACGAAGCTGGCAACTACGATAATCGGTCGTGCAATGCTGCGGACTGTCATGCGTGCACTTCTCCGAACTGTGGTAGCGAAATGATTGGTGGCGGTTGGGTATACGCCAGTCCCAATGGGCCCCCGTGGGTTGCCGGTGCGACCATTACGATCAGCAACATTGACGGCACGACTATCAAGGCCTATTCGGGCAAAGATGGCTTTTTCCAAATCAAAGAGAAGGTAAAGGCCCCGTATAAGGTCTGCGTGAGCGAATGCCCGGGCACGAATTGCAGTCTTGTGCCTCACACCAACGCGCTTTGCCAAACGAGTAACTGCCACGGTACGTCCAATCAGAGAGTCTACGTCTCTAAGAACACTGGTAGGTTACCGGGCATTGGTAGCGGTGGTTCCGTGAGCGGCGATGCCGGGAGTTGTGCGCTGCCTACTTACGGCGGACCGTACACGCACAGCGAATACTCATTTGGGCAGCAGTCCTGTTCCATTGGGGGTTGCCATTGCCCACCCAAGCCGGTCTTCGAGGGAGGCTTCTTATATGATGGACCTGCGAGCACAAAAACGGTTGCAGAGGCAACGATTACGCTTGTTCCAAGCAGCGGCCCACCGGTTAAGGTGATAACGGGTCCGGACGGTATGTTCTTCTTCGGTACCGTCAGCGCTGTGAGCGTAGCGCAAGCATTGACAGCCCCATATACCGCCTGCGCAAGTAAGTGCCCAGTGAGTGTCTGCTCCATTACGAACGGGCACACGACGACCGAAAACTGCCAATCTTCACAGTGCCACGTCTCCCCAATGATCTCGCCAACAGGGATAGGGAGCGTATATCTCCGCTAGACGGCCTTGTACCTGAACCCATACACGATATGGGTTCCGGCCAAGATGAGCATCGCGATCGCGAGTACGATGTGGACGATGTTCCAATGTCGCAAGACTAGATCCAGGCCTTGATAATACTTGCTGCGCCGACGGTAAGCGAGATATGCGCGGGATTGCCCGCGTAAGGCATCGAGTTCGAATTCCGCCAACCCAACAGCAGAACGCACTCGACCGAACAAGTATCGTCCAACGGCACCAGTTGCGACGACTATCCACATCAGTACGCAGGCAATGCTCGCCCAGCGGTCCAGCTTCAGTGCCGAGTGGTAGGTGACTAACGTAGCCCCGGTGAATCCGAACCAGATATGCGCCGAGAACCACCCAGTCTGGCTACCCCACCGCCTGAAGATTCGGATTCGCGTGCGCGCCGAGTACAGAATGCTTGTAAGCATCATGCTGGCACCCACGTACCCGAACCAATGCCCGATCCCGCGACCTGACGTGAACGACACCGCAAGTCGCGAGCGCGTAGCTTGAACGTAGTAACCCAACAAGCTATTGTCCGGCTGCGTCCGAATCAGAAAACATTCCAGGCCGATACAGAGCAAAATCAATACGGTGCAGATACCCACCCAGCCCTTCAAGCGTGCCGGTTTTCCCGGCATACCAAGTAAGAATGGCGCATCGGAAAATCTGCGGGTTCCCGACTGTGGCTCGGGCTCGCCTTCGAAGAAGAGCTTATCCGTTTGCACCTCCATCAGAGCACCCGTTGGACAGGCCGCGAGGCAAGCGCGGTCGGCGTATCCGGCGCAGTGGTCGCACTTGACGGCGCGCTGCCGCTTGCCGCGTCGAGTCGCGAGCTCTGCCATTTCCAGCGAGCCCGGCTGCAGCACTTGAACCCCGGCATCGCGGAGAAACGCCGTTGGCGGATCCGCGCCGAGCAAGGCGAACACGATATCATTGGGAATATCCATTTCGCCGTGTTCGGTTGCTAGCCGAACGACACGGGGCTCGATCGCAACTACCGTCGATTTCAGTTCGACTTGAATCCGCCCAGCTGCCTCGTAGACTTCGATTCGTTTGCGATTTTGTACCTTGGCTCGCGTGAACGCTCCTTGACGATAGCTTAATGTAACCTGGGTCCCGACGACATCGGCCAAGGCTAGGGCGGTCTCGAGCGCGGAATCGCCACCGCCAACGACAAGGATCTTCTGACCAGCGCAATCATCAGGATCTTCCAGAAGATAGCGCACCCGGGGATGGCTCTCGCCGGGCAATCCCAATCGGCGCGGCGCGCCGCGCTTGCCGATGCAGACGAGTACATTCTCGGCCACGAATCGTCCCTGATTCGAATGAATCGTGAAAAGGCCTGCGTCCTTTTCAATATGGCTGACTTCTGTCCGCTCTAGAATTCGGATTTGCTCCTTGGCGGCGGTCTGCTGCCAGCGCTCGAGCAATTCCTCCTTGCTGCACTCGCCGAACCACAACGAGCTCTGTAGTGCAATGTTGCTCGGCTCTGCCATCACGCGTTTTTTCTTCGGATAACCCCGAATCGTCGAGGCGAGCCGATCCCGCTCGAGGACAGAATAGGATAGTTGGCGCTCCCGACAACGCATCGCCGCAGCCAGCCCAGCTGGCCCCCCACCGATGATGGCCACATCGAGGACATTATCATTTTGCGGCAACCCGCTCGGCTCAATACGATCGACCGCACGCACAGCCTCGTTGATAGCCAGCCGGATTAAGGCTGCACCAGCAACGTCGCCCGCTACAAGCAAGTTGCTCACGTTGGTCATGCCGTTGGCGTCACTGAGCGGCATCGGCTCGGGAAAGTCTGCGACGGTGTACGGCCGCCAGATCATGGAAATGGCTTCGTTCGGACATTGCGTTGCGCATGCCCCACAGCCGACACAGCGATCCGAGATATGCACGTCACCGCTTGTCGCGTCGAAAGCGATACCCCCAAAGCTGCATGCGGCTATGCAGGGCTGATCGTGGCATTTGCGACAAGCAATTGGAAATGTGAGCTGTCCAAGACTGGGGCCAAAGCGTGCCATCCGTGCCTTGCCGTGGCGTTGCGCACAGGCGTCATTGCACTTGTTACAATCTATGCATCGCTCGAGGCGACCGACTCTCACCACGGAGCTTGTCACGTAGTTCTCTCGCAGGAAGAAGTCCTGCACGACGCGGCGCGCCGGATCTTGGCGGGTCAAGAAGAGCTCACGCGCACTTGCCACCGCCTCGGCGAGCTGATTACGCCACAGCGGTTCACTGGTGAGCATCTCGCTGAGATGCGCCTGCTCGAGCTCCAGCAAGCTAACCGTGTTGGCCGCAACACAATCGAGCTTAGCCAAGCTGGTCTGATGCTGCTTTTCCAAAAATGCGTCCGAGAAGCACGCCCCGGGTTCGAAGTAGCCAAGGAACCGTTGGCCCTGTGGTGGACGCTTACTCCCACTGGTTTCGGCAAGCCGCTGCGGTTCGTCCGGATCAAGAGTTATTGCCACCACGCCGCGCAGCAGGAAGTAATAATGAGGACCGACGCCGCGGACCCCAGAAGAAAGGCGATCCCGAGCCGACAGCTGGCGCACCTTGCTTACCTGAACGAGGCGCTGCAGCGTTACCGCGGGTAGTCCCCTGAAGACGTCGAGTCCTCGCAGTTGGTCGCTCGTGATGTGCTCAGTGTGAACCATAATTCAATGCTCGCTAACGTCCTCGGTGACAGAGGGCGCAGTCAGCCCGCCTGTGACAAACGTAGCAATTGTTGTCGCCAAAACCTCCAGCCGCAAAGCCATGCAAGGTCCTCCAGGCGCCACGGTGATTGAGAGGGGGTGTTCGCCTGTGACACTGCGTACAGGATGCCGCTTGATGGCAGATCCTGCAAGGACTGGGATCGAAACTTGCAACGGCGCCATGGGTGCGGATTCTAAACAGGGCCGTGTGGCTGCGCGGTGACCTCGTGAGATGGCAATGTAGGCAGCTAGGAGTGCCGTGGCATGTTGCGCAACTGCGCTTCACGGGCGCAAGTTCATCGTCGAAGTCAGCAAGGGCGGCATGACGCCGGAGCCAGAATCCCCGATGATCGACGGGGCGCGTTGACTTTACAGCAACGGCAATTCGCTTGAAGTTACCCGGTGCGTGACAAGCTTCACAGTTAGCGCCCAAGTTTCCGCCGTGTGGGTCGCTGTGACACTCGAAACAACGATGGCCCAGCACTGGAAAAGTCCGATCCAGCTGCGTGACTACAACCTTCTTCCAGTCGGCAATACTCAGCGGCCGAGTCTGCGCAGTTTTCGCCTGATGGCACAGCGCGCAAGCCACTTCCTTGTGTGGTCCCAGCTTCGGAAATTTCGTCATGCTATTGTGGTCGAACTTCGGCGCTCCCTTCTCGGGACGGTGGCACTTGGCACAGTCCTGGCCCAGCTTGCCGTTGTGCTTGTCGTCCTTCTGGTGGCAGTCGAAACAGCGGTGCTTGCCCAGCTTATATTCGTGCTTGTCATGACATGCCTTGCAAGCCAGGGTCTTGTGTTTGCCCTCGAGTTTGAATGCATCATGCACGAAACCTTCAGTTCGCGGTGTGTCGAAAGGTGAAAATGGCGTATGACATTTCGCGCAGTCTTTGCCTAGGAGGCCATCATGCTCGTCAACGTGGCAATCACGGCAATTGAGCGTTCCGGTGTGATAGACGCGGCCGGTGTGGCAGAGAACGCAATCATTTCTCACCCTGTCCAGGGCATGAAATCCATTTAGCGGAAATCGCGTGTCTAGGTCGTGGTTGAAGGGAGTTTTGCGCTTGCCTCCCTCGATGTGACAATCGGAACAGAGCCTATCCTGAAATTGGCCCTGATGGGCGTCGCGATGCTTGTGACAACTTGTGCATTTGCCCTCTTGGTATTCGAGCTTGACCTTCGGCTCGTGGCAACGGGTGCAANNAAGATGCGGCCGGGTCCAGTCTTCGCGTTCTTCAAGTGACAGGTCGCACAAGTAGAGCTTGCATGTTTGCCTGCGAGCGGGAAGCCGAATTTGCTGTGGTTGACCTTAGTCCCCTTGAACCCAGCATTCTGGTCGTGACAATCGAGACAATTCTTCGTCCAGTCGCTGAACGGGTGGTTCGGAACGTGACAATCGATGCACGTGCGTGGCACCAATCGTTCGCCCATTTGGGCGTTTTTATGACAATCAACGCAGGCCTGGGCGGGATGCTTTCCATCCAACGTCAGCTTGGAGTATTTGGCATGCTCCGAGTGCCAAGCCCTCAGCAATTGACCACGTAGTGATTGCCCTGGTTTATGACAGATATCGCATTTCTTGGACAGTTCCGCCCGTTTGAAGCTATGTGCGTTAGCGTGGCAACCCTGACAATCCTTCGACATCCCAAAGAAGCTGACGCGTCCCGTCTTGAGACGCCTAACATGACATCGGGGGCAAGCGACTTGTCCGTGATGCTCCGCCAAAGAAAAATCTGTAACCGCATGGTTGAACGCGTCGCGGCCGCCTAGGGTTTGCCAATCAATGATACTGAACGTGCGCCCCTTGTGCTCAGCGTGACACTTGACACAGTTCTTGCCGCCAAAGGTCACATGCAACCCACCGGGATGAAGCGCCGCTGCATGGCACGATAAGCATTTCTGGTTCGTGACGCCGCGATTCGATTCGTGGCACTTCGGACAACCGTCGGAATTGTCATAAGCCGCGTGCCCTTCGTTCAGAGGGCCCGGCGACACGCGAAAGAAACCCTGCGCCAGCGCAACCGACGGCATCGCCAGAGCCGATACGGTCAGGCAGCATATCGCGAGCAGCTGCAGGATTCCTGGTTTCACGCGTTTCATGGTTTCCGGTGCGGAGGCTTGTTTCGTTGAGTTGGCGGCAGGTTTCGCAATCGCACCAGTTTGGCGTTGGCAACCTTAGAGTCGCGTGGCCACTGTGGCATGTTGGTGAGTGCCTGGGCGAGAACGGGCTCATTTTCAGCAAGGCACCAATCGAATGCATCAAAGAGAAATGGGGCCTGGTACTGGATGGCTGAAGCGGCGTCGATGAGGCGTGCCCAGGCTTGGGCAAAATCTTTCCGATGCGCAGAGAGGATCCCTTGCACGAGCATCTCGAAGTAGATCTCTACGGGCGTAGCGACGGGAGCGGCCGCGTCGCCGCGGATTGATCCAGCCACGACGGTTTTGGGCACCGCAAATATGCTGATTGCAAGTTTTGACCAAGCGGAGTCGGGATCGACCCGCAACATTTGGCNNTGTCCGAGCCATGCAGGCTCGAGCCTGGCCGAGCGTTCCCACGCCTCACGACACGATGGGGCGTCATTTCGAAATTCCAGGGCAGTGGCCTTTAGGTATTCGAGGTCGTTATTGTCCGGCAGATCATTGCGAAGACCTTCGATCACGCTAAGCTTGGCTGCTCGCTCCTCGCGTGACAGGAGCGTCAGGTTGGCAATCTGGCGCAACGGCGAAGCCCGCCCCGTGTCATCGAGATAGGGACCAATTCGACGCAAACGTTCGGGTGAGCCATCAAAGTACCGGTAGAGTGCGGCCTCCACGGAAACTATCAGATCGAGGTGGGGATCTTTGGGATCGATGTCCCATTTTTTGGCGCTTCCAGGCTGCGCCTCCACTAACTCGACGAATTGGGAGGCGCGCTCGAGATTGCCGTCGTTGATGAAAGTTTTCAGCTCTTGCGCATAGTGCTCGCGTTGGTCGTCGACTTGGTGCCTAAGACCTGGCCGAACCAGCCATCGCATACCGAACACGGCTGCCGCAAGCGTCACCAAGACCGACAGTCCCCAAAGCCAGCGCTTCGAACGACGCCTTTGCATCGACTTGCCAGCGTCGTGCTGTAGCTGCGGCCACGGGCCAAAGAGACTTTCACCAAATAGTCGAGCCAATTGCTGCCGCACCCCCTCGTCCTCGATTGGGGACTCGTTGCGCTGCGACTCGCCGCTGTCGTCACCTACGTCACGGCGCGTCATGGCAAAGCGCCCCCTGCGCCAGAAGCGGCCCCGCCGGTGTTACCGGTGCCACCGGTACTTGCAGTACCCGCGGCTCCTGCGTCAGGTGCGGGTACGTAGAATTGCACGTCGCCGTCGATATGCAGAGTCGGGTTCTTGATGGTTCCGTCAGAATTGACGACGTCCCCGTGGCAGGTGTAGCAGTCTTGCGAATTCGGATGGTTTCCGGCAGGTGGGAACCCGTGACAGAAGGTGCAGCTAGGTTGCCGAGCGTCGACCTGGGTCCAGATCGGAGCCGAACGATCTGCGGCGCCAGAGAGCATGGCACCGTGGCAATACGTACCGGTGCAACTGGCGGAAGCACGATCCCAAACCGGGACTGCGCCGTGCAGGCGGGCCTTCGTGCCGAATATCACGACAGCTGGGCGCCCGAGTGGGTCGGGATGGGTGAGCAGATCGGTCGGCAGCTGATGACACTCGTTGCAAGCCACGGGACCCGCAACCTTGCCCGCTATCAGATGTGCTTGATGCGCGCCCACTCCAATATCCGTCGTGCTCGAGGAACCGTTGACGGCCTTGGGCGGGGCCGCGTTGACACTCGAGCCGTGACACGTGGAGCAATCCTGAGTGGCGGGCAGTCCATCGCTCAACGCCGAACGCTCACAACTGTCCAACGCCAAAGTAAGTAGTATTGCGCAAAAGGAAGTGGCACGCCTCGTAGTTGGTGCCAGTAGCGATGCTGCGCTTTCGCACGCGAGACACGGCTTTTGACACAATCTCTTAGGACCGTGCGGTTGCATTTCGCTAGTCATCGCTAGAAATCCTGACGCGCCGAGAANNAAGAACGACTGCAGGTACATGTCGAAGATGTCGATTTCGTACCGAGCCCGTAGTTCCAACCATTCGGCTGGGTCGAACGCGACCGAGCTGTACACAGTTCGAGTATTGTGTAATTCCTCCGCGCTCTGGTAATAGATGATCTTGTACTGCTGATAATACGTTCCGAGCTCGCTTTTGAATACGCTGTTCCCATAGCCGGTGCAGCCGCCCAGCGTGAGTATCCTCTCCCCATTGACCGTGTAAGGAACGTAAGCGTGCTCAACGTTGCCGCTGACGAACAGACCCTTGTGGACGAAATCGTCGACCCGAGCATTGAGGTAGATCGCGCCCGTGTTGCGATTGAACGCCCGCTCGGCGGCCCCAACGACTTGTCGCCCACGCCATCCGAGGTGAAGGCTGAAATGCGCTCGTCGCCCAACTGGAAAGTCCTTCCAAGATTCGAATCGAAACCGCACATACGGCAGACTAGGCCCCAAGAGAGAATAGAATGGATTCTCGCTCTCTACGACCTCTCCAAGCGTCACCAACTGTGCGTGGATGCGTGCGTCGAGACCGAGGCCAAGGCGTTCGCTCTCGAACATGAAGGCCCCACCTACGTGCGAGGCGTGACGGTCGATGCCGCGGACATAGGCCTTGGAGGACAGGTTGTCTGACCTGAGTGTGGCAGACAGGCCGTAGGAGTGGTTCATGATGGCATCGCGCTGCGATCGATCGGCGTTGAGTGTCTGCTCGCGGATAAGCCGGGTGTCGAACTCGAAAGCGGAACTCGAAGTAGGCCTAAGCACGGCGCCGGTCGATGCCACCCAATTCTCGAATAGACCCGGAGTCGTCTCGAAAAAATGTACGGTTTTGCCTCCGAATCCGAATAGCTGAACCCTACGTCCGAGAGCGCGAATGGCGAGAGACGCTCCGTCGAACGTCAACGGCAAACCATGTTCGGATGCCTGCCTGCCGACGCGCACGAAGTCGAGCGCCTTGTGCTCTTGCCATTCGGCGGACAGGGCGTAGATTGACAACCAGGGTTGAGCATTGTCGAACTGAGTTGCAAACAAGCTGGCCGCGCCCGGGGCGGATCGACCATCCAGGTCCAACCAGAGTGCCCCCGACGCGACAGCATGGAAATGATCATTCATGCCCGAAATCTGCCCGTCGCCGAGCAAGCGTAGATGTTGATCGCTCGCTTGATTCGTCTGTAGCGTCTCGCCCAAGGGCCCCGTGTTCGGCATCGCATGCGAAGCAATCCTTAGACGATACTCCTCCAACAACGAAAAGTTCGACGTCCATCCGTCGTCCTTGCTCTCATCCAGAACACCAGTCTTGTTGCTGCTTTTAGCAATCCCCGTCTCCGTTGCTTTCGTGTGTTGGTTGTCACTGCCTGCGGCGCCCGCGCCGGTCGTGTCGGCGTTTGCGCCATGCGCAAGCAGTAGCAGGACCAAGTGAGCAACAAAAAATAGAATCGCTGACCGTCGCATCCAGGAATATCTCTCGGAGATCTTTCGCGTAACGGGTCTCGGAAAGTATCATGGTGTCACAGTGAGGCGCGATAGTCTCCCGGCCCTTGGCGCAGAAAGCGCGCGACTGGCGCCGCTGCGAGCGCATATGTCTATGCAGGCGAAACTAGCGCCTGACTTGCGCGCGGGTGCAGGAATTTCGCGATGCGACGGCCCCGCAGAATCGAACGTGACGAGGTACAATGTTCCGAGGGGCCCGATCGATGGTAGCCCCTTACACCTCTTCCGAGGGCTCCGGGGCTTGCGGCTTTCGCGAAGCGGCAATTACAGCCACCGCCCCCCGAGACCCTCTCGTTTGCGCCGCGTGGGTTTGCCGGCGTCGGCACCGGCGCATCATGCTGCACGCCCCATACAAATCCCACTGCAAGAAGGGCGCGATCGCGTTAGCTCCAATTCGTCATGTGTCGATGCTGCAGTCAATTGCGGCCTACAAGTGACACTTCCACCGACACCAGCAGCAACAGGCAATTCGCATGTTTCTACTCGAATCAGTAAAATATGCGTACGTATTTTGTTCGAGCGCAAAGTTCGTCGTGAAATAGTTTACTTGATTTTGCTATCCGCCCAATGCCAAATGGCCGTATCGCTTAGTGTTCATGCGAGACAACATGCGGATGCTCTTGTCGCACTTCGTCCTTGCCGCGTTCTTGTGCACAGCCTGCACGGGTACGTTCATTTACATTCCGCCCGACTATCCTCCAGTAAGGTGGAACGTTCGGGCAGTTCAGGTCTCAATTCGTGACGAGCGCACCGACGCAAAAAATGGGCTCCCCATCGTGCCGGACGTAGTGATGCCCGGAGGCAGCTCGAGCGCCGAAGTACAACTACGGCCCACCTTCGAGCGGTTTGTGCAGCGCAGGCTGGCCCAAGTAGTCTCTGGTCTGGGTCCCCCCGTGAAACTCGAGATTTCAGTCGTAAAGGCTCGAGCGGAGTGGTTCGTAAACACGTTCACGGAAACCGAGAAGGCACTCGTCAAACTGCAGTTTCGGGTTTATTCAGATGACGGACAACTATTGGCCGAAGGAGTCGGGTTGGGGGCGCGTGAGTTCTCCTCGGGAGGTGCTAGCGCTCAGGAACTCGCGGCAGTCTTTCGTGCCGCGTGCAACGACGCCGTGGACCAATACTTGTGCGATGAGAAAGTGGTCCGCACATTGAACGCGAAGCTGTGACAATTACACCGGGGGACGGCCGGCGTAGGTCATCGATTCTCGCCCACGTTGCCCTCGACCTGCACCCTCACGGTTCACCGCCGTCAACCCACTCGGCAAGCCCGGGCTGGCGGCGCGCCAGACTCCTGAATCGAACTTCGGCACGCGACAGCCGGCGCTTGATGGTTGCCAAGGAGACCCCCACGATATCCGCCAACTTGACCAGTTCTATCCCATCGATATAGCGCATGAGAAACACGACGCGTTCTTCCTGCGGCAGTCGATCGAGCACTTGATAGGCATCCCGAACGGCACTTCGAAGTTCGAACGAGGCATCGTCGACTGGGACCTCAACGGGGCTGATCGGGGTCGAACCGCGGGCGTTCGGCCTTTGACGTTGAAGACGCCGGAGCTGATCGAATGCCACGGATTTCGTAACGCTCAATACCCACCCGCGCAGCGCAAGCGGATCCTTGACCTGCGGAACGCTGCGAATCATTCGAACGAAAGTGTCCTGCAGTGCGTCTGCCGTGTCGGAATCGTCGCGCAGCATGCGCATCAGGACACGCCGTACGAGCGGCTCGTACGCACCGAAAAACGCAGCTTGCGCCGCCCGTCCACCATTTTGTAGCCCTTCGAGCAACGCCACATCGGTCAAATTCGCGTATTGACCGAGCGTGTCGAGACCGCCGCCGAACACCGAGCCCAGGGCAATGAATTCGCACAGCGAATCCGGCAGATCCGGATAGGATGACACTCCAAGGACGATCTCCTCGGGCGGTAGCTGCCCCCCCTTTAACACCAACGCAATTTCGTCGACAGCCCTGCCCGAAACTGAAGGAACGAGCACAGTCGCGGTGATCATGCCCCTGGCGACCAAACGCTGACCAAAACTCGAAGCCCCGTCACAACCCGTTACGAACAACCGGCCCACCTTGAGCATATTGTGCTGGCGCACCTCGTCGGAGAGCGCTTTGCGCGCGCCTGCGGCCATGCTGTCATTTTGGGCGCCGACGACCAATGTCTGCATCTCGCCAGGAGGCGAGCCTTCAACCCATTTGCGGATTGCACGCTGGCCACCTTCGTTCGACCAGTCACCTTCGAAGCTGCAAAGTCTGATGTTGGTCCCGTCGAGTTCCCGCTGCAGTCCCTCGAACCGCCGCTCTGCTGACGAGGTACCGGACCTGCCGCGTACATAGACGACTTCGCCGCCGCTCGGCAACAGTCTCTTGAACTGCCTCCCCTGAACATGGCCAATCTCGTATTGATCGGGAGTTACGGAGAAGATTGGAAGGTGCGGGAATTCGCTGCGCAACGCCGGAAGCTCTTCACTCCAGCGATTCAACACGACCCAGCCGACCCCGAGCTTTCCAGCGTCCCGCGAAAGCGAGCCTAGCGTCGTTTCTTCCACCGGACTTACCACGACAACCTGGGGGCGCTCACAAGAATTCAAGACCCCGTGGATCTGCTCGACCTGCTTGGCTGCGCAATTGTCAGCCGAAAAGACACGCACCGGCATGCCGTATCGCCTTGCAGCAGCCTGACAGTCATCGCTGAGTAGCTGCTGGTAGTCATTGGCTTTGGTCTGAAGGAATAAGGCAATTTCTGCAACGGACATCCCCAGGAATTATGGCATGCGAATACCGAATTGTTAGCGAATGCACCTCGGGGCACCTCGACCGAGTATGTGTCTGACATTGCCATACCCGTCCCGGCCCAGACGCGGGCTTGAGCCATCGAAACCGGAAGATTGAGCGAGATTACCTCGTAGTTTGCCTGTGCCGGGCACCCCTTGCAACAGAGCTAAAGCTGGCCGACGTTTCGTCGCGAAACGGCAGGGGGGGCCCAGACCGGGGGGCGGTGCTGCCACGGCGCTTCCGAGGCCCGCTGTGGCCAATACGGGGCGGTCCAAGGCCGATGCGAGTGCTCGCCCAGCTCCGGTCATGAAGGACGTCAAAAGGAACGGGCGATTCCTTTCAGTATGCGTTCCTTCGTACCTTACGCCCGAACACAGTCAACCAAACGATTTTGAGATCGAACCAAAAGCTATATTTTCGAATGTACTCGAGGTCGCACTCGACGCGCCGAATCATCTTTTCCAAAGTGTCTGTTTCACCGCGAAACCCGTTCACCGCCTCGGTGTCCAACTGGGTAGTTGCCCCCGCGGCTGCAGTCGAGGCGTCAGAAACTGACGCGATCAAGCCGCCGGAGGCTGAGCCCTCCCACAATGTACGCGACGTCCTGTTGATACGCGTTGGAGTCTGCATTTGAGCAGTCTGGCAATCGGGTTCTTCGTTAGCGTCTTCTGTTGGTAAGTCTCGCGGTCACGCGTTCGGGTGCTGGAGGTGGTTCGGACGGTGCGGGGGCCAGGCACAGGCGTCGAGCTATGCGGCGCGGAGCCCCATATTTGGCAGTTCGTGGTACTATACAGTCAGGACCGCAGCCCGTCGATTGCACACTTAGCTACTGTTCTGCGCCCTAGGTAGGGAGGATGCACACAATGACTCGCCTGAGCTTGAACTGTTTAACTCAAATCTCCTTGTTGGCCGCCGTTGTGGCCTGCGGTTCGTCGAAGAGCGACGGACTTGGCCTCGAGAATTTTGCATCGACTAATGTAGGTGGCCAAGGTTCGTCAATTGGCGGAGGCGGTTCAAACAATCGGGGCGGGTCCAGCGCAGCTGCTGGGTCCAACAATGGCGGGTCGATCAGCAACGCTGGCAGTGGAGCAGCCGGAAATGGAATCTCCGGCAACGGCACAGCGAACGGCGGCTCTGGCAATGGTGGCGGCGATGCAACCCTCGGGGGTGACAACAGCGTTGGAGGCGACGGACTCGGCGGAGGCTCGTCGCAAGACGTTGTCATCACTGGTGGTTCGGGCAACACGAATGATTTTGCCACGGGCGGCGGAAGTACCGTGGACGTGGCTACCGGTGGAGGATTTACGATAGACGTAGCTACTGGCGGTGGCTCAACGATTGACCAGGCTACCGGTGGCGGCAACACGATCGATACGGCAACGGGTGGCGGCGCAACCATCGACCAAGGCACCGGCGGCGGTGGTACGATTGATCAAGGCACAGGCGGCGGAACCAGTACCGATTTTCCAAACTGTATCAAGACCGATCTGAACAACATCAACGTCTACGTCATCACGGATTTGACCAACCAGGGATCCTCCGTGTCCGACTCGGAAGGCAGCATGTACGTGGGCGGGAACTTCAATTCTGTAACAGGTTACGCTATTGGCACCAGGAATGTCGTGGGGACCGATCCCTGCGCCGAGTATTCACTCGTCGTAGGCGGCAACGTAAGCGGAGCCTTGGTCACCAACGGCAAGGCAGTGGCGGGCGGCACCGTGACGAACAGCTTTGATGATAAGTGCGGCGGCGTGCTTAGAGTGCCAAAGTCGCAGTTGCCCGTTGATTTTGCGGCGCTTGCCACCAAATTTCAAAACCTTAGCGCGGCCTTAGCCCTACTTCCCACAACCCCCGGGGCCACGGCCACGCGCAATGCGGGCGGTGCGCTCGTACTGAAGGGGACCGATCCCGTTCAGAACGTCTTCAACATCGACGGCTCTCAGCTCGGCACCTACGTTGTCGATGTTCCACTGACCTCGATCGTTATCGTCAATGTTACGGGCACCAATATCAGTTGGCCCGGCGGTGGTGTCACGATGCCGGGTGCCACAGGGGGCGTCAACGGAGACTATCTCTTCGCGTCCAACGTGATCTGGAACTTCCCGCAAGCCACTCAGTTCACCATGAACGGGCTTGCCATCGACGGAACTGTCTTGGCTCCATTGGCCACATTTCAAGCTACGGGCGCCGGTCATATTGCAGGCCAAGTCATCGTGTACGCGATGAACGGCCTCACCATTGAATTCCACCCGTATTACTTTTCTGGGTGCATCACCTGGCCCAAGACGAGTTGAATCTCCGCGGCAAAACGCTTTGGCAAATCGGGTTCTGGTGGGTCTTGGCGCAGGCATCGATTTGCGGCGCCGTGACGCCCAGTCTCCGCGATGCGGGGGCGGACGTTGTCGCTTCGCTCGTCGCGGTCGAGCGCAATCTCACGTCAACGAAGTACAGGCACAATGCGCGGATCGACGCGCACAAGGGCATCTATGAGTGGGATTGCTCGATCATGGCGGCATGGATCCTGCGGCGGGTGGCTCCTCGCGCACGGGCAGCAATTGCCGGAGAAAGGCCGCTCGCTCGAGACTTCTATGCGGCGATTGCAGCGGCCGGCACCGCACGGCCGCTGCGCAACTGGCTGCGCCTAAACGGGCCTTCGGAGGTTGTTCCTGGTGACGTCTTCGCCTGGGTCAAACCCGATATGTTTCGTGACCGCAACAACACGGGCCATGTCGGATTCGTTGTCAGCAAGCCGTGGGTCCATCCCCAATTCCCATCGGTTTGGCTGATGCGGATTGCCGATGCGACGCACGAGCGTCACGGAGACGACTCGAGACCGGTTGGTGGAGAAGGTGGCTTCGGCACCGCAACGATTGCCTTCTCGGTCGACACGAACAATGTTCCCGTGGCCTACGGATGGTATGGTGCAGACCAGGACCCGAGCACGTACGTACCCACCAAGATCGTTTTTGGGCGCGTGTTTCGGTAGTCTTGATGTGCGTTTCCGTGACGCTGTGGCAGAAACCAAAAGAAACGTAAAATGCCAGATTCTTTTTTTGGGGCATCACGGCACGGAATCGTCGCGTCGCCCTGGCGCGGCAAGGGCAGCGACTGGGCGGCCAGGGGCATTGCCCGAATGATCAACTAAGTCCTGCCCGAACCAACTTGAAAATGCTAAGAAAAGGCTTGGCGTTGCGAGCCACGCGCGTCGCCTTCGAGGTTCAGTACATCATGCAATTTCTAAAATCATGTCTTGCGATGTTTGTTTTGATTGCGCCGGCTGTGGGTTGCAGCGGTTCGTCAAACAATAGTGGCACGGGTACTGGTGGCACTTCGGTAGCGAGCAGTTCGCTTGGGGGCAACACGAGTTCGAATTTAGGAGGCGCCGCAACGGGTGGCAATGGCGGCGCAGGTGTATCCGGCGGCAACGCGAGCATCGGAGGCACTGCAACCACCGGCGGAGCAATGAGCACGGGCGGCACGAAGGCCGCAGGCGGCGCGACTCCCACGGGTGGCAATGCAGCGACGGGCGGAAGTGCAACGCTCGGTGGTTCGTCGGCAACCGGAGGTACGTCCGCTACTGGCGGCTCTGTTGCAGTTGGCGGAACTACAGCCGCGGGCGGCTCGGCCACTGGAGGCAAGTCGGCGACCGGCGGCTCTGCAGCAACTGGTGGAAAGTCGGGAGTTGGCGGTACTACCGCGACGGGCGGCAACACGAGTTCCGGCGGTTCAAGTGCCGCCACCGGCGGGCGATCGAGCACCGGCGGTTCGAGTGCCGCAACGGGCGGGCGATCGAGCACAGGAGGTTCAACGGGCACGGCGGGCTCAAGCGCGTATCACCCTTGTCCGACAGACGGCACCGCGTGCAAGATTATGCCGTTCGGGGATTCGATAACGGATGGCTACAACGCGGACACGCCCGGCGGCTATCGCGTGGAACTCTTCCGGCTCGCGCATTCCGGGGGCAAGAATATCACGTTCGTAGGCTCAGGCTATAATGGCCCCGCTACCGTCGATGGCGTGGCTTTCCCTCACAATCACGAGGGACACAGCGGGTGGACGATATATCCAGCCGGTGGCCGTTCTGGAATCTCGTCATGCCTCATTGCATCGACTGTGTGCAACACGACTCAGTCAGTCATGACGACGTACACGCCGCATATTGTGCTTTTGATGATCGGCACGAATGACGCCATCGACAACTATGACATGGCCAACGCTCCAACGCGGCTCGGCAACCTCATCGACACAATCTACACGCAGCTGCCGAACGTGTTGATCGTCGTGGCCCAGCCGATACCCTCGCGCGGAAACGCATCCCTAGGTGACGATACTGCACTTAGCGCACGCATCAAGACGTATGACGACGCAATTCCCGCCGTGGTCGCGACGCGCGCAGATGCTGGCAAACACATCCTCGTGGTTGACATGTACACGCCCTTCAACCCGAATAAGGCGGCGCTCATGGAAGACCAATGGCACCCGAACTTGGCTGGTTATGTCGTGCTCGGGACGCAGTGGTACTCGGTATTGCAGCCGTTGCTCTAATACATGGAGATTTGGGCCGGCTACGTGTATGTACCCGTTCGCACCGTCACCCAAGATTTCGGCTAGACTCGTGCTATGTGCACACAATGGAATTCGAAGCTGTCATAAAGCAACGCAGATCTCTACGCTCGTTCGCGCCGGTGGAGGTGAGCGATGCGGTCATCCGGGAACTGGGAGCCGCGGCCAGCCGGGCGCCGTCCTGTTCGAACAAGCAACCCTGGCGTTTCGCGTTCGTTCGCAGTCCGGACGCGCTCGAACGCATGGTGGAGGTTCTGGCACCGGGAAATGTCCTCTGGGCCAAACAGGCTTCCATGATCGTAGCCGTGTGGTCGTTCGCCGATCTGGATTGCAGGACCCCGGACGGGCGCGACTACTACCAGTTCGATACCGGCATGGCGACCGCGCTGCTGCTGCTGGCCGCGACCGAGCGGGATCTGATCACGCATCCAGTTGCCGGGTTCGATCCTCACGCAGCTCGAAATGTTCTCGGCCTACCCGAGCAGGCCCAGGTTATTACCTTGATCATGGTGGGTGGGCGTGCGAAAGAGATCTTCCCAGGGCTCAAGGATTGGCAGATCAAAGCGGAAAGTGAGCCCTCATCCCGCATACAGTTCGAGGGCTTCGCGACGATCGTGTAGCGCGAGCGCAGCGCGAGGTGCCGGATGTCTCAGTTGAAAGTACTGAGAATGGCCAACCATTGCCGGCTGAGAACTCGGTTTGCGATCGCAAGGTGGCGCGGCTTTTGGCCTCACGCGGTTGTAATCCCTTGCCTAAGTGGCCATTAGGTTTGGGGAACCACGCCCGTCATCATTATTTGAGCACAGGGCGAGGGCTGCGCACTTTGACTCGATCACAGCTTGGGTTCCGCGTTCCGGACCATGTCAACGAAGTGCTCGGCGAACCATTGCCCGCCTTCAGGCGCGTTAGGCATACTGTCGACCGATTTGCACCCTTGATCGAATCGCGGAGATTTCTCGTCCGTGGTTCCATCCGATTCCCCGGGTGGTTTGGCGGCCGCCTCCACTTTCGCCACGTACTCCGGGTTGACGACCTGTGTGGCTCCCTGGAAGGGATTGCCCGCAGGCTCGACGGGCGCCGTTGCACTCTGGGTCGTCGCGCTCGTGCTCGGTGTGACCGACGCCGTGCTCGCAACCTGAGCCGTTGAGCGCACTGTGCAGGCCGAAACGGAGAGCGCCAAGAGTGGAAGAATCGTGAGAGATTTCATGGGGATATGATTCCTGAGCAGTTCGAAAAATGGTCTTGCGGCAATTTGCCGTTGTCCTCGATGACTGGCAATAAAAAAATTGCGGGACCCCTTGAATGACGTAGAACCGAGACGGCGGGGGCGCGGCCAAAACCTGATTTTACGCGAAGTTGATTGCGAGTAGGCTTCTAGGTTGGGCGAAAGTGGATTCGCGCGGTCTCGCATAGAACCCGTTCCGCGAGCATCAGGCCGAGGGTGCTCGTGCACAGTGTGACGTCAAACCGCAGCAAAATGTCAGTCCACGGTCGCCCGGTGACCTGCTGAATGTAGCGGCGTCGCGCGCGGTCACTTTCCTCGATGACGCGCAACGCCTGCTCGTGGGAGATACCGTAGAGTTCTTCGACTCGGTTCGCGCGAAACTCAAGTGCGGCAAAGAGAAAGATGCTGAGGTGCCGAGGATGCTTAGCCAGCAGATGAAAACCGGCGCGGCCGACAATGACGACACTCTGCCGTGTCGCGAGTTCACGAATCACTTCCGCTTCCGCCTCTCGCAATTCCCCAAAGCTTGGCACCTCGAGTGCCGGGATGCAGCTTACTTCTGGAACCGCAAAGGTGTACGATTCGAGAACCGATTGTAAGAATGATGGGGCAGATTCCTCCTGCGCCTCGATATCCTCCGCCCGAACTTGAAGCGACTCTGCGGCTCGCTCGAGGATGTCCCGATCCGCGTAGGAAATACCAAGATCGGTTGCAAGCTTACGTCCAATGTGAGCTCCGCCGCTTCCAAGCTGACGGCTGATCGTGATTACGAAGGGACTCTCACTTCTCATAGCCACACCACCCATCCCGAAACTGCGCCCCGGTTGCATGGGCAAGCAGTACGTTTGCTGCCTACATGCGTTCACCCTTGCATGATCGTTGAGATTATACGCAATCGCAAGCGCTGATTGCGTGTAGCGATTCACGCCAAGATAGTCAAACAGACCTACGAACGGGGGTGAGGTTGCTTACGCGGTGCGACGGCCCGCGGGTGATGTCAATCGTCCATCATGCCGACTTTGGCATCAAAGATCAGCTTACCGAACTCGGGATCGTTTAGAACGATGGAGAAGTCGTTCGGCAGCTCGATCTCGAGCGTCCGTGGAACTCTCGGCATTGGAGCGAGCCCCTTGTCTTTGCCCAGCGGCTTCAATGCTACCCAGTCACTCTTTTCTTCACCGACCTGGAACTGAATGATGTGCCACTTGAGCAGATTGCCCTTGTAACGATTGAACGTAATCCACCAATACTCGGCCCCCTTCTTGACGAAACGTTCGGATTCGATGGGTACCTTGGAGCGGGCTTTTTGAACGCAAGCAGAGATTTCGGTCCGATCCTCACCGGTGGCTTCGCAGTTCTCTTTAGCCACTTTACCCGCATCCGACGCGTCGAAGTTCAGGATGTAGATGGCATTACTGTTCGTGAGTAGCTCAACGGGCGGCCGGCTCGCCTTACGTAGCCCATCGCCTTGGGCAGATGGATCAGTCGCGGGGGCAGGTTTAACGGCCACCTTTGCGACGCTCTTGGTCGGTGCGGGCTTTGCAGCAGATTTTGCAGCAGATTTTGCCGCGTTCAACTGCGCCTGTGCTTCCAGTAATTCCGGGTACTCAGGAGCTGGCGGGGGAGCGGAAGAACAGGCGTAGGCGAAGGAAAGGAGGGCAGTACTGACGACGGAACGAACCCATGGTTTCATATGATCAACCGTTGCCGGAGTAGTGACGACAACTCTCTCCTTATGTTGACCTACGGCACAAACCTGAACGAAATGAAGGGACAAATGTGCGGTGGCAACTCGATACTAGGCACACCTACATTGACGGGCTGCGACCAGATCGGAAGATACGGGAACACGCCAGGCGGGGTGTCGGCAGAGTCTTGCTCCGGCTCCGAGGTAGGCGATGGCCTGACGTATATATTCGAAGGCTCATGTACTGGGCGAGAATCGTTCGGAACTGGTTAGTATTGCGTTGAGTTTCTTGTCCAATGACCACACTTGCGCTTTCACTTGCCGCGCAGCTGCCACAATCGCTGCGTCGATAAGGCCGACCCCCTTTTTCGGGTATTGCTCGATACTCGAATGTTTGCCAGCCACGACGAAAAGTCGCGGGATTTCTGTCTTGGGCAACGCATCCCAGAATCGCTCCAGAAGATTGCGCTCCCGTTCATCGCGGGCGCCCTGAATGAGTTCCCCGAATACGCATTCAAGTGCTAGTACTCGTCCTTGCTCAATCAATGGCATGAGCGCGGCGTGATACTCTTCCTCGCCTCGGAAGAACTCGATCCATACCGAAGTGTCTACAATCACTGTCACCGACGGTTTAGCTCGCGCAAGGCGCCCTGCCGAGCGGTCTTGGTGAATGACAGTGGCTTTTTCCGCACGGTTTGGGCGAGCGCTACGGCCCTCTTGTTGCGGGTCCAATCTTCAAGTGCCGTCCTCAAAGAATCCGTCAAGGTTTTGCCGCGCGCCAGATGCCGCACATCGGCCACGAGGTCGTCGGGAAGAATGGCGGTGACCTTCATCGTATCCACAATACGATAGCTTATCGTATTGTGCAATCGACGAGCTCTGGAACGGCGTGCTTTAAATGCTCGGCCTGCTCTAAGTCAGCGGCAAGTACCATTTGTACTACTGACTGCGGGCACGCGCGGTGCGCCTTCGGGCTTCCGCGGCCTCTTCGTCTCATTCGGTCGTGACGCAGGGCTTGTCTCCAGCGGGGCTGACAAACACGGCGAAACTGCGCCCAGTATTGGCAATATTCGCGTTATTTCTTCAAAGATTTCGCCGAAGACGAGTTTATGGTAGGCACAGTGGAATAAGGAGTCATTCCGTGGCCAGAATAGATAACTCAGCTTTCTCGACCGTTCAGCAATTCCTCTCTGCGGTCTGCGGGTATGCCGTGCCGAACATTCGGTCGGCGGATGAGTTCTGCGTCGCGTTCCCTCCGGAATTGATCATGGAGCGCATCGAAGATGCCGAGCTTCGCGCGAACATTCTGTACGCGACTGCGGGGACGCGCATTGAGGTTGCGCGCCGCACATCGAAAGAGTCTGCGGGTGAGCAGATGAAGATTGCTCTTGCCGAAAAACTCGTGGCACCGGAAGTCGTCCTGGAGCTGTTGAACCCGGACTACCGGGTGCAATACTTGGACGGTCCTAAGCTCTGGGCGTTCGTTATTGAAAAGAGAAGCTGGGAGACGTATGACGGTCCAGGTGAGGCGAAGGCGGCAAAGGGGCTAGTTGCTCTGATCCTTGAAACTGCGCTTAAGATCGGGCTGGTCAGCCCAGAAGAAGTTGTTCGGTCGATTAGCTTTGTCTCGTTTTTCGAGAAGGAGTCAAAACCAAGGTTGGTCGATTCTTTCGAGGCCTTCGCGGATGCGCAACCAGGGAAGGGTTTTGACGTCCTACTCGGTCGCTATTCGCCAATTGCCATGGTCGAGAGCATTGCACTCGATGTGATATGGGATCGTGTGATTCACCCGCTAGTTGCCGTGCGCAATGGACTCACGCCTGCTCAAGTGGATGCCGGCGCAGCTGCGTCATCGGTGGCGCAAGGCTCGTCGCCGTCGGCACCGCCCTCGCCGACCGGGAGTCTATCTAAGAAAGAAGGAACGACTTCAGTGACGGGGAGTATCGCGCGTCCAAGCGTCTCAGCTGGTGCGCACGTTTCATCGGTTCCTGCCGCGTCACGCATCGGTGGTGGACCGCAATCGAATCAGGAAGGCGATAGCAAAGACCCAAAAGGCCATGAGGCATCCGACCAGGAAAACGCGGATGCCGACGACATGGTCGTTGGGGACGACGATATCATCGCAGCCGCACCCACTGCACCGGGTGCGGGTTCATCACCGAATGTACAGGTACCCCGACCGAAGTCGGATGGCCGTCAGCATCCAACGGGTGATGCAAACGTCGAGATGGTCGTGGAACATGTGAGCTTGTCGGATCCGGATATCCGAGCCGCACTGCGAGAGGAGCCTGCCGTAGATGGTGCGAACGCTGCATCCACCCGCAACCGAACGAACACGGGCTCATTTACACCGGAAAACGGAGTCAGTCGAGCTGGCGGTGCCAATCGATCGGACCCACCAGCAACATCAAGACCCAGCGCGACACCAATGAGTAGTAAGGCTGCTGTGTACGATTTGTTGAGATCAGGGGACAATGGCTTGAAGCTCGCAAATATCGATCTGGCGACGTGTAGGATTCACCAGCTCATAATCGCTGCGCTCGAGGAAATTGATCCAAGTACATACGGTGGCGAACATCAACGATTCGCTGAGGCCAACAAGCTCGACCTCGGTAACATTCTCTGCAGCGAAATCGAAAAACGAAATACGAGGATTTCGGGCCGCCTTCGTCAGATTCTGGGAAACATCGGATGTGCAACGAAGATTACCCCTTCATCGGCACCTTCATCGATACGACCGCCCCCACTGCCGACTTCCAAATCACCTCAATCGAATCCGAGTTCTTCGGAGCAGAGAATCAGTCAGGTTCCACAGGCCGAAAAAAAGAGTTAGAAGTCCAAGGGGCGGCAGGGCGGTGCTGTTCCAAAGGAGAGTCTTGCGCCGCGGTGGCCAATTCTTGTAGAAGGGTCGCCCGAGGAACCTCTTGACGATGCGACTAGCTTTGAATTTGGCAATATTGCTGACTTGCTGCGCGCGGCCGGCGCCACTTGCAACGTCTGGGGCCGTGCCGGTTCGTGAATTTACAAACACTATTGGCGCACAAATGGTCCTGATTCCAGCCGGCGAGTTCCTGATGGGAGGAATTGAGCCGCCCGAGAACGTGGTCAAAGCGTTTCCGATGTACGGAAGAAAACCGGAGGACTTTGCCGACGAATATCCTCGGCATCGGGTACGTATTTCCCGCGCTTTCTTTCTCGCAAGGCACGAAGTCACGGTGGGGCAATATCGCCAGTTTCTCGCTGAATCCGGCTACACGCCGGAGCCGGTTGCAGATGGACAAGGTGGGTGGGGCTACAATTCTGCCAATGGAAAATGCGAAGGGCGTCGCCCTGAATTCGGTTGGTTCAATCCCGGTTATCCGCAGACCGAACAGCACCCCGTCGTCGATGTAACCTGGAACGATGCAACGACATTTTGCCAATGGCTGAGTCGCAAGGAAAACAAGGTCTATCGGCTTCCAACGGAAGCAGAATGGGAATACTCGAATCGCGCTGGAACAACCGCGCGTTACGCAAGTGGTGATGATCCAGCTACGCTTGGCAGCAAAGCCAGGGTGATCGATCAAGCGCGTCATCCGATATTTCAGCACGTGCAGGACCTTACGATTGAACCCGGAGATACCAGTGCGTTTCCATTGCCAGTAGGCAGTCTGCAGCCTAACGATTGGGGTCTGTACGATATGCAAGGCAATGTTTGGGAATGGATTTCTGACTGGTACGGCGAAGACTACTACGCTAGGTCGCCCGCCATCGATCCGCAGGGTCCAACACAAGGAGAGGTTCGCGTTCGTCGTGGGGGAGGCTGGAACAGTTTTCCGCTCTGGGTTCGCGCCTCATTTCGCAATTGGAATCTCCCAGCAAGTCGTTGCGTCAATCTTGGGTTTAGGCTCGCGATGAGTCGCTGACTGGCGCTCAAGCTTACGCATGTCCTCGGTGCAAATTCGGCGCGCTGCGCACGACGGCATCCAGGCGTTGTGACCCACCACCGGCTTTACGTCCCACAAAACGTTGCACACACTCGCTCATCGGGCAGCGGCGGATCAGCCAGGTACGCGAAGTTTGGCTGGTCGTCGTAGGGTCGTGCAAGTACATTCACGAGTGTTTCGAACGGCTCGAAATTACCGTCCACCGCGGCCACGATGGCCTGCTCGATGCGGTGATTACGTGGGATGAACGCGGGATTGACACGTCTCATCGCACTCGCGCGTGCCTGGGGCGTGAGTTCCTCTTTGAGTAGTCTACGTCGCCACACTTCGGCCCAAGTGTGGAACGCGCCCGGCTGCTCGAAAAGCGATGCAAGGCCCTCGTCTGCCGATACGTCTTCGGCCGCAGTGCACAGCGCGCGGAAGAAAACTGCGTAGTCGACGTGATTCGATGCGAGCCGCTCTAGGAGATCGGCGACTAGCACCGCGTCGTTGTCGTCTTCGAGTGCGAGCCCGAGTTTGGCGCGCATCACGCGGGCGTAGGCCGCGTCGAATCGGACTGAGAAGCGATCCAGGCGCGCAGTGGCCAAACGGGCCGCTTGCTCGGTGTCGTCGGCCATGAGGGGCAGCAGCGTCTCGGCAAACCGCGCTAGGTTCCACAGTGCAATGCGTGGCTGATTGCCAAAAGCATAACGGCCCCCGTGATCGATAGAGCTGAATTTCTTCTTGGGATCGTACTCGTCGAGGAAGGCACACGGTCCGTAGTCAATTGTCTCACCGGAGATCGATGTGTTGTCCGTGTTCATCACGCCGTGCACGAATCCGACACCGAGCCAGCGCGCCACCAACGATGCCTGCGCATCCACAACGCATTCGAGCAGTCGGAGTGCGTCGTTTTGATACTCTGGATCGCCGCTCGCCTCGCGTGGAAAGTGCCGCGCGAGAGCGTATGACGTCAAGATTGCCAGGGCCTCGCGGTCATCGCGCGCGGCAAAGAATTCGAATGTGCCCACGCGCAAGTGGCTCGCTGCTACGCGCGTCAAAACTGCGCCCGGTAGGAGCTCCTCACGAACGACCGGCTCCCCCGTGGTTGCGGCTGCGAGCGCACGCGTGGTGGGAACGCCCAATGCAGCCATGGCTTCGCTCACGATGTACTCGCGCAGCACCGGGCCCAGCGCCGCGCGGCCATCGCCCCCACGGGAGAAAGGCGTGCGACCCGAGCCCTTGAGTTGGATGTCCCGTCGCCCGCCGTCTGCCCCAACGACTTCGCCGAGGAGGATCGCTCGCCCATCGCCCAGCTGATGCACGAATCCGCCGAACTGGTGCCCCGCGTACGCCAGAGCAATCGACGCTGCCCCCTCGGGGACCGCATTTCCTGCAAGGATCTGAACTCCCTCGGGCGAACAGAGCAGAGCTGGGTCGAGCCCGAGCAGCTCGGCGAGCGGGTAATTCACTTTCACAATCCGGGGCTCGCGTACTCTTGTTGGCGCGATGCGAGCGTAGAAACGAGCTGGCAGGCGCGCGTAGGTGTTGTCGAAAGCGATAGTCATGGTCGAGATTCGGTTCGCGACTGACATAGGTCTCAACACCGAAAAAAACTAGCCGGTCCCATCCGGAATTACAGGTAGATCGCGCCGTACGGGGTCGGTGTCACCCAATTGGCGATCAACCGGGCTTGCGCAATGATTCCGTGCCGGCAATTCATCAAGAAGCAGGGGCGCGCCCTGACATTGCTTAGGTCGTCTTGGATGACGTGATGTGTGTCCAATGTTTCGGAATCGCTTGAAACAATTGATGGCACTCGAGCCGCCTGGGTCTTCGAAATTACTCGATGCATAAGATTTTTAAATGTGTAATTCACAGTGGTGAAACAATTGGGGGTGTACGGAACAAACAACAGCATCACCATGCCGAGCACGGGGGGAAATACCAATTATGCCTAGACGCACCGAAAATCAGTCTGAATCTAAGCTGATCGCCTCTCCGCGTGCTTGGACTTCCGGTACGGAATGTGAGCAAGAGTCGTCCAAGTTCCTACATGCTGCGCGCCGCTACATTGGGCGCGGTCAAACCGACAGCGAATGGTGTGAATCCCAGCGGCTCCTCATGAAACTCGCCCACGTCATCGATACTGCGGCCTTTACGCCAGATTGGGTGAAGACGCTGCAACAGATGCTCAGAATTGCAGAGCGCTCGCTCACGATTGGCGAGCTGCGTTATCGGGCCGTTCAAGCGGTGCACGAAGCGGGCGCTATTTGGAAGACCCCCGAGGGTCAGGCCTCGCTCAATGCCAGACGTTGCTGCGTGACTGGCCTCATCAGCCAACTGCAAGCACTCGATCAGGCGTTTTCGTTGTTGCACCATGACTTGGACGAAGTAGCCACGAAGTTGGACGCCTACCCGGCTCTACCCTCGTACCCGGGGGAGAAAAGTGCGGAGCGCATCGTGGCCGAAATTGTCGTTGAAGGCGCCGATGCGCTGGGTTTCATCGTCGAGCCCAAGGAATCACCGCAGGCGGAGATCAGTCGCCTTGAGAGGCAGCTCGAACGAGACGTCGCCGCCCATGCGCGTTCATTTTCGCCAAGCGTTTCCCGAACAACAAGTACCCCGCTTGCTCGAACCAAACGCTCCCTAAAGTATGCCTGACCGTCCCTCGTAATTCAGGTTGCAATTTCCATTTCTGGCACTCCGGCACGGAAACGCGCATGGGAGTGGAAGCGGCTTCGGCGTCCGCAAATCAGCGGACATTGGCAGCAGCTATCAGCCCGGATATAGATGCTTCAGTGCAATCCACCGGGGGTTCGTCGTCGAGTTCCGCGAGTCGTGCCACCGGTGGCTCGACCGGCGGGAGCATTGCTGCACCCCAAGCACCCACAAGTACTGATCGTTTCAATTCGCTGTCATTATTCGACAGACCACAGCGAGCCCCTCGCACCAGAAAGGCGCAGTTTGCCTTCCTGTTTGCACTCGCGCTAATAGCAGGCAGCTCGTGCAGACCCAATCCCTGCGGTCCAGGGGGTGAGCCCTGGAAAGATCCTTACCCAGTCGTTGCTCAGACTACCGATCCTGACGGTACCGTCGTCGACTGGATTCGGCCCGAGTCGCAGGTGAGGCCGGGAGAAACCATGGCCACTGCGCCGCTGTCATCACCCGAGCCTTTTGGTCCACCCCCGCCCAATTACGGACCCGCTGTGCAAAGGCCGCTAGGTCCACCTGGAACGGTCCCAATAGCTCACCCTCGGGCACTCACTTGCCAGTGTACAGAAGGTTACTTCGCGCGACCGGGTTCGCCCTGCTTGAAACTCACCGAACACTGCGCAACCCAGGGCGATGAGGCGGCCGCAAAGAATTCTACCTATTGCTGCCCGGGGCTTGAACTGATTAGAGACTTGCGCGAAGTAAACGGTCAATGTGTCGAGGCCGGGATCGACCACGGTATCTGCGCGCGTTGTGGTGACGGTATCTGCAGCAAGGGCGAAAATGCCTGTAATTGCCTGTTCGATTGTCTAAAACTGTAGTTGATACGCCGCGCCCAGTGACAACCCGTCGAGCGCGGGCAGGAGCGGCCGTCAGCGATCACCGCGACTTCCCAAGCGTGCCTTGAATGACATTCTCGAGCGACGCGACGGCTTTCGGAATATCGGGTTTGAGCGTGAGTAGATCACGCATCGGATCAGCTCGAGTCTTGAGTCGATGCGGCACCGACGCGAGCGTGAAACGCCCGACCTCGAGTGCCTGCGTCACTTCGTCCCAGGTAAGCGGTGTCGACACAGTGGCACGCGGCACGGCCCGCACCGAATACGGAGCCACGATAGCGCGGCTCGGGCCCGTTTGACCGGTGTCCACGTACACGCGTGGTCCGCGGTGTTCGCGACGTCGCTCCATGGTCGCAGTCGCAGGGTGAAGATGCGTCGCAAGGCGTCCGAGCAATTCCACGAGCAGCCGCGCCGCCGGATACGGAACACCCGGGCCCAGCGGCACCAATAAGTGCAGCCCGGATTGCCCGGATGTTTTCGGAAATGCATTGAGTCCCGCGCCTTCGATGATTTCACGCAGTGAGCGCGCAATCGTGATCGCTTCGAGCAAAGTCGAGGCATCGACATCGAGATCCAGCGTGATGAAGTCACAAGCGTCGAGCGACTGCACCCGTGAGGCCAGAATATGAATCGGGATGCAACCCAAGTTAACCACGTACTTGAGCGTGCCAACGTCATTGATGAGGAAACCGTGGCGCGCGTGACCCTGGCCATTTTCAGCCGGAAGCTCGAGCGTTTGGACCCACGAGGGAGTCTTGTCCGGCACGTTCCACTGGTAGAAATTCTTGCCCTCGATACCGTCCGGGTAGCGCACTAAAATCACCGGGCGATCCTTCAAAAACGGCAGAATCACGTCAGCAATTTGCTCGTAGTACTCGACGAGTTGCCCCTTGGTGATGCCGTCTTCGGGCCAATACACCTTGCGAGGATTCGAAATCGTGACTCGATGCGGACTCGTATCGACGACTTCTTTTTTGTCGTTACGACCATTGGACACGAGCATTGGGGCGGCTTCGAGTTGCGTCGGCTCGGGTTCGGCGGATGGGCTCGCGTCGTCCAGAAGCTCACTGGGCGCTGCAGTCGTGCAAGCTTCGGGCTCGATGTCATCGCGGATGCCTTGAAATACGGGAAAGCGCAAACGGCCTTCGTCCGTCCATCCGCCGAATCGCACACTCACCACGGTGAGTGGTTCCACGAATGTGCGACCTTTGGGTGCGGGTTCGAGTTGGCCTATCGCGGCACAGGTTTTTTGCTCGTGCCCGCGGGTTTTTTCGAGAAGCACCGCAATCGATGTTTGGTCAAGACCGCTGCCGACTTTGCCGCGAATGACGAGTTCGTTCCCGCGATAGCTGGCAACGTCAACCGCGCCCAGCTCGAAACGCGAGCCCTCGCCGCGAGTGAGTCCGATGACGACGAATTCGGCGTCGCGGTGGCACTTGAGTTTTACCCAGTCCCCAGTGCGTTTCGGGCCCGCGCGATAAGCAGAATCGCTACGCTTGGCAACCAGTCCTTCGAGGTGTTCCCGATTGCAAAAATCGAAAAGTGGGCGCCCGGCGTTCTCGAAATGATCGAGGCAGCGCACGAAGCCTCGCCCCCGAACCACCTGAGCGAGCAGCTCTTTTCTCTGTCGTAGTGGCAGCGCACGCAGATCTAGGTCGCCGAGCGCGAGCAGGTCGAACACGATGAAGCTTACCGGCGCTTCGCGCGCGACTTGCCACACATCGGAAGCGCGCGCGTGAATGCGCTTGGCGAGCCGCCCGAAGCTAGGCCGTCCCGCGGCGTCGAACGCGACGATTTCGCCATCAAGAACAAGTCGTCCGCCTGGTAGCGCACGCACGGCGCGGGCGATTTCCGGATAGTTTTGAGTGACGGCGGGGCCCCGCCGCGACCAGAGCGCAACCTCACCGTTACGCTTGTCAGCTACGACTCGGACACCGTCAATCTTAAGCTCATAGAGCCAGCCGGGTCGATTCAAAAGCTCGTCGGTATCCGCTTCCGTTGTGCGCGGCAGCTCTGCACACAACATCGGTTTTAGGCCGCGCGCCTCGACCGAGTTCTTCTCGGCACCGTAGCTTGCCGCGAGAGTTTCGGCTTCGGCGGTGATGCTGTCCGTCGAAAGCTCTTCTGGGGCGAGGCCCGAAAGAACACTTCTCGGATTGTCTTCGATAATCGATGTGCCAGTGCGCGCAAATGGATCTTGCTTCTTCAGCAACAGCCATTGCCGCTTCTGTGTGTCTTTCTGATCCTTGCTATGGCTGAGGACGAGAGCGAACCTGCCGTTGAGCTTATGCCCCGAAAGCCAGAAATCCAATTTGCCTTTGGCGAGCCCCTGTTCGGCAGGCAACTCCTGGTAGCGCACGCGCCCCGTGTCCCAGATGATCATGGGCCCCGCGCCATAGTTGCCCTTGGGAATGACCCCTTCGTACTCGAGGTACTCGAGCGGGTGATCCTCGGTTTCGATGGCTAAGCGGCGGTCCACCGGATCGAGACTTGGGCCCCGCGGCACCGCGAAGCTCTTCAATGCGCCGCCCACCTCGAGCCGCAAGTCGTAGTGGGTGTGAGTCGCCTGATGCAAATGAACGACAAACCCACCTTCGACGGTCGCCGGAGACCTGGGCAAGGGTTCAGGGCCAAAGGGTTCGTTCGTCGCGAGCGGATTGCGTTTGGCGGAGTATTTGCCGAGGCGCCCGCGGGGGCCTTCCCGGGTTTCTCCTCCATTTTCGGGCTGCTGCTTCGTTATTCCAGCCAAGTCCGTTCCTATTCGTTCAACGCGACGATGCGCTGACTACCTAGGCCCGCTTGCCCGGTTGTGCCATCCCGTCCGCGTTTGCAATGTGTCCTTGAATTTGGCACGAGGGGGGAACTCGTGTCTCACCGTTGGGTTCGATTCTTCCTAGCGTGCCTATTTTCCTGCGCCCAAGCTTCCCTCTTTTGCGGCGTTGCCGGGGCGCAGCAAAGTCGGCGCTTCAACTTGACGTGGCAGGCCCCCGCGGGTTGTGCGACTGAGGCGGACGTAATTCGCGAAATCGATGGACTCGTCGCCAATTCCGCTCCCGCAGCCCAGAACATTACGATTGCAGCCAATGCGTCAGTTGAGAGCGACCACGGCGGCTTCACGCTCACATTGATCGTTCGCGATGTAGAGGGCTCTCACGGTCGCAGGCTCGAAGCTCCGACGTGCGAAGAGTTGGGCCATGCAGCGGCGCTGATTGTCGCGCTAGCCATCGATCCCGCATTGCTCGCTACCCAGTCGTTCCCCAGCGGTACCACAACCTTTACGCCAACGGGGCCCAGCGTAGAACCGAACACGACGCAATTGCCCAATGCTCCGTCGGGTCCAATCCCGACTGCGGCGCGCGCCGAATCGCCTGCACCAATCGTCATTCCGGACGTAGCAAGAGAGCCCCTGTTCTGGCGGCTCGGGCTGACTGCGTTTGCGGGCTATCGGACTTTACCGGGCACTAATCTCGGAACCGGCCTGTTCGGTGCGATTCAAACAAAGGGTTTGCGCCTCGAGTTGGCGGCGTCCAGCCTAACGGCAGAAGCGAGCTCAGCAAACGCACCAGGCCGCAGCGCGACATTTGCGCTCTATCGAATAGCTTCACGGGTATGTTGGCTCGTCACGGAAAAGGCCTGGTCCGCTGGTCCTTGTGCGGGCGTCGAGCTGGGACGCCTTTCGGGCAGTGGCCACGGAGTCACTTACGGAAAGGATCCTAAGCAACTCTGGCTCGGTTCCACCATGGGCGGGCTCCTCGAGCTGCGAGTGGCCTCGAGCAGCGTGCTCGGCATTTCTGCCGATCTCGAAGTTCCCTGGGTGAAATATCAATTCGGTTTTGTGAATGACCCGATTCTCTTTGAGACGGGGATTGCTGCACGATTTGGCATCAGCTTTGCGGCCGGGTGGCGTTAGGATGATTGCACAGGAAGAGGCTCTTCCGTCCTTCCTGTGCAATTCAAATGAGCCGATGGCTTAGGAGAAAACCGGAACACTCCCTAGAACGGCAGTGGGGGAGGCGCGGCGATTCGTACGCACAGAATTACCAACAAATTCAGATTGTTACGCTTCGGGCGCCGGTAACAAGGGCGACTACTATTCTTCGAGGCCGAACGATTTCGTGACGGATATCGAAGACCCAAGCACCCAGCAGATATGATGCCCGCAAGTGCTTGTCTGCCGGTTTTGATCCGGTCGAGCACGGTGGGTGAGTTGCAGTGCGCCATGGGTGCCGATCCAAACGTCGTCGAGATTTACGAGCGACATTTCGACTTCGTGTGGCGCAGCCTGCGACGCCTCGGAGTAGGAGTGTCAGAGCTCGAGGACGCGACGCAAGAAGTATTCCTTGTCGTGCATCGACGGCTCGAAGATTTCGAACAACGAAGCGCAATCAAGACCTGGATTTTCGGGATTGCGCTACGCATTGCCAAAGTCTATCGCCACAAAGCGGCAAGGCAGCGCACTCATGTCCCCGAGGACAAGGCCGTGCTCGTCTGCATGAGCGATAGTCCCGAACAGGCGAGGGCTCACATGCAAGCCGCCGAACAAGTTCAGATACTGCTCGACGAACTCGACGAGGACAAACGCGCCGTGTTCATTCTGGCAGAGCTCGAGCAAATCCCTGCCGCAGAAATTGCTCAGGCGCTTGGGTTGCCCACCAACACGGTCTATTCGCGATTGCGGCTCGCTCGGGCTGCGTTCGAAACAAGTCTAAGACGACTCAAAGCCAAGGATGATTGGAGGTACCGATGATGGACCTCAGTAAAGAAGCTAGAAACTTGCTGGATTCTGCGAGAATGGCAGATTCGGCACCCCGTGATATTAAACGCCGCGCGCGCCAACGTTTCGTTGGTGCACTCGCCGCCGGAACCATCGGCACATCTGCCCTGGTTGCCAAGGGGGCGACCTTGGGAACATTGGGTGTGTCAACCGGGACCAGCTTGCCTCTCGGTGCCGGCGCTTCGTTGATGGCCACCTGGGTCAGCGCCGCAGTAGCTGGACTCTCACTGGGCATCGTTGCAATCTCGCCAACAACGAACGATCAGCCCTCGGTTACAGCGCCTGCCGCGCGGGCCGCGCCGTCATTGATGACGAAAGCCGGCGATCGCAGCGCGACAATTGTGTCGAGTGCGCCGCAGCCGATTGAACCGCAAGCGCAAGAGATAGCGGCGCCGGTTGTGACGTCGAGCGAAGCCGCGCAAACTCAGGCGCCGAAGGCGCCGGCGGACTCAGCGCGCGGCCAAGTGCCGCTCAACGCCGGCGCGGCGCCCGGTGAAGGACCACGAGACTCGGAGGCTTCGCCCGCGATTGAGCAACCCGACGTTTCCGTGCCGTCACAACCAACAAAAGCATCGATCGCTCGAGAGACCGAGATGTTAGCCGAGGTCCAGCGAGCGCTTCAGCAAGGTCGCCCGGCTACGGCATTGACAAAACTGAATCAATATGACGCGGCGTTCCCCTCGGGAATGCTCCGAGAAGAGTCCATCGCATCGCGTGTGATGGCTCTGTGCGCATTCGGGCGCGCCAAGGACGCCGAGCATTGGGCCGCGGAATTCTTTCGGCGCTACCCGAATTCCCCGCTATCCGCGCGGGTGCGCGGCGCGTGCCGAACCGCGGGGCTACCGGGACCGAGCGGGCAGGGCGCAAAATGATACGAGACGACGATTTTGTGACGATGTCGTCGAGACGCGTCACTCAACTAAGACGAAGGGAGCTTATGATGACACGTTCAACGTTCGGAAGGTTGAGTTGCTTGAGTGTAGCGATCGGGTTGGTTGCTGCTTGTGGTCCAATACACAAAAATCTGGGCGACGATGCTACGGGGGGCAAGACGAATGAAGCTACCGGAGGGAATGGAGGCGCTAATTCGTCGACGGGAGGCTTCGCTGCAACCGGAGGCGCGGCGACAACCGGAGGATTTGCGTCAACCGGAGACCTAGGTGTGGGCGGTCAGGGTGCGGGTGGTCAAGGTGTGGGTGGTCAAGNNGTGTGGGTGGTCAAGGTGTGGGTGGTGGAAGCGTGGTGCCGTATGTCGTCGATCCCACGCTGCCGATCGATCCGACTTGCACTTGCCCGTCGAGCGACGAGATCTGCAATGCGGCGAGCCAATGTGTCCCGCGTTGCGATGACTCGGGTCGCTGTGCCAAGTGGCTGGCGAATCACGCAGTAAGGGATCTTCTGGTCGAGGGCAGTTTCCTTTATTATGCCGTGGCAGCAGTCGCGGATCCGCTCGGAAATCCGGGCACGAACGGATCACTGTATCGCGTTGAAACAAACGGTGGCACACCCACTTTGATCGCCGAGGGTCTCGTAGATCCCTACAAGATCCTCGGTCGATATAATGGAGTCACTTACATTGAGACACAGGACAACGTGGGAGTCGCAATCGTCTCAGTCAGTGATACCGGCGCCGTGGCGAATCTTGACCAAGACGTAGCGTGGGGTGAGCAGGCCGCGATGATGTGTGGGCATTGGATTGCCTACGTGAACTTCAATCGTTCGAAATTGATGGGCGTTGATCTAACTGGCAATCTCACGCCAGTCGTTCTCGGGCAAGTGTCGACTGGCGGAGATCCCTTGCCACAGATCCTAGGCACAGTGGTACTCGACAACCAAGTATTGTATACTACAACTAACCCGTATCAGACCTGTTCGGTTCAACTCTCCAATCTCGTTCAAGGAGCGACTTGCGCGGATGGGGGTGGTAGCTTCGGTCAGTCAAATCAGTCCTTGGCAGTTGCCACCGCGGGGGATCCGTACTTTTCAGGTGGTGGCCCCGGTGGCGGAATCGTATGGTCCTATGCTCCGCCTAACACACGGTTGCTGAACCTTTTTGACCCCAGCGTCAGCGTTACTGGGGGGGATTATTGGGCTACAAGTTTCGTTTATGCAAATAGCTGGCTTTACATGGACCTCCAAGGAGGTAGCAGTTCGAAGCTCGTCCGCGTACCGACGACAGTAGGCCGATTACCACAAGCGATTTTACCCGATTCCATGGCCACGCGGGACCGTAGTGGCGGACCAATTGTGTTTGCGGTCAGCACCACGGCTTTCTTCTGGGTCCAGAGTATGGATCCGACCAACGCCAGTAGTTCTAATCAGCCCCAATACATCTTCTCAGCGCCGCTGCCGCCATACCCCTGTGACGCCGACTTACCCTGCGCGGACTCGACACAAGTCTGTTCGAATGGGTTCTGCGGTTGATGCCGTGAGACGGCGCGCCGCGATGCACCAATCAAGTAACGCGATGCCAGCGAAACGATGGGGCTAGGGCAAAGCCGGCACACTGCCATCGCGCTACTTTCATTGGACTTTCGGGTAGTGCCAACGACGATGCTTCCTTCTTCCTTCAACAACAGGCCTAGGAGAACTGTGCAAGAGTTCAGTCCCTGGCGACAAATTTGCCGTTCGGGCATTACCTGACGCAAAATATTCACGGCGGTCCAACGGAGGGAACTCCCGGGTGTGGCCGTCGGGTTCTATATATTCAATCCCCCATGCCAGCACGCGCCATCCAGTCTGCAACGATATCCTTTGGGTTAGTCTCGATCCCGACCAAGCTTTACACAGCTGCGTCGTCCGAGAGCGTTTCGTTCAACTATCTACATAAGAAATGTGCGGGGCGGATGAAGCAGCAGTACTTCTGTCCCGCCGACAGCGAAATCGTCGAGCGTAGCGAGATGGTGCGCGGCTACGAATACGCCAAGGACCAGTACGTGCTCTTCACCGAGGAAGAGCTCGATGCACTCGAATCGCCCAAGAACAACTCGCTTGAAATCCTGGAGTTCGTGCCACTGCAGACAGTGGACTTGTTGTACGTTGCTAAGACGTATTACCTCGGCCCCGACAAGGGCGGTGACAAGGCCTACAAGCTATTAGCTGACTCGATGACACGCACCAAAAAGGTCGCCGTAGGTCGATATTGGACTCGTGGTAAAGAGCAGCTCGTGTTGCTAAGGCCATACAAGAATGGCCTAGTCTTGCACTACGTCTACTACGCGAACGAGGTTCGAGCCTTCGATGAGGTTGACACCGGCGCGACAGGAACGTTCACACCGGTCGAATCGAACTTGGCCGATAAGCTCATCGAGCAGCTCACGACCGATGGCTTTGAACCCGATCGCTATCGCGACACCTATACCGACCGCGTTCGTGAGGCCATCGAACAAAAGGTCGCCGGGCAGCAAATTCACGTGAGCCACCAGCAGCCCACGGCTCAGATCATCGACCTATTCGAGGCCCTCAAGCGAAGTCTGAAGACGGATTCGGCACCCGAGCAAGCGAGCGCCGCGGAGGTTGCCCAAAGTTTGAAGACTAATTCGGCACCCGGGCAGTCGAACGCTGAGGTTGCCGCCCAAGCTCCAGCCGCATCTAAGGCGAAACCGCCGAAGAAAGCGGAGCCCCGCGCCCAGCGCCGCGCGTCCAAGGCCACGGGGTAGTTCCTTATAACCCTCAAGGACGATGCCGTCAGCGACGAGTGAGTCGCCGTCACGGAACTTGATCTCGCCGCCGTGGGGACGTTGTCGCCTCTTAAATTCGTTGCCGAACCCGTGGCCAAGTTTAGGTGGCGTAGCGCAGCCGCACCTATCATTGATTTTTGACCGTACGGACCGTACACTTAGTTCAGGAAAGCTAAAATGATCAAGCGAACCTACGGCGCCGAAGATGCGCGCACACGGCTTCCAGAGCTGCTCGAAAAGGCACATCAGGGTTCAGCTAGCCTAATTACGAAGCGGGGCAAACCCTATGCGGCGCTGGTGCCCGTTGAAGAAGTTAGTCGTAGGCGGCAGCCCATCGTGGCGTTAGCTGGAACTGGCCGCGGGCTATGGGGCAAGAATTCAGCGCATACAATCAGGAAGCTGCGAGACGAATGGTCGTAAACCTGGCGACAAGGATCATCGACGGCGCGACTGTTCTGATCGACACGAATCCGCTCGTATACCTCTTCGAAGGACACAAACTGGCGGCGCGCTTCGAACCGATTTTCGCGGACATTGACCGCGGAAGAATTCAAGCGCTCGTCACTCCAATCACCTTGGCAGAAGTAGTGGCTGGCCCACTTCGCGCGGAAAAGGAGGCGCTCGCCACTCGCTATCGTCAAGCAATCACCGCGAGCTTGGGTTGGTCTCTGAGGGAGCTTGATGCGGACATAGCAATGCTCGCCGCAAGATTGCGTCTAGCTCATCGCCTCAAATTGCCCGACGCAATTCAGCTGGCCACAGCCGTGCATGAAGGCTGCGCAGCGCTTGTAACGCACGATCGCGACTTCACAGACGTGACTGATATACAGATTCTCGGAACGGATCGGAAGAGCTAGCGACTCCGCGACGACCGCAAAATGCCGTTCGCCGGCGGCCGCGGAATCAAGGGACATGAAGCGGCCATCAGGCCTACCTGCTGTTGTCCGATATTCCTGCTAGTATCGTCAACTAGCCGATATTTATATAGTCAATTGGACGCTTGTAAATTAGTCAATTGGACGCCACATTAGTAGTCAATTGGACGCCCTCCCAGTTCCGTTTCCTCGGCACATTCGCAGCTCGATCGAGGCGGCCTTGGCGGACACGCCGGTCGTGTGCCTGCTCGGCCCGCGACAATGCGGCAAGACGACACTCGTACAGACCTTCAGCGACAATCGAGAGTACTTCAGCCTCGACGAGGAGATCTACGCTGCCAACGCCCAATCGGATCCCGTCGGCCTGCTCACGTTCACGCCTTACCCGAAAACCATTGATGAGGTACAGCGCGCCCCTTTGTTGCTGCAAGCGCTAAAGACAGTCGTGGACCGCGATCGCCGTCCCGGTCAGTTTCTTCTCACCGGCTCGGCGAACCTCTTGTTGATGCCACAGCTTGGTGACTCACTCGCGGGACGAGTCGAGTACGTCTACCTGCATCCGCTCACGGATGCCGAAAAGGCGAGAAAACCGGGCAACTTCCTTCGCACGCTGATCGATCACGAGTTCACGGCGGCTATTGGAGGCATCTCGGCCGACAAAAGCTCAGCTACACTGCCGGAGCGGCTCGTTGCGGGTGGTTTTCCCGAACCACTCACGCGAGCCCCCGCGCGCGCAAGACAATGGCAAAGGCAGTATCTCAATACGCTTATTGAAAGGGACGTTCGTGACATCGCTCGCATCCGAGATGTATCTCAGCTGCGCCGGCTTCTCGAGATGCTGGCGCTACAAACTGCCGAATTGCTCAATGTCTCAGCGCTAAGCAATGCTTTAGGGGTGCGCAGAGAGACCATTGATCACTACTTGGCAATCTTGGAGCAGCTATTTTTGGTGCGACCCCTGCTGGCGTGGCACAAGCACGACGCCAAACGCCTGGTAAAATCGCCCAAACTACACATTGTCGACAGTGGCGTGGCGACGATGCTCGGTGGGCTCACGGCGGCCGATTGGATTCAGCAACGCGATCGTTTTGGCCACATTCTCGAATCTTATGTCGTTCAACAAATGGTAGCAGAGGCAGGCTGGACCGACCCGGACCTACGCTTTTGGCATTATCGCGACAAGGACCAAGTTGAAGTGGATCTAGTGATCACTCGTGGCAAAGAGACTTGGGGAGTCGAGGTGAAAGCAGCTGCGACGGTGCAGCCAAGGGACGCATCGGGCCTACTGCGCCTGTCCGAACAGTGCGGGAAGGACTTCCGGGGCGGGATTCTGCTCTATTCAGGAACCGCCATCGTGCCGCTATCGAATCCCAAGATCCTCGCGGTGCCACTGCAATTGCTTTGGCAACTCTAAACCTTGAGCCGCACCCGATGGTGAGCCGCGAGCGAGCCCAACGCCGTTTCAGGGAACCTTTGGGCGCTTCTTGAGTTCTTCCAAGGTGGCACGCAGGATTGGCAATACGGCCACATCCTTGGGGCGCCCAGCGAATTCCTTGGCCTGAATGACTCGCGCTAGGTCCAATGCCACGACGCGAATTTCGGCCAGCTCGACCTCAATTGTGTGTTCATCAGCGCGGGCCACGCACCACCCGGACCTGGTCGAGAGAAGTCACCCAGTTCTGCACGAGATAGAGCCGATCGAGCGGTGTGCGATCCAATGATTCGCGGATTTGAGTGAGATCCACGCCGTCTTCATTGAAGGCAGCCTCGGGTCCATGCACATCTAACCGCCGCTCATATTCCTCGGAGCTCGCTGATGTTCGAATACTGTGATCCACTAGTCCAAAGACTTGCGCAGCCCCGAGCACGCGTCTACCGGCACCTCACCGCCTCACCAACCCATGAACCCAGCCCCCAAGGCTAAGCATGGATTCAAGCGCTGCACCAGCGCTGGCCTCAGAAACGGATGACGGATCTTGACTGCTAATGGCCCATGGCTGATTGCCGATTGCCAGCTGCCAGTTGCCCATTGCTACTGGCTAATTGCTACTGGC
>PMCK01000654.1 GCA_003154095.1 Myxococcales bacterium | reverse complement strand
CGGCTGAGCTGGTTATGCGGGATATCGCTGCTGCGGTTGAGCTGGTGCGCGCAGTCTTAGTTGCCAAGCAATTCCCTGACCCCGGGTGCAACTATGCCTAACATTGTTTGAGCGCATTCAAAGAGGGGCCTATCCACTCGTGGTATCATTGATTGACTCGACGTCTTCAGTCAGTCTATCACGTACGGTCCCAGGTACATCATTGCCGACCCGGGGCCAGCAATTCAGCGAGAATCGTCGAGATTGGGGCACGGCCCGTCGCATTAAGCTCACGTCGGGCGCCGTTGGGCAGACGGGATCTGACAGCCCTCAAGAAGCGAAGTCAGTCTTGACCAATCTCGTCGCAACTGGCAGTATTTCGACGTGAGACGCGCAGAATCATTCAATCTGCAATTGCCAGAAGGAGAAGAGCTGTGTCAAAGGCTGTTCTTGATTTGAGCGAGTTTACGGATGAGGAGCAGCGTGCGTTCCTCTTGTTGGCAGATGGGGTGAGACGACGCCACAAGGGTGAATCCCAGCGCGAAGGATTCGCGAAACTCTGGGATAAGATCAGTGCGAATCGAACTTCCATGAAGGACGACGAAGTTGACGCGATCGTGGCAGAGGCTGTGGCCTTTGCGCGCGGCCGGCTATGAAGGCCGTTATCGATACCAATGTGTGGGTGAGTGGACTTCTGAAGCCGGGCAGTCCACCGGGGCTTATTCTTCGCGCCATTCGCGACGAGAAAGTCGTTGCTGTCTCTTCGTCGCACCTCTGGGCAGAACTTCAGCGCGCAGTGTCATACCGGAGTCCACGTCACGCTCTCGAACGAGAGGGCGTGTGGTCCACTGTGGAGAAGCTGCTGGTGGAACACCCAGACGTCGAATTCGTGGAGTCAGTAACTCCTACAAGTCGTTGGGTAGCAGAAGATGCTGACGACGACTGGGTGATTCAATGCGCCATCACCGCAAGGGTTGATTACATCATCTCGGGCGACAAGGCTGTATTGGCTCTCGGTGAAGTTGAAGGAATTCGCATCGTGTCGGCAGCTCGATTTGCGGGTGAGATTTTGAAATGAACGGTGAAGCGATGTCTCGTATTGCAGCGGCTACCGAGAAACCCCGGGGATCGATTCGGCGGAATTCTAAATTGGCACAAGCGTGTCTCCGTTGTACCAGAGTACCCGTGCATCGCCGCAAGGGCTTGCACTCAGACTCGCGTCCGTAATCGCGAAGAACACTTCCGAGACCAAGTTGCCCCACAATGAGTACACAACAATGTCTCCATTGCACGGGTACTCGGCCAACATCTGCACGTTGCCATTACTCAACAATCCAATGGATGAGTTCGTTATGAAGAACAATGTTCCATCAATACCCCACATCTTGCGAATCGCCCGACAATCACCCGCGATAGTGGCAGCAACTGACCAGCCCGAACCGTTGTAATTGAGAAGTTGCCCGTTGCTGTTTCCAAGCCAGAGATTATCCGGAGCAAAGCCCCAGGCTGCGGTGTTATCGAACTGTGGCAACCCAGACTGTGCCGTTGCAACGTTGGAATTTGTCGAGCTGTATATGAAAGCGTTTCCCGAATTTGCACCCACTAGAACCGTGTCCGACGACGCCCAAACCGTGAACGCCTTTGTTTGAGGAAATGTACCCAGCGAATCGCCCCACTGATTCCAAAAGGTGCCATCAAACTTCAGCAAGATTGCATAATACACCGCGTAACTCAGATTTGCTTGGACCGTAGAGACGTCGAGCGCTGCTGAAGCGGAGCTGCAGGTTGCCGAGGCCCCGTTGAGAAATTCTATCCCGCAGGCGTAATTGCCAAAACGGACCAAATGTCCATCGGTGAATCCGGTAAGACCGACAGTGGTGAAAGGATCGTCCCTGTTTCGGTTGTATACTTCCTTCCACCCGGTCCCGTCATTTTGTACAAGAGTTTGTACTTTTTCACCGAGCAGCAAGTTCACGCCCCGCGCGTCACTCCAAACCGATGCGTAAGTTGCAGCCCGTATGTCCGGTTGTGCATTAGCGCAAAGAGTGCTTGTGCTATTCTTCCAATGTAGGGTTGCCGCGCTGGCTCCTCCAGTTGACGCTGTGCCACCGGTACCACCGTTCGGTAGCCCGCCCATCGCGGTACCAATCTGGGTATCACCCCCGATGTTTGGTGTGGTGGAAATCGACGTAGCTCCACCACTCGACTCTACGTGAAGTTCGAAAGTATCAAGCTCGGATCTGCCGCCGCAAGCCTGCACAGTGAGCAGTACGCAAGTGAGTGAGTAAGCTCGCGATAGGTTGAGTAGTCCCATGGGTCCTGGTGCATCTGATTCTAACGACCCAATTCCGGACATGAACGATCGAAGCCTCAGAACAGATGGAATTGTTTGCCGTCGAACCAAACTAAACGAAAGTCTCCGCATCGATAATTTGTTAGAGAGTAATCGCCTTCCATCGCCAAAAAGACTTCGTCCTTCGAGCGGCCCCAAACCCCCTGAATGCCGAAGCCATTGGGCGTCGGCGCTTCTCTTAGTAGGGTTTCCGCGGTCGTGCCGTTCCATCGACCAAAGATTTCGTTAGAATAGTAGTAAATTACGCCGTCGGCTCCCCAAAGATTAATGAATCCCTGCGCTTCGGTTTGCACGACCTGCCAAGTGTGGCCGTCAAAATGAACGAGTTGACCCGCGCGGTTACCAAACCAGATATCGTTGGCTGAGAAGCCCCACACGGAATTGTAATCACCTGCTGGTATTCCGGGGAGCAAAGCAATGTCCGACGCCGAGGTGCCTTCGCAAATGTCTTGATTGCCTGTCGCGCTTACAAGGGCCCCACCGCCTGCCCAGAGCGCGCCTGTGCATGGGCTGGCCAGTTTGCCCAAATTGTTCCAGCTACCGGCACGGTATTCGCGAAGGACAGATGGTACGCTAGCATCACCGGTAGCCGTTATCAGATACGCGTGGTCCGGCGCGTCGAAGAAGGCCCCCGCAATCGCCTCTTGTGTTGCGTCCCAAGGCAAGGTCTCTAGTGTCGCTGAAGCAAGCCCTGGGCCTCCAAACGTGTCGTTCACGCCACCAACGAAAATCAAAGAGCTGGAAGTCGAGAGAACAACGGGGCCCGTTGGGAAGCCCGTCAACTGTGCACCATTTGGTGAATCTCCGTAGATGATTCGCCAGCCAGTACCATCGTTGAATTGCAGCGCCGTTCCAGGCTCACAGGGTGGGTTAGGGCTCTCCATGGTGCCGCCATCGCAGACGGTTCCGGAAACCACGAACACACCCCGAGTGTCCGCCCATACAGCAAACGTCGAGAGTCGCCCTTGATGTGTGTCGCAGAAAGGCGTGGTACTCGTTTCCCAACCGACCGTTCCGAGCGGAAACGGCTGCCACACTGGTGGGGTTGGTCGATTGTCCGCGGGCATTATTGGCTCGCCAGCATCGTTCAACGCCACACTGCCGCCAGTCCCAGTCGCGACGGAACTGCCACCACCGGTGCCGCTAGTTGCGCCTGCGCTGGTCGGTGCATCATCATCAACGAGACCACAGCCCGCCGTCGCGATGAGTCCATAGATGCCAGCTGCTGCAGTTTGAGCAGACTTTATTAGTCTAAGCGCCGCAGCTAAGCTCATAGACTAAATATCGCAGAACCCGCTGGTCGTTGCAACGGAACGAGCGGAATATCGTGCGACCGCAGGCCTGGGATGCAAAACGAGCGTAGCGCTATGGCTCGGGTTGGTAGGCATGTCGCAGAATGACGTGGCTCAGCGGGTATCGCTTAACGCACGTTTCCACGAGGAGGACAAAGCGGCGAATCTCACCGCAACCGCACTCACCCTCACACGTGCCGTCACTCCAAATCAGAAATCTCGTCCTCGACTCTCAAATCTCAGCTGCGGTAATCGCTGTCACGACAGGCGGCATCTCCGAGTT
>PMCK01000369.1 GCA_003154095.1 Myxococcales bacterium | reverse complement strand
TCTTGGAGTCTTCTTGGCGGTTGATCCGGTGGCGATGCTGACACCAGAGAAGCTTCTCGAGAAACCGCGGGCATTTGCCGCGTATCTATATGCCATCAGCGATCCGATCAACAACTCCGACCCCGACGGGCTGGAACCGAACAAAGGGTTTTGGACGCGAGTCGGCCAGGGCGCGATCCACCTGATTGCAGAGACCATTTGCATGAGCCTCGGGGGGTGCGGGTACGCGAACGCGCCCGCGCCGGGTCAACGCACGTACCCAAGTGCCACACCGGCCCAAGTCGCGTTGAACCTGACGGCGGCTCACGTGGCACCCCGTATTGACGCAGCTATCGCGTCCAGGATTCTCAAGGGGGCGCCGGCCAGGATTCTGCGAGCGGCAGAAGGCCCAACACCTGCTGCCGATGCGGTGAAAACTAAGACTGCAATTCAACCATATTTTCCGAGTCATAACGGATTCCTTGGGGAAACAACAAGGCAAACGTTGACCGCTGGTCAGCAAATTGACCGATATGGTGGCAGTGGTTACTCGCGCTTCTTTTCGCCACCTGGAACCCCAGCGGCTGCTCGGGCATTGCCACCAGGAACTGCGAGCCAGCCCTTGCGAACTTTCGAAGTACTAAAGCCGTTCGAAGTTGAGGCCGGAACCGTCGCGCCGGCCTTCGGGGAGCCCGGTTTCGGGACACAGTTCAGAGCTCCCGCGCCACTTGACACACTTCTCAAGCGGGGCATCCTTCGGGAGGTCACGCGATGAGTGGAAAACAAACTTTCCCGGAAACTCCTGGTTGGGTGTTCGAGGTAGAAGAGGTATCTGCGGGAGTTTACCGGGTACGAGGGCTCCAAGAGGGAGGACGCAGTGTGGAGTCGACCGGCACCGATCTCCAATCGCTGCTTGATGAATGCCGGCGCTACGCCCAACGCATGCCCTCGGATGGCAACGGCTGATCGAAACGGTACGAGACAGGATGCCTGACAAGGGTCGGCGAGCCACTTCCATGCTAAAGGTCGCACAATGACGACCGAATTCGTCAAGGCATTGGAGGAAACGGCCGGAGTCCTCGCTTGATTCGCGGAGCCCGCTACTACCGGCGCGCGTACTTGGGACGGCACTGCTTACGTCGAGGCATCGCGATCAACTTTCGATCCGTACGCAGCCAAATGGTGGAGCGCCCTGACGACCCTTGCGGGAATCCTTGCCAGTCAGGACGCGCCGCTATCCGAGGGACAGAAGGAGTTTCTCGATCGATTTCTGTTCGGCGGGATGGGCAGCCTTAACGACTTTGTCTTCGACGAGAGCCGTCTCGGCGCGGAAGCCAGGCAAGCGAACCAGGACCTGAATCGTCGGCGAGGCGAGCTGTTCGCCCATTTCCGGCGAATCTAGGGGCGTGAACAAGTGCCGAAGATCTTGACGCCTTACCTCGTCGGGTAAGGGGTACGACTAAGCTTCTCTTCGTCTCCGTGGCAGCCCGCTCAGAAGGTAGGTTATTCGTGCCGTGGAGTTGATGGGGAATGCCCATCAAAAAAGGCTTTCACGGCAGCCCCAAACGCCAGGCGAAGCGCCAATGCTCCAAACGCGATCGAAACCAGTACTGTGCCCGCTATCGCGCCCGTTCGTTCTACTGGAAACTCAAGGGGTCCCTTGCCGTCCATGACCATGCCACCCACAACGAGATCCCAGATTGAGCTAAGCGAGAACAGTCCGAAGCCAATGACAAGGCCCCAGCGCGCCCAGCGTGCTCGCTTCTGAATGCCTGCGATGAGCCCAATCGACATTAGAGTGATAGCCATTGGTCGGATAGCGGTACCGAGGCTCATTGAACCGATTCTAGCAGCCAAAATCCCACCAAGTACGGCAAACAAAATGAGCAATCCTTGTGCCAGCCACAAGATAGGAGGCTTGGCTAGTGCGGCAACGCTCGTAACAGTTTCCAAGGGAACTTTCGGGTTCTCCGAATTCTGACCGAAGTCCATATGCCCCGCATTCTCGCGCCTGGAGCCCGAGCTCGTCCAGAGGTTAATTCACGCTTGGATAGCGTGCAGATCGGCCTTCGTCCTGCTCAAATGAACGCAGGCGCATTAAGCTCTTCTGGGGTGAAGGGGATCCGCCGCAGTGACGGCGAGAGTAAGGATGCGACGGTGAGAATGAAACGCGAGTGCCCGAAGAAGTGACCTCGAGCCGCGAATTCGTGAGAACGAGAAACTGCCCGAATGGCAACGATAACCAAGAATTAGACACAGCATAGATGCATGCTCAGGCCAATAGGCCAACTTGCCGATGCTGCACAATCAATCGTTTTTATAAGAAATCGCGGTCCCTGACGATTTTACGCAACGATGGACCGCCGCTGACCGAATAGAGAACAGCAAGGCAAATAAGCCTTCAATTTGACTCAATAGCAAGGACACGGAGGCTCTCAATGTCAGCTCGCAACTGGGCTTTAGGATTGGTTTGTTCACTCACGGGTATCTCGGCTATCGGGACGACGGCCTGTTCGTCCNNGTAGACGTTCCAGACAACAACGGAACCGATTCGAATTGTGATGGGGTCGATGGCAACGCGGCGACGTCGCTCTTCGTTTCCCCGACGGGCCTCGATAGCGATAGCGGGACGAAGGACGCTCCATTTAGGTCAATCGGGCATGCTATCAGCGTTGCTTCTGCTTCGAAGACTCCACTGGATGTCCTCATTTGTGAGGGCACCTATTCCGAGAATCTCAAAGTGACCGCCACGACGGGGTTGCATGGCGGGTACGATTGTACGACGTGGGCCCGAACCGGCGCGCGTGCGGTTGTCGCACCAAGTTCCGGAGTGGCGCTGCACATCGAAGGGGTCGCTGGCCCGATGAGGATGTCGAAGATCACCTTCCAGTCCGCCGACGCCATAACGGCAGGCGGCAGTTCGCAAGCCGTGCAAATCGTCAATTCGAAGGGAATCAGTATCGACCATAGCGCGATCGTAGCCGGCAACGGAGCCAACGGTGCAGCGGGAGCGCTTCCAACGAATACCTGGTCTGGCTCGCCGCCATCAGGATTGGCGGGCGCATCGCTCGAGTACGATTCGAGTGATACATCGGTGGGGTGTCACGACGATGCGAACTTCACTGATGGCGATCTCGACGGGTATACGGATGTCGGAAATGATCAGACGCTTGCGCGTTGTACGGTAGTCAAAGCGGGTACCGGCGCCGTTCAGAACAGCTGCCCCACGCCGACACAATCGACGCCAACCATTTTCTATGGCGGAAAGGGGGGTAACGGTGGCCTCAAACGGAACGCTGCTAGCGCTATTGCACCAGTGGCGGGTTCGACAGGAACCCCTGCAACGGCCCTTACAGCGCCCAATCCCGGAACGCCGGGGAAAGGCTTTGGGAGCACGTCAACAGTGGGCTACGTTGCAAGCAATGACGGCGGCAATGGCAACATGGGCCAACCCGGCGTTGCTGGCAAAGGCGGTGACGGCGGAGCCTCGTGCTTGCTCCGCGTTGGCGAGCTGAATACCAGCGATCCATACGCGGTAACTGTGAATGGCAGAAGTTGCCACGCAGCTGCCACATGCGACGCCTCGATCGCTTGGGCTGTTGCTTACTCGACGACCAGCGATTGGTCGAGCTACGCCGGAGACAGAGGGAGCGTTCTTCGCGAAGTCACCATGTTCCCCGGATCTGGTGGCGGCGGCGGTGGTACCCCCGGCTGCGGAGGTGCAGCTGGCCTCGCAGGAAAAGGCGGAGGCGCTTCCATCGCGCTCTTTGTCTCGAACAGCGAAGTTACCATTACATGGTCTGACATCAATTCTGGCAACGGCGGAGCCGGCGGAGACCCATCAGATGGTGCCCCGGGACAACAGGGAGGGCAAGGTGGCAAAGGCGGGGCCGTCCTCGTGAACTCAGCAATTAAGCTGCCCACCGTCAATGGCACGCAGGTCATTACGGAAGCCAATCTCAAAGGGAAAGACGGAGCCAACGGCGGCCAGGGACAGAAGGGAACGGCAGGTGGCCCGGGTGGCGGTGGCCCGTCCGTTGCGATTCTCTGGGATGGTGACGGCAAGCCCAATTACGACACGACTGTGACGCTCAAGATCGGCTCGGGTGGGATACCCGGGAAACTCATTGAAGGCGCGACTCCGGCCGCAGCTGGAATCTCGGCGGACTGCATCAGTGTAACCGACGCGGCTGCAAAGTAAGGGGAAATAAGCCATGTACAAGAGAACGATAACTGCCGTAGCCACTCAGAGTGTCCTGTTCTGCTGCTGCCTATGGTTGTCGGCTTGCGGCGGCAGCGACACCAAAGCCAGCGGTGAAGTCGGACTGCCCGCGACTCCACCGAGCCCATTGACCGAGAAAGCAGCGTGCGTCGTGAGTGCCGATTGCCCTTCCGGTTCCCATTGCGACCTCGGTGAGTGCATCCAGGACTGCAATACGGATGTGCCATGTAGCGGCAACCTTTCGTGCTCGCAGCGAGCCCGTTGCGTGACGACAGAGGCTGTAGACGTTGATCCAAAGCCCACGACCGAGTTTCAAGGAACGATTGCAGCGAGCACGACGGTTTCCGGTCTTTCGGAAACCGATACGACGTTTCCCGTGACCTTGACTTCGACCAGTGCATCGCCCGTTCGGTATCGTATTCAACTGGAGGGAGGCCACCTCTCAGTTGACAATCCCCGTGGCGAATTCACGGGCACAACCAATTTGACCGTCAAAGTCGACGGCTCGAAGTATGCCACGACTGACGTGCCAGGGACGGTTCGGGTCATATCGACACTCGGGCAAGCATCCGTGCCAGCGAATTTGCACGCCGGTATCAGCGGCCTCTATCGTGGATACCTTTCGTTTTCCGGTGGTCACACCCAGCTCGGGGCTGCTCGGATTCGAATGGGCCTAAGCGCCTCCGCCGACGGAGTCCTAGCGTGGGTAGATCCAGGCGCGTCCCTGCTTTTCCCCGAGGACACGACAAACAATGTCCTTGCGGCTACTGGCTCAGGAACGTTTTCAGGTAAGACGCTTACTCTCACTATTGGGCAGCGCATCCCAAAATCATACGGAGCCGAGCGCAATCATCTGGGCCGCGATGTCGGGCGTCAAATCACGATCACGTTGAATCCGACACCCGGAGGCGGTTGGAAAGGGACCTTCCAAGAAACCATCACGGGGCTGTTCGTTCAGCCCGTCACGAACACGGGGGACGTGCAGCTTGCATACGAAAGTCGTCAAGGCTTCACGCCCGTCACCGCGAGCAACCCCTTTCAGGCGGTTTCGCTTTCGAATGCCGACTTGGCTCGGAATCTGACGAATTGGACCCAATCGTGCTCTTCAATCCTAGAAAGCTCAGGATTGTGCAACCTGACTTGGTCCACGGCGACGCTGGCGGCCAAGTCCGCTTGCTTAGGAACCAGTCTCTATGCGGCTGATGTGATGCCGCTCTATAACGCTATCAGTGGTCAAACACCCATGGCCTATGCCGATATTGCGTCGGGTTGTGGAAAACAGCTGACAGCGACGAGCCTTTCGAGCATTGCCGCCACCAGTGTTCAGGCTTGCGGCATTGTTCCTCTCGTCGAGTGTGGCGTGCAGCTCGCCGCCCAATCTGACGTGACGGACAGCACGACGGGCCTCGCACTCAACAACCTCGTCGATGGAGCCATCAACCCGATGTTGCTCGTCGCGCAAGAGCGCATGATGGCCGCGCTCGACTCGTCGATTGCGGGAGCAGCCACCGTCACCCAAGAGCGAACGGCGTATGACGATGCAGCGAGCGCCCTGAATCGGTCCGCAGCCTGGATTTATCAACCTGCTGTCCTCGAAGCCCTTCGTAGAATTCCGGCCGCAACCGCTCTTGGTACGACCACAGCGACCAATCCTCCCTACACCACCTTCCCGGCCGCTCGCGCCATTGCCAAGCTCCTGCGCACGATGCGCGACCTCGAATCTGAGCGCACACGGCTTGTTGCGGCCGAGAACCTCGCGAACGCCCAGTACCGAAAAGACAGTGCCCAGGCGAGCGCGCTTAGTTCCTACCTCGAAAGCGTCGCGCTCAATGTTCTGCTCGATACCTGGGGCAATGCTCCAAGTACGGTCGGCAGCGAGGTGAGCGGAGTCCTCAACCCCTTCGATTCATCCTTTGGTGCTGCCATCAGCGGAACCGGCATCTTCGGTTTTCCGGACAGCTTCGTGCCGTTCGTTTATGACCCGAAAGACGCAACCAAGGGCAAGAACAACTTCGAGCAGATGGCCGCAATCGCCAATGCTCAAATCGCACTCTACTCTGCTCTTGAGGCAAACTATACAAACGCGAGCAAGGTTACCAAAGCCTCCGACTACGCGGTCAAGCAACAGAGCCTCGCGCTGAAGACTCAATACAACGATCGCATCACGCAGCTTTGCGGGTCTGACTTCGATGTCGATGTCGCACAGGCTTCGGGCGATATCTCAAAGTGTGGTCAAACCGGGGGAGAAGTTGCATCGCATCGGCTTCAGATCGAGAAGGCCGACACATCGCTTCAGGGCTCACACGATCAACTTGCCGGGATGCAGCAAAAGATCGCGATTGATACCCGCGTCATGAAGGAAAAGTACAAGCTTCACGATGAGAACCTGAAGTTCATCGACGCACAGGGGCAACAACTTGACGCGATTGCCTGGTCAGAGGGTATCGTCAGCGCCGAACAGGTAGCGTTGCAAACGGTCTCTCAGGCAAGCATCACCAATGGTTTCGCTCCGGCGGGCCTCGCCATTCCGATGGCGATGCTCGAGCTTGAGAAAACAGCGCTCGGGGTCGCGAAACAAGATCTCCAAACAGCGCAGCAGATGCATTTCGAGCGCCAGACGCAGGTCGCTGAGGAGATCGAAGCCCAGGCAAATATCGAAAAACAGAATATCGATCTGGCACAATTCAATGTACAGATTCGGCAATCACAGCTTGACGAAACGAGCGCTCAACTCACTTTGGCCAATGCCCTGGCCGAAGTACAGACGCTCCTGGCTGATCGCGCCGATGCGATTTCTGTGAATGCGGCGGACCCAACGCACGACCCCGCCTTTCGCATCGTTCGCAACGATGTCGCCATCAAGATGCTCAGTGCCCGATTCCGCGCTCAGAAGTATCTCTACTTGGCCGGTCGGGCTCTCGAGTACGAACTCAATCAGTCTATTCCCGAGGTCGCCAAAGCCGCCTTGGTTGCGCGGAGCGCCTCTCGCATGGACACACTCAAGAGTTGCCTTTCGCTCATTCCCCAGGGAGTGTCGTCGCCGCAAAGCTACACGCGTTTGGTTTCGGTGCGCAAAATGCTCGGAATCACGAGTGAGAGAACCGACGACTGTACTGGAGAAAAGCTGTCAGAAGCAAAGCAATTCCAGCGAGCGCTCCTTGCGAACGGCAATCTCGACAAGCAGGGCGGCGTGAGTCTGAAATTCGCGACCGACCTAAAACCGGGCAACGACCTATGGTCAACCGATGTGTGCAACGATCGTATTACCGCGGTGCGTGTGCAACTGGTTGGCGACTTCCTCGGCGATGACGAAGCTCAGGTAAACCTTTCCCTCACAGGCACCGCCATCATGAGAACGTGCACAGGCGACGATATCGCAGCCTGGAGCCTCGGCGGGGATAGTGCCGACGGCCTTGGCACTGCCGTAGCGATTGTTCAAGCGGGCGTCAACGACTTCGGAAAGGCCTCACCGAACACGAGCCTTTACGGACAAACCGTAGCTCGCGCTCAGTGGCTGCTAACCATTCCAGGAAAAGACGCCGCGCCGACCAACGGCGACCTAGACCTGACCCACGTTGACGATATCGTGCTCGAGGTCACACACGAAGCAAGACCAATAGGCGGTACTTCGTCTCTGAGCGCAGATCTCTCCTGCTTGCAGCAGGTGTTGTAACAACCTTTGCGTGGCTGGCGCAGGCCTTCCCCCTTGCCGCGCCAGTCGCGCAACTTACTTCCGAACGTAAATTTTAGAGAACGGGTTGCCGTGCCCTTTGAGGATAGGTTTCGCCATGAATAAGCGACTTGTCGCAATGACTGTGGGTTTAACTTTGAGTGCCGCCAGTGCTTTAGCGCACGGCTCTGGGCTCGATCCAACTCGCCTCTCGCTTCCGAAAGGCCCGGCGTCAATCGAGGGCCTTGGTCGCAACTTCGTCCCATCGCTCAGTTCCGGCACGTCTTCCTACGGCATCGATATCGCTGTGCCACCAGCCGTTGCCGGCTTTGGGCCGAAGTTGTCTATTGACTACGATTCGGGTGGCGGCGCCTCCGAACTTGGGATTGGGTGGAAACTCGGTGGGTTGCCGGCGGTCAGACGTAGGACCGAAAACGGCCTGCCCAAGTTCGATGTGACGGACGCATTCGAGGTCACCGGTTTGGGTGTCACTTCCGACCTACTTGAAGTGAGAGCCAACACATTTCGACCGGAGCAAGAAGGCGGCAGTTTCATCCGCGCTCAGCGCAACAGTGACGGCAGTACCTGGGAGGTGCGCGACAAGAGCGGGTACACGTATCGCCTTGGAGGCGACGGCTGCACCGAGTCCGAAAACGGGAAAGTCGCAACTTGGCTGCTCTGTGAGCGTGACGACCTGCACGGCCACAGCATCAAGTACACTTGGGACACCAGCGATGGCCTAGGGCTCTTGCAGTCGGTCACGTGGAATACCGTCAGTGACGACGCCACTTTGACAGTCAAGTTTACGTACGAAAGTCGCCCGGATATCATCGAGCGCTACTCCGCAGGCATCAAGCAAATCCTGAGTAAACGCATCAACCACATCGATGTGTTGCGCGGCAAGGACAAGGTTCGGAGTTACGCGCTCAGCTACGACAATACGGACAATCATTCCCGCTTGGTCAAGGTCCACATGACCGGCGCGGATGGCGTGACGGCGATGCCAGACTTGGCCATCGAGTACACCCAGGCAAGCCTAGCGGCAGCCGGACAAGTCACGGCCATGACCACGCCTCCGGGGCGCTCGACTTCTGATAAGGACATCACGCTCGCTGACCTCAATGGCGATAGCCTGCCTGACCTGCTCGTGGGAAAGGCTGGCGCATTCATTTCCTACGTCAATCATGACGGTAAAGCCTGGAAGGCGGCCGGTTCCTGGGCAACCAGTGACAGCCCGTCGGTATCTCTATCAACGACTGGCGTTCAACTTGCCGACATGGACGGCGACGGAGCCATTGACCTGGTTATCAAGAGTGGCACTGACGCTTTTCGGTACTTGCCAGCGGTCGATGCTCAACACTTTGGCAACGCGGTTTCCATCACCACCGTCCCCAACTTCACGTTTGAAGATCCGGATGTGCGCCTGGCGGACATGGACGGTGACCGGCGCACGGACGTAGTCATCACTACGGCTGCCGGGCTCGCTATAGGCTACAACTTGAATGGGAAGGACTGGACTACACCGCAAACCATCGGCTTCGTGGACGCGAGACAAACGCTTCGGTTCAGTGACGGCCATACCCAAATCTGCGACATCAACGGCGACCGTGTCCAAGACCTCTGTTACTTACATTCGGGCAGTTTGATTTACTACCTCGGGCGCGGCCGCGGCGCATTCGAAGCGGGGCAAGAAGCCACAGGGGTACCCGACTTTGACGTGACGCGCCCGTGGCAATTGATCGATCTCAATGGTGACGGTTGGGTTGACCTGGTGCACGTGGGCGTCAATCAAGTCGACTTTGCACTCGCGACATCGGCTGGCGCCTTCGGCACGTCCGCTAGTATCACTGGCACACCGAGCAAACTCTCGACAACTCAAGTCGAATTCGCCGACATGAATGGGTCAGGTTCGACCGACATCGTTTGGATCGATGTTTCGGGTTCCGCTTCCCAGGCTTGGCAATACCTGGAACTGTTCCCCAATGGCCGTGCCGGGTTGCTCAAGACCATCGACAATGGCCTGGGCAAGGTGACGCGCATTTCTTATGCTGCTGCGGCACTCGGAGCCGCGCGCTCCCGCGATGACGGCAGCCCGTGGACCACCCGCATGAACATCGGCATGCCGGTAGTCTCCGAAGTCCGCGTGGAGAGTGCACTTGGCGATCCGGCAATCGTGACTGATTTCGACTATCGCAACGGTACTTGGGACCCGAACGAACGCACGTTCGCGGGATTTGGTCGCGGAATTCAAACGGAAAACGGTGACAGCTCAACACCCACTTTGGTGAACGATGGCACCTTTGATACCGGCGTTGTCACGCGGGTTATGCGTGGGCAGCCGCTGACAAGTGAACAGCACGATTCCAATGGACTCATCTTCAGCCGCAGCACCGATGGGTACACGACTCGCAACCTTGAGACTGCGCTCGACGGTCGCCAGGTGCACTACGCCTTCAAGAGTAGCGAAAAAGTCGAGCACATCGAAGGCAAAGATACATCTGGTGAGCGCATCACGCTGACCGAGTGGGAACAAGACAATTACGGAAACGTGACAACCGAATCCAAATGGGGCGAAGTCGTCAATGGCGATAAACTGGGTGGCAATGATGAAGCCATCACGATTCG
>PMCK01000576.1 GCA_003154095.1 Myxococcales bacterium | reverse complement strand
GATAGCGCCGATAGTATTAGGCAGTTCGAAAAAACAAATCGTACACCCGCCACGAGACTCTTGTTTTCGCCAGGTGCACTCCGTGTGTGAACGTTAGGGTCTCGCACCTTGTACAGTGCGACTAGCCCGACCAAATATAGTAGCGCCAATACCTCGTATGCCAAGTTGCCTCCGCCAAACGCGAATAACAATCCCCCCAGCGCAGGCCCTGCCACCATTGAAAAATGAAAGCATGAGCTGCGCCAGGTGGCGGCATTTCCGTAGGCGTCTCGAGGAATGATATCCGTACCGAGAGCTTGAGAAGCCGGCCGTGATAGCGCTCGCGACACTCCGGCCAGCGATTGAATGGCGTAGTAGGGCCAAACTGTAGAACTATTCGTAGATTGAGCCAAAAACACCAATAGCACTGCTCCAAGCAAAGAGAGCGCGCTGGCGATGATGCAGAGTACGCGACGGTCCCAGTGATCCGCGGCCCAGCCTCCGGGCAGTGACAGTCCGAGGAATGGAATCGCTTCGAATAGACCGATCCAGCCGAGTGACATTGGATCGCGGGTGCGTTCGTAGACCTGCCACCCGAGAACGAGGCTTTGCACTTGTGCGGCTGTGAACGCAAACGTTGTCCCAATCAGAAGCCAACGAAAATCGCGCGAACGCAGCGATTGGTACGGGTCGTGAGATGCGATCATACTAGAGGTGCCAACTGAGGCCTGCTACTACGGAACGCCCCAATTGTGGCATCGTCGTTTGCTTGAACTCGAACCCGACAGGTAGCGAGTAGCGCCAGTCAAAAAGGTTGTACACGCCTGCGTAGTATCCAATTCCGGATCGGCCTTCCGTTCCCGACAGTACAATGTCCCATAAGATTGCCGAATCCGTGGTCTTTTGTTCTACACCACTATTGGGGTCGTAACGCGTCCAGCGTCGGTCTATGAATGTCCAGCGTGTACCTAGGAGCAACCTTTTGTCTAATATAGGAGCGAAAGCACGCAACGCGATATTCTGGCTCGGAACATTAGAAACGTGGCTGCGCTGGGTGGTCTGTCCGAATGTTACAAGGTCAGATACTGACTCGCTCTTTAGAAATGACGCGCGCTGAAGGCCGTAGTTTGCCTCGACCATCCAACCCTGACGCCAATCGCGCCTGATGGACGCGTCGGTACCGACAACAACGACGGGAAAGGGGGTATTCACGAATTGCGCGGCGTTACTGGGGAGGGATGTGGCTTGCGCGTCGATCAAACTGTGAATTGTGTTGCCCCAGCCGGAAAGTGTTGCCACAACGGTTGGCGTAATTCTGTGACTGTACTCGATTTCGGCTGAATATATTACCTCCGGCTTTAGCTGCGGGTTGGCTACCTGAGTCTCCCCCCCATCGTTGTAATAGAGTTCGTAGACGCTGGGAGCCCTAAACGCACGGCCCGCGATAAACTTGAAATTGCCGCTCTGCCAAGGTTTTACCATTATCGCAAGACGCGGATTTGCGGAATTTCCAAATGTTGAATAATGGTCAAGGCGAGTACCTAACGACACATGAGTCCGCGGCGTAATCTCGCCATCCAGAGAAATGTATGAAGCAGCTACCGTAAATGGCTTGGAGTTGCCGCCGACATCATAAAGAACGTAGCCCTCGTTTGTATGCGTGGCCTCGGTTACGTCAAAGTGCCATTGAAATTCACCACCAAGGGCTAGTGTCGTGCGCGGCGTTAGATGATACGAAAATCTTTCCTCAACGCCCGCCCAGTGACCGTGGAACGTGTCGACCTCGAACCCCCCGTTTGAGGCCTCGTGGGGATATTGTCCTGAGAATGTATAGCGGTTGAGATAGACGCGCGATAGAAAAGATAGAGTCGGTGAAAGGGAAGGTTCGGCTTTAAGCTCGATGAATCCGCGGGTGTCTCGTTGCTTTGCGCGAGGATCGCCGAAGATCGTTACGAATTGTGCACCTGGATATTGCTTGTCGTGATTATGCAAGAACCATGACGCCGTGAACCATTTCCACTCGAGGCGACCGCGTAGGGTTTCGGCTTGAAAACCATCTACACCGCGCGCAACTCCAGGTGAGCCCCCGGGAGGTGTTACATTGGAATATTCGGGAATGAAGTAGTCGAGCCCTTGACTGTTTGCCGCCGATACGCTCGTCCACAAAGTAGCGTTTCGACCTAGTACCCAGTCACCGCGCGTGCGAACCCGTGCAACATTTGCATAGCTGGTGTCGATCGCGGTTTCGACGGAGTTTCGCGTAACACCGCGGGTGACGACGTTGACGACGCCAGAAAACGCAGACGTACCGTATACGACCGAACCCGGACCTCGCACCAATTCCACTCGATCGACATCGCCGAGATCAGTCATCGCGTCGTAACCGACGTACGCCGAACCGATCCAATTATCGTTAGTCGCCATGCCGTCCTGAAGCACGAGAACACGGTTACCGTAACTGCCGAGGCGTCCTAACCCTCGAATCCCGATACCAACGTAGGCCCGGTCATCGGAGAAATATACGCCAGGTCTGCCTTTGAGTGCTTCTGCGAGCGTGGGGTAGGCAAGGCCCGTAATCTCATTTCGGCTAATCAGACTGACACTACTCGGCGCATCGTCGACAGGCTGGCTGCGCCGCGAAGCGGCAATGACACTGTCGTCCCGGGTGAGCTCAAGCTCGATTCGCGTTTCGCGATTAGGCTCGACTTGAATTTCTCGTTTTTCCTTCTGATAGCCCTTGAGCGAGAGTACTACCTGATGCTTGCCTGCATTCACTGGGGTTATGCTCGGCGAAAACCCGACAATTCTGCCGTCCACTTCGACGCGTGTTCCCGGTTCGTCCGTCCTCACAACGAGACTGCCTACCAGGGGTTCGAGGAGTGGACTAAATTGTTGTGCATGGCCCGCATCGACGGCAATGACAGTTTCACCATTGGCGTAGCCTGGACGGGAGAATCTGAGTCTTTGCTCACCCACGGGTAGGCTAAGATCACAGGGCAATCTACACGCAACCTCCGAATCCGGGAGTTTGACTTGCGCCGTGGTGCCCGAGTCGCCAACCAAATGGACCCATCCGCGTAATGGACTCAGCTTCAAGTTAATTTTCGAAGTGTAACCCTTCGATACGGTATTCGATTCCTTGACCAATGGGTGATGGCCTGCCAACTCGACGATGACACGATAGGTCCCCGGGGTTACTGCCAATACTCGTGGCGAACTGCCACGGGGTCCGAGATCCTTTCGATTGAGATAGATAGTTGCACCGGGGGGATCCGTAATTATCTCCAGCAGAGCAACGTGTGGACGTATTCGATCGAGTTCCTGTTGAATTGTGATTCTTGCGTTGGCGTTGGTTTCCGAGGCTAGGGCAGAATCAAAAGCGCGATACGCCTCGGGATATTGACCGAGTCGTTCATAGGCTCTTGCAATATTGTAGATGACGTTGGCGTTGGGCACTAAGCGGTTGGACGCCAGAAAATGCTCCAGTGCCGTTCGGTAGTCGCCTCGTCGATAGCTGATTGTACCAAGTTCGAATTGTAGGTCCGCTTCGTCCGCAAGATCATCGGCGAACGCCGGCCAAGCCAGACTCATCGCGGCTAAAATTAGTATGCCAATTGAAATGCGCCTCATGATTGGCAGCCCGCATGCTACCCGAGAGTGCGTGGAATAGCGTGCACTATTGGCCTACCCGGATTATTGGCCCAAGCTGTGTCGGGCACGGCAATAGCCGTCGGGGTAGCGGGCTAGCGCTGCGACCGTATGTCGGTGGGCGGGGGGTCAACGGTAGTAGCGGGGAAACGATTCGCCGGAGCGGACCCTGATTTTGATAGGCCGGTAATTCTCGAGGCTTTTCGTTGCGGAGAAGAAGGATTGGGGCTCGTCGCGCTGGAAGGTGCCGCCAATTGCTTAAATGTCGCCCTGATTACGACATTATGTGTCGAGTCGCCCTGGATTGCGACGAATGGCTCATAGCCGTCCAGTTTGAAAACGAATTTCTTGAATGACACACTCACACCCGCGCGATCCAGCTGAAGAGCAAACGGGGTAGTACCGACTAACTCGGTTCCATCCCAAACATTTGCTCCAGCAGGAGTCGACTCGAAGGCAATTGAAAATCTCTCGTGCGCTACGGTAGATTCGGGGCTCTTTTGGGGTTTGACTGTCGCCTCCTGCGCAACCGGGCGAGAAAACTTGACCTTCCAGATCGCCATTGCCGAAAAGCCCGTTAGGATAAGCAACAACCAGGTGAGTCGCTTGACTGTGTAGCTCGGCAACGTAACTACCTGGCTGCCAGTCAGTTGTTTGGATTCGAGCCCGAGAGAATTCATTGTACGATCGGATATTACGTCGCCGCCAACAACGTTCGCAGAGAACTTCTTGCGTTTTTGACTGGGCGTCTGTGGAGATATGAGCGTTGAAGAATCCGCGCCGCTTGCCGCCGCTGAATTGGGTACAGTCGGGATTGCGCGGGCCGTGCTCGCAGCAATGGGCGACCCGAAGGGACGCAACTCATTGGCCAGCGCGGATACTGACGCAAAACGTTTGGTGGGATCCTTCTCGAGGCACGTTAGGACAATCTGTTCGAGGCGCTGGGGTATTGCGGCTTCGAACGCACGCAACGGCGGCGGCGTATCAGTAACGATGGCAGCGCAAACAGCGGGAAAAGTGTCGGCATCGAATGCGGTCCGACCCGTCAACAATTCGTAAAGTGTCATGCCTAGTGCCCAAATATCGACACGATGATCGATGTCTCGAGCGTTACGTACTTGCTCGGGCGACATGTACGCGGGTGACCCGACGACTTGTCGCGTCGTCGTCAAACTGCCCTGATATTGTGCAGGGTCTGCTACTGCAATCCGTTTGGAGATTCCAAAGTCCAGAACTTTGACACAATCGGTACCATCACTGCGCTGCGTCAGAAACAGGTTCGCAGGCTTGAGATCACGATGAATGATGCCGCAGTCGTGTGCCTCACCAATGGCGCTAATGGCCTGGAGTATCCAGTCCACGGCTTGTTCCGGAGCGATTGTTCCGGAAGTCGACAAGTAGGTACTGAGATCCTGACCACGAAGCAACTCCATGACCATGTAGGGCACGCCAGATTCGAGTTTACCGATGTCATAAATTCGAACAACGTGATCGCTTTGTAGCGACGCAACTATTCGACCTTCACGCAAGAAGCGCTCGACGGAGTCACTGTTGGTTTCCTCGTCCGACGCGAGTACTTTAATTGCGACTCTGTGCCCCAACTCCTCATGCTTTGCCGACAGCACAATTCCCATACCACCGACGCCCGCCATACCCTCGACGCGGTACTTTCCGTTTACAAGTTCCCCGATAGCCGGAATGCGCGGAAGTGTCTGGGGAGACTGGGGCCGTGCGCTCAAAGTTCTTTCCTTCCGTCTGGGGTCGCGTGAACTGATTTAGGAGTCCCTAGCGTGTCATTGACAGACCATGAACGGACGCGAGTGGAGACCCGGAAGATGTCCCGGTCGACCCAGATGCCAATAGTATCATTTGCCGATATTTCAGGCTTCGTCTCGCGCTACGGGACCCATTATGGGACTCGCAAAGATAATTCGGCTCAATACGCAATACCCCTAATGGCCGGCCAGTTGTGTTTGCGCATCTTGACTGCCATTGCCGAAGACAAGGGCGAGCGCGCGCTCTCTCATGCCGCTCAACCTCGAGCCGCCTTTCCTTCGCCGATGCTGACATTTCGGTGGGGGCGGCGACCACACGATGTGCAGAGCGTGGGGAATGCGAATCAGGCCGATCGGTCGTGGCGTCTAGGAACACCGCCTGTGTCACCGGTTGGGAAGAAACCGAGACGGACATTCCGGAGGAACCGGACCAGCTATTTGGGCAGGCAGTACTTGACATTGCGGAGTGCCTGGTTGCGCCTTTCGCGATGTCTCGAGCGAGGCAATCCACGTAATGGTGCTGTGTGGGAAGAACTCCCCGAGCCAGCGTTATTCTGCTAACGTCTTAGCGTCGTTCAATGACAAATCTGACGCCGTCAGCCACGGGTACGTTAGAAAAGAGCCCAGTCCTACACCTTCTCGTTTCCGCTTTGGAACACGAGATGTCGGGCACTTTGGTTATTGAAACGCCAACTGGAGAGCGCAGTGCGCTACTCCTGGATCGGGGAATACCGACAAAACTTAGGATTGCGGAACCTGTCGAAAGGTTTGGTTCCGTCTTGGTCAAGCTCGGTTGGTTCGACGAACAGACCAGTGAAAAGTCGTTTGAGGAGGCGGCCGCGGCTGGCAAACTGCATGGGGAGTACCTGACCGAATCTGGCGTCTTGAACGCGGATGTAATCATGCGCGGACTACGTCAACAGATGTTGCACAAGTTGTTATGGGCTTGCTCGCTTGAGCCAACTTCCGTCTACGGCTTGTACGAAGGTCGGGACTTTCTGGCCCGCTTTGCGGGCGCAGGTACGCCCATTTCGCCATTGCACGCAATCTGGCAGCTGGCCCTTGCAATGGAAGAGTCTTCGTCGCTCAACAATCTAGTTGGGCGATTCGAATCGCAGGCGATGCGTATTCATCCGAGAGCCGTGCTCGAAAAATTTGGATTTGGCGCCGCCGAACGGGCCCTACTCGACGCCTTGAAGGCTCGACCGCAGACGGTTCCCGAGTTGAAGCGGCTTAATATTCTTCCGGCACCCGTACTGCATCGAGCGATTTACGCGCTGGCATTGACACGACAATTCGAACTGGGTAGCAGTGCCGATCCCATGGGAGTCGGGGCGCACTACGAAGGTATTCATGAGTTACTAGAACAACGCAAAGCTCGTCCCTCAAGACCTGAAACAATTGGAACGACTTCTGTAATCTCGTCCGTTGCAGCCAATAAGAAGGCGATTATTCAGAGTTCGGCAATAGGCGCGGAGAATCAAACGCAAACCCCTGAAGCAATCGAGAAACGACGAGCCCTAAAAAGCCTGGCCGCTTCATATGAGCAACTCGACTACTATCAACTGCTTGGAATCGAACGGAGTGCGAACACCGAGCAAATTCAGGCTGCGTTCTTTCAGCTGGCAAAACAACTGCACCCGGACAAGTTAGGCCCAGACTTGGCTGATCTTCGCGATACGGGGTCGCGCATCTTTTCGCGGCTTACGGACGCGCAACAAACCCTGACTGACCCTAACCGACGCACCGAATACGACCGACAATTAGCGCGCGGGCTGACAGCCAGCGACGACGAACAAGATCGGATTCAGCTCGTAGTGCATGCCGCTACGAGTTTTCAAAAGGCTGAAGTCCTCTTCAAGAAGAGAATGTTTGCGGCTGCTGAACTTGAAGCCAAGCGCGCGCACGACGATGATCCGGAACAGTCGGATTATCTGGCCTTACTCGCTTGGATTCAGGCGAACAAACCCAATTCCGAGACGCAGCTACCCCAGATTTTGGACAGGCTCAATCTGGCCGTGAAAATGGGGCCCGAAAATGAGAAGAACCGCTTCTACCGGGCGCAGGTGTTGTCACGTCTAGGCCGGCATCGCGAAGCACTCGCAGACTATAGATTCGTGGTGTCAAAGAATCCTCATCACATTGACGCATTGAGGGAACTGCGGATCTGGGAAATGCGTCGAAAGGGGCAGGAATCGTCACCGCCACTACGGGGAAACGGCTTGCGGTCGAGTTCCCCACCCCCAGTCGGTTCCCGACGTCCTTCCGATCCACATCATCCAGCGCGCACGTCGACTACCCCCAGTCCCAATAGTCGAAAATCCCAAAATCCTACCCCCAAGGGTGGAATGTTGAGCAAATTCTTCAAACGTTAGCGCGGGCATTCAAGACGGATGCGCCGCTCCCGGTGCACAATTCGTCATAAGCGCATTTTGCCGAAGTGACTCATAGACTGCAATGGCCACCGAATTGGACAGATTCAAGCTGCGCACCGGACCACATGTAGGAATCGCCACTGCATTGGAAGCGCGTGCTAAAAGCAGGGTCTCGTCTAGGCCAACGCTTTCTTTCCCGAAGATGAGAGCATCACCCAGACGCATGTGCACGTCGTATACATTGCGCTGAGCGCGACCACTGAATAGCCACGATTGTGAATGTCTGCCATGGTCGGTAAGACCTAGCGCAGCGACCATCGATTCTGCCGTATCCAGGTCGTCATGAACATATAGTTCTACCAAGGGCCAGTAGTCGAGCCCTGCACGCCTTACTGCGTGCTCATCGATGCGAAAACCCAGTGGCTTGACAAGATGCAAGGCGCAGCCTGTCGCCGCACAAAGCCTTGCAATATTTCCGGTGTTGGGAGGTATTTCCGGCTGCACAAGGATAACATGCGCTGGTCGCGCGATGGGCATGGCTCGTAACCGTTGATTTGGCAGCAATAATTCGGACATCGTGAAATTCGCTCAGAGTGCTGGCCAAATCGGGGGTCTCGGTGGGTACCTTTGGCCGTCAAATCTTGGAAATTGGCAAATCGATATGGAATCTATGCGATTCCGTGTGTTCCACGCGATCGGCCGCGAAGTTCATGGTACTAAAAACTTGTCGCAATCACCATGATCTTTTCGCCGTGGGGTCTATAGACTTGGATTTGAAATGGAGCCTCTGAATACGGAGAATAGTCCAGGCGCGGCAGGCCCTAGGTTGGCATCCGAGTCATTCGACTCCTTTCCAACGGGCGCTCAGGCCTCTACCCGCTCGGCAACGAAGACTGCTCTCGATCAGAAGAAGCGGATTGAGCATGAGGAACTGGTCAGTGACGTCTTACGTCTGCGCTGGCTCAGTCTGATTGGCGCCATCGCCTGGTTGGTGTTCGCGCTTCAGGATTGGATGGTAGCTTACGTTGGGGGAAGCGGCAGGCTATCGATCTATTGGGGCGTGCGCGTTGGGGGATTGATCCCAATTGGTTTTGCATTGTGGAGATTGCGGAACCCGAAAGGCTTCACGCGGAAGTCATTTCTAATACTGGATATAGGTACATTCTCCATTGTGCAAGCTGGAATTTGCCTCATGTGCATTGAGTACGGAGGCATATCGAGTCGGTACGTCACAGGGGTAATCGTAGCTCTGATTGCACGGGCTTCCGCGTTGGCAGCACCTTGGCAAAGGGGCTTGCTCATCGTCGGAGTTCCCCTGGGCGTGTACCCGCTGTTCATGCTGACTGCGCGTCTGTTTCTGCCTGAAGTGGACGCACAATTTGCTGACAAGAATGACTACAGCATATTCATACAGAATGTTCTCGTCTCGCTGATATCGGGAGCCATGTGTGTCTGGGGTGGGCATGGCGCTTGGGCAATCCGGCGGCAACTCTTCGAGACGCGCAATATCGGAAAGTACCGACTCAAGAAAAGCATCGGGCGGGGTGGGATGGGTGAGGTCTGGGAAGCATATCACAGTGGTCTGCAAGGAAATGTCGCACTCAAAATCTTGAGGCCCGATCAGGATGCCAAGCCTGAAGTGGTACAGCGCTTCGAGCAGGAAGTCGCCGCCATGTGCCGGCTAACGCATCCGAACACAGTGCGCGTATTTGACTACGGCGTCACAGAGGACGGCATTTGGTACTATGCAATGGAGCTATTGGAGGGCCAGACATTATTCGAATTGGTCAGATCATCCGAGCGACTTGACGTTTCGCGCGCACTGCACATTGCTCACCAAGCCACGCGCGCGCTCGCCGAAGCGCATTCACAGGGAATCGTACATCGCGATGTGAAGCCCGAAAATGTGTTCGTTACCCAGGCAGGAGGCGAGCCAGACTTCGTGAAAGTGTTGGATTTTGGGATTGCCAAGTTATCCCATGAAGCGGCAAACGTGTCGCTGACTCGCACGGGTGCGATTTTCGGAACGCCCACATACATGTCACCCGAAGCCGCCAACGGACGCCCGATGGACCCACGTTCGGACGTCTATGGAATGGGTGCCGTCATATACTGCATGCTGGCGGGGCACCCGCCATTTCAAAGCGCGAACGCTACGGAGTTGCTGCTCGCGCACGTCAACACTCCGCCACAATCTTTGAGGGATATACCCGGGCTCGAGATTTCGCCAGAAGTCGACGCGCTAGTTTTGCGTTGCCTCGCCAAGAATCCAGAAAATCGATTTTCGGACGCGGGCCAGCTAGCGCAAGCCATTGATAGGTTGCGTTGCTAGCAGGACGTTCGAAACAATTCCTAGTTTTCCTTCGCCAACCGTAGTCGTCGCTGTCGGTTCTTGGCCTGGTGCTTTGCGTTCTTCCGGGCGCACCGCTTTCGATCTCGCAGCCGACGCGCTTTTTTCAACATTATCAACATGGCGCAGGTTGATTACCAAAGGCCGCGGCGATTCGCAAAGCCCAATGAGGAGCCTAAGCCAAGGTTGCTTCTGGTGAATCGCTCGGCCCGCCGTCCCTGAGCAGGAGCCGGGCTTCGTTGATACCTGCCGCAACGGCCGAAACCCGCGCATCGTTTCGAACCAGGGATATCAGATCGCCCATCGCTCCGAGGTAATGCTCCCTGTCGAGCTCACCCCTGAGCAATTCAACCCTCAAAAGTATTGCGGCCGTTTGAACGACATCGCAAAGACAGTAGTTGCGAACTTCCTGGATTTTGCCGGCGTGAACCATGGGGCCCACGTCTTTCCCCGCGACGCCCACTTTGCCTGGCATTCCGATCAACTTAGCGACAATGTCCAATTTCGAAGGTTTGGCGGCCCCGAAGTCGGCGATATAGTCCATCAGGTCCAAGTGGCCCTCAGGTGAAAAACGATACCTGACGTCTCTACTGGAATAATAGTGCCGCAGCGTGATGCCATGCCTCAGGCACCTGGCAGCAATTACAGGCATATCAAATCCGCGGCCATTCCAGGTGACAATCGTGGGTCGCCGGTCCTCAATGAACTTAGCGAAATCAATGAGTATTTCAGGCTCCTCCTTAGATTCACCCAGGACTCCAAGCTTGCGAGGCCTATGACCCTCATCCAGCCAGAGTGCACCAACTACTACGACCTTGTGGTGCGGTGGGGCCGGCAGTCGTTCGGCTTCGCTGGACTCCTCGATGGGCAAAGCCGGGTCGAGTATCGTCTCGATATCGATGACCAGAAAGGATTTGGGCACCACCCAAGCATGCATTAGCCGGGCGCCCGGGGTCAATCGAGCTGGCACGCCAGGGGAAGTTCAACTACTTTCCGTATATCGAAGCATGACCTTCCTGCGTCCACTCCCGCTTGCGGCTTCGCCCTCCTGTTGGCTGCTCCTCCCGTCCAGAATCGTGAATGGTCGAGGAGCCCGAGGGCACGATGGCTGCATGGCGAGTAGACGCCCTGCCCTATGCGGAGCACATGGCCCGAAACACTCTTGTTATCAATTGCGACATTCGAGAAACTCGTGTTTGCCTTATTGAAAACGGCGTTATCGCCGAATTGCACGTAGAGCGCGCTGCTGTCCGCGGTAGCGTTGGCAACATCATTCTCGGGCGAGTGACTCGAGTACTGCCTGGGATGCAGGCGGCATTCATTGACGTCGGTATGGAACGCGCCGCGTTCCTTCATGTCGAGGACCTGATTCGCCCCGACGACTTTGAAGCCTATTTGGATAAGGACGGACACCGTGAGGTGGGTCCGGCTTTCAAGGCCGATGACGGGCCAATATTTGGACCCAACGCGGGAATGGATGATGACGAAGAGGGCAACGCGGAAGCGCAATCGGGCCAGGTCGACAACCTCGATTCCGACGATGCCGATGCCGATGCCGATGCCGATATCGATTCATCACCTAGCGACGCAAACCTGGTTCAGGAGGTTGCAACTCCGGACGAGGGGGGCGACCTTCTCGCGATAGCCGAGTCCTCCAACACTGACAACGACCTCCCAACTGAAGACGAGAAATCCGACGACAACAGCGAGTTATCTCCGATTCCGACGCAAGCGCGATCCGCTGCCGCACCGGAGAATCGCAATCGAAAGCGCCGTCGTCGCGGTCGGAACAACGGACGACAACGCGACGAGAAGCCTTCTGACGCACGTAAGCCTTCCACGGCACGCATTGCAGCACGCCCGGGCTCGCGTGATGTTGGGCGTGATCGCCGCAATCGGATCATGGCATCGCGCACATCACGTGCAATCCCAATTACCGAAGTCGTCAAGGAAGGCGATGAGGTAATCGTACAGGTATCCAAGGAGCCTATCGGGACAAAGGGGGCTCGCGTGACGAGCCACGTCGCGCTGCCGGGTCGCCACGTCGTCTATCTACCAACGGTGGATCACATTGGGATTTCCAAGCGGATTGGTTCGGCGAAGGAACGCCAGCGCCTCCGCCAAGTGATGGAGTCGCTCAAACCCGAAACAGGGGGACTAATTGTTCGCACCGTAGCCGAGGGATTGACCAAGAAGAACCTCAAGACCGACATTGGATATTTAATCGCGTTGTGGAAGGAAGTGTCGCGTAACAAGCAAGGGGCCAAGGCACCCGCCACGCTATACTCCGAGCTCGACTTGGTACTAAAAACTGCACGTGATCTTTTCACGGATTCAGTGGAACGAATCATAATCGACGATCGCGAACAACACGCGCGCCTCGTGCGATTCGTCGAAATGTTTCTGCCTGCTCGTGTTCAGGACATCGAACTTTACACTGGGGACGAGCCCATTTTCGACGCCTACGGAATCGAAGACGAAATTGGACGAGCCCTAGGACGAAAGGTTCCGCTGGCGAGCGGTGGTTACCTGGTCATCGATCAGGCAGAGGCCCTGGCGGCAATTGACGTTAACACGGGACGGTACGTGGGCAAGGGGAGCAAGGATCTCGAGGAAACAGCGCTCAAGACCAATCTGGAAGCGGTCGCGGAGATTGCGTATCAATTACGTCTACGAAACATCGGCGGCCTCGTCATATTGGATTTGATCGACATGGATCAATCGTCCAATCGAGAAGCAGTCTGGAGAGCCCTCGAGCAGGCGCTTGCCCGGGACAAAGCCAAGACCACAATCAACCGTATCAGCGAACTTGGCCTGATCGAGATGACTCGCAAACGCACGCGAGAGAGCTTGACTCGCATGCTCCATGAGCCTTGTTTTTACTGCGATGGTACCGGTCAAATTCAATCGCGAACCACCGTTGCCTATGAGATTCTGCGACAAATACGTCGCGAGCGGCACAATCTGAAGGGCTATAGCGTTGTGGTCAACGCCCATCCTGCCGTCGTAGATTTACTCCAAATGGAAGAGAAGGCTTCGGTTCAAGAGGCGGAGCGGCGGTACCTACGTCGCATCGAATTCGTGGCGCGGCGGGAGTATCATCTCGAACAATTCGACTTGCAGGGCCGGTAACGCCAATCCACTTACTGATCGTGGTCGGCATCGGCTTCATACACCATGATGCTGCCGCCTCGGTCGGACGAAAAGAAGAAGTGATTGCCGTCGGGGCTGAGCCAAGGGTCCCGATTGAGGGCCGTGGAATTAAGGTCACCTCCAACAGATACGGGCGGCGCAAACGGCTCGGCGCTGGTTAGGCGCCAGGTGCGTTCGATATCGCTATGCGCGTTGTCTGGCTGCTCCGCGTTGAAGAGCAACATAGTGCCGTCGTCGGTCAAAAACCCGTCCACGCGCAGTTCAGATGGGTTGGCCAATTCTGCAATTAGTGCCGGCGCCGACCATTGCGCATCAACGGACGGGCGATTCGCTATAAGCAATTGGTAATTCTCGTTCGAGCCGTGGGAAGATATCGGCATTTGAAGACCATGGTTGCCTAATGGTCGCGGGATTTCATACCCCGACGTATTGAGCTCCGTCACTGGCGTTGGTTCGGTCCAATCGGATTTTCGATCAGGACGAGTGGATACCCAAATATCCATGCGCCCCGCTCCGCCCGATCGATCGGATGCAAACCAAAGAGTGAGCCCATCCACGGAAATTGCGGGGCTCGATTCCTCGTTTGTCGAGTTCACGTTGGGTGCAAGTTGGGGTTCGCCAAACGGTTCGTCGATGCTAGCTCTTTTGGCAACCCAGGTATCGTTGTTTCCAAGGCTGCCGGTCCGATCGGATGTAATATAAATTTCTAGTAGGTCGCCCGTGAGAGTTGGATTTTGGCTGGGTTCACCGAGTTCGGTGAGCGAGCGGGCGGGGCCAAAGGGTCCAAATGGTGGGCTCTCGCGCCCCAATTGAACGTTCTCGACTTTAGAGCAACCACCAAACACACTGGCCAAGGTCAACCCCCAAGCGCAACACCGCCTTTTGACGCATGAGGGACGAGTGCAAGGACGGTTCACTGCCATTAGTCCCTCGCCTAGAAACTAGCTGCTTGGACCGATAGACGCGAAAGGTCGGACATTGGGGTCAATGATTGCGGGTGCAGACAATCAAGGTGTATCGGAGGACTTGGAGCTTTTGGCAATCCGGGTGGCGTGACCGACGTAGGGACTGTTCGGGTTACTTTCGACGAATTGCTTCGCCATCGAGCTCGCNNTCCTCGCGCAGATCCGGTCCACTCGTGCCTCGACTGCGTTCAACAGGCTGTGCGCGCTCTCTCGGATGCGTGGCCTTGTCGTCTCTTGGCGACAGAGTCGACTCCCGTCGCACCGGCGCTGCCTGCTCACCTTGTTCACCACTCGCAGGCAACCCAATCGTCGCAGCAATATCCTGGGAGGGCGCCGTTGGGTTTCGTAGGGGGTCAAAGGCTGGTTGGGACGCGTGGGAACTCGACCCCGACGCTTCTTGCTGAAGCCCATTCTCTGAACTGTGCACGCCCATCAGAGTCCCGAGCGTAACCGCCAGCAATGTCAGTTTCAGACTGGAAATGCTCGATACTCGTGTTCCCAACGATACTGCCGACAGGCCCAAACCCGTTCGTATCTGCGCCGACAAGATTGAACCGGGACGCTCATCTGCTGCACTTTGCACGAGCCAACGTTCGAACGCGTTGATTTCGCCGCCATCCAACAACCGCCGAATTCCTGTCACGATGGTACTCCACGAAGCGAGGCTCTTCGAAATTTGGCGACTGTTGCTCGGAATACTTCGCGCGCCCTTCTCAATCGAGATGCGGCAGTGCCGATGGGAATTCCCAGCAGGCGAGCAACCTCGGGTGCGGACAATCCCTCGAGCTCGAACAATGTGAACACTGTTACGAGATCGTGCGGCATTGTCGCAAGGACACGGTCCAGCAGTTCGATTCCCCGGTGATGATCTGCGAGTTCTTCTGTTCCCAAACCCGATTTCACTCTCAGATCTTGGTCCTCTCCGTAGACCCAGCGACGGTCAATGCGTGATGCGGTTCTGGCAAGACGGAGCGCAGTCCCGAATAGAAAGGCCCTTTCGCTGCCAAGTTTGATGCCGTCCAAGCGCTCGGCGGCAATTAGAAATGCTTGTTGTGTCATGTCGGCAGCACGCTCTCGATTCAACCCAAGGCGGCGCAGCAGCCGCCAAACGAACTCATGGTTTTCGCTGAATATCTGCTCGAGCCTTCTTCTTCCTCCATTCGAGACCCGTACGACAGACCTGGGCTCGGTCTCCGTTGTCGGAGTCTGATTCTCGAGTCTCCTCAAGCCTAATGCAGGAAGCATGCTTAACCGATCACTCGAATTGTAGCCCTAGACCAGCGACTCCGCGAAGGATTACCGGGGGAACGGTATGAAAATCGTATGGTTTGAAGCTAAATGAGTATCTCTTGAGCGGTAGCGCAGCAGCTGGAGTAAAAAGCAGCTCAAGGTGCCCAATTGGATTCCAGGCAAATTCGACTTCGAGGTCCGCTTCAGCCCAAGTCCGCGTTTGGGTCTGTGGTACAAAAGTTCTCGCACCTTCAGCGGTCAATGTTCCGTAGCCTCCTGCCGCACAGGGGTAAGCGCGCAAGTCACGGTAACGCGCCGCGTACGGGCAGAGTGCAAGGTAGACCTCATTCACCGCAACGGGGCCTGGAGCCGACCGAGGCTTTGGTGGGCTGGATCCTGAACTTGGATGCTGCATCGCATCAGGGTCGAGCACCATGACCGTCACCAATGCAAGTCCATCGATGACTTCGTCGCAACTTTGGGCCGTGATTTCCCGGGATAGTGGCTCCTGATTATTTTCGACAAAGGAGACGCGCCCCGTCCATGTATTTTCGCGACCTTGAATCGTTACGGCTAACCGCTTTGGGGCGCTCGGCTCGAATTGAATACGCTCGGAGCGACTTCGCACTCGGTCAACGAAGTGGCTCTGCCCGGCACACTCCTCCGGTACGAGGTATTCCAATCGCACGGGAGCTGCCAAGTTGGAGTTGGGTGCGGCGGTCTGTGCTTTTACCGATTCATACCTGGCTAGAATGGTTGCGCCAATCGCCAGTAAGGCGAGGTACTTTTTACACTTTCGAAATGAATCAAGAGGATACAGAGGCCCAATCACCCTCAGTCAATTTAGCGGGGAAGCCGACAGTGGCAACGGTGGACGGTCCAGGGCTGTCGCGAAGCCGGGTAGCAGACGTCGTGAATGGGCCGTTCTGCAGGATATTTCCAGAGCGATTGACCGACACGAGAAGCACCCAGATTTACCCTCCCGTTACCATCCCGGCCCAGTCACTTTGATGAATACCCTTTCCAACCGGAACCGTTGGTCTTGCATTTCCACATTGAGACGTCGGCAGCCCGCTCGTTAGAATTTCACTTCTTACCCACACGTCCGTTCCGTCGTTTTCATTGCGTGGGTTGTCTGGGGCCCGACCCAGACAACGGCTTTTCCGAAAAACTTGAGCCAAGACCAACGAGTCTGACGCCTTAAGGTCGCTGATGGGTATCATTAAAGGGAGGCGTTGGCCGGCAACGTAGGTGACCAAGGATCACGGTCCAGGGCAAGGGCGATCGGATTTCGCGAATATCGAACCGGCTACCTAGGAAGCTCTGAAGACCAGACTCACTGAAGTGCTGCACGTGGCCCGGCGTGTTTCCCCAATCACTCCAGTACTTGCCGCGTAGTAGGTTGAGGCACCGCCAAAGAGGCTCGCGCGGGGTGCTTACCAAAACCGCATCCTTTGACACGCGACAGACCTCCGCCAGGCCCCGTTCGGGACACTCGAGGTGCTCTAGCACTTCGCAGCAAATAACGAGATCGAACCTGCTACCCTCGAATGGCAACTTGTAAATGTCGGCTTCACAAAAGATTAGTCGTTCATCGAGCCCGGATGCAAGGTGCGTAAGACTCAAATCACACGCGTGAAAGGCCTCCGGAGTGTGAGCAAGTTTGATCAGATGTTGCGAAAGATGACCTTCTCCACAACCCACTTCGAGCACCCGTCTCGGACGCACGGACAGATAAAGCTCTGAGACCGCATTTAAGAAACCTTGCATCAACCAGCGCACAATCGGGTTGCTAGTTGCGTACTTGTCGTAGACATTGCCAACAATCGTGGGTGACGCTTGCAAATTCATGGGGACGCCGGCGGCCGCCAAGGGGATGCCCCGGTCGATTCAACACGAGGAGCCGATTGTCCTTCATCGAGCGAGGCCGAATTGGCGTCGAGCAAGCGCAATCGACGCAATATTTCCTCCAGCAATCGACGATTGGCCGCCAATAGTTCGCTCAAGAGCGTCATGAGCCCGACGAGAAAGGCGAGAATCATGCAACCCACCCCGACGACTAGCGATTGCGTATGGCCACTATAGGCTGGATTGCGAACCCAAGAGTAGAAGAACCGCGCGATGCCCGCGACGCCGAGCATCAATAGAACGGTAGCCAGCGAAGCGAAGGTTTGCACGGGTCTATACATCGCATAAGCGCGAAAAATAACCGGGCCGGCACGCCGCAAATAGTCTGGTATCGAGCGGAAGAGCCGCGATTGACGCGTGCTTGGATTCGTCCCAACGGGCACGTTTCGAATCACGAGACCCACGCGACCTGCCTGAATCAGTGTCTCTAGCGTATACGTAAACCCACTGTGGACGAAGAGGTGTGCGGCCGCATTGCGCGTCATTGCCCGAAAGCCACTCGTCGAGTCGGCGACATCGCTCGCGGAGGCATGCCGAACGAGCCCTGTGCCCCAGCGCTGCAACAGGCGTTTGGTAAATGAAAAGTGGGAAAGCTCGTCGGTCTTTCGATCGCCGACTACCAGATCTGCTTCGCCCCTCAGGATGGGCTCCACCAACCGCGCTATATCTGCGGCGCGATACTGATTGTCCGCGTCGGTATTGACGATGATGTCAGCACCCAGGCGGATACAAGCGTCAAGGCCAGTCGCAAAAGCGCGGGCGAGCCCGCGGTTGCGCGGCACTCGTGCGATATGGTGAACCCCCGCGTCGCGTGCAACGACGCTAGTGCCGTCGGTACTACCATCGTCAACCACGAGTACTTCGATGCAATCTATCCCTTGTATGCTGCGCGGCAAGTCAGCAACCGTCGCCGCAAGGTGCTGGCTTTCATTGTAGCTGGGGATTTGAATGATTAGCTTCAATGTGAAGCCCTCGCCCTAGCGGAACTCCCTATTTTTGTCAATCGTGGCCCCGCTTTAGCCAGCTTTGATCGGTGTTCTGCGAGCCAATTGGAAGCCACCGGTTTGAAGGGGTTCTTTCGGTCCGGCTCGTTGTGGGCAGGGGTCCTGGCGGCATGACGAAACCACCGCGTGCCGGCGCAC
>PMCK01000561.1 GCA_003154095.1 Myxococcales bacterium | reverse complement strand
CGACGTCTTCTCTCGCCACGACTCCCTGCACAAGCGGTTGCATGCTTGCGCCATTGCGCGCGCTCAGTAAGGATGCTTGTGGCAAGAGATGTGCCTGCGATGCCATGTCGCGGATTGGGCGTATCGGCGGCCTGGTGCTCGTTTTGCCCCGGCATGCTACGGCACCCATGAAAAGCGCGAAGAGAAGGCAGAGCGACCGCGCAGCCTTCGGATTTTCCTCGGCGGGCAAGTAACGGTGTGTCATGCGCTGACCTCGATGATGTCATGGGCACCAGCTCCTCGAAGGATGGCGGCCGCCTCGGCGCATTTCGGATCATCGCCGCCGATGCTAATAAAGAATTGGTCATCCGTGGCGGCTTCGAATTCTCGACGTCGCAGCGCGGGATATGAACGGCTCGGCAGTCCGCATAGCAGCCACAGCCCGAAGAAACAGCCGAGTGCAGCGCAGAGTATCGTTACCTCGAAAGTNNTTGCCGCCAATTTGCATCGGGTAGCCCCGAGTCTCTATCCAGAGCTGAGCAAGAAAAGCGCAAGTGCCGCCGAAAAGCCCGCTGCCCAAGGCAATCCAGGGCAGGGGAGAGGGCCGCATCGGCAGCGCCCGGGTCAAATCATGCGCGGGATAGGGCGCATGTGCGTCTATTTTACGAAGCCCGGCGCGAACAAGCCTGCGACAAGCGTTTGAAGCCGAGGTCTCGTCCATAAAACCACCGAGCAATAAAATAGGCGCCTCTCGACGATGCAAATTCGACACTTCGTGCATGGGTAGGCGGTGAATCGCCGCCGGTCGCCCCCTGTGGGTCTCGGTTGATTCGGGTGAGAGCCCTTTGACTTCACTCATCGATAAAATGGGCACGAAGCGCACGAACAGCACGAACAAGGTCAGAAATAGGCCAAAGGTGCCAAGAAATGTCGAGGCGTCTACCAGTGTCGGATGAAAATCGAACCAAGTGGACGGCAAAAAGCTGCGGTGCTGACCCGTGACGATGATAACAAAGCGCTCTAACCACATGCCCACATTGATCAGAATGCTAATAAGCAACATCGTAGGAATATGAGTTCGAACGCGGCGTGACCAATAAAGCTGAGGCAACAACGCGTTGCATCCCAGCATCAGCCAGCAAGCCCAGGCATACGGACCCGTCATGCGACCGAGGATCGTGGCAGATTCGTAACGGTCGCCACTTTGCAGCGCCAGGAAGAATTCAACTGCGTACGAGTATGCCAACATGCAACCGGTGGCCAGGACAATTTTGTTCATAGCCTCGAGGTGACCGACCGTTATGAAATCCTTCAGGCGCAGCGCCTTGCGAGCGAACACCATCAGCGTAACCACCATTGCCGAGCCGCTGAATATTGCGCCAGCCACGAAATAGGGCGGAAAGAGTGTGCTATGCCAACCGGGCACGTTCGATACCGCAAAATCGAAAGACACAACCGTGTGCACACTAATGACGAGTGGCGTGGCTAGACCAGCGAGGATTAGGTATGCTTTCTCGTAATGCTTATAGTGACGTTGTGAACCACGCCAACCCAGCGACAGAAATTCGAGCAGCCTGCGCCGGCCAGGTGTTACCGCCCGATCGCGCAAAGTGGCCAGATCCGGTACCAACCCCAAGTACCAGAACATCGCGCTCACGAGGAAATAAGAGGAGACCGCGAACACGTCCCAAACGAGCGGGCTCTTGAAATTGGGCCAGACCTGCATTTGATTGGGCACAGGGAAAAGCCAATAGGCGAGCCACACGCGACCCATATGAAAAACTGGGTAGACAGCCGCCGTAATTACCGCGAACAGCGTTATCGCTTCGGCGGCGCGACTGACCATCGTCCGCCACCGCTGGCGGAACAGATAGAGAACCGCACTGATCAATGTGCCGGCGTGACCAATTCCGATCCAGAACACGAACCCCGCGATGTCCCAAGCCCAGGCGACCGACTGATTGTTGCCCCATACGCCGATGCCGGTACTGACCAAACGCGTGAGTGAGCCCGTCAGCATCAAGAATAAGCCGAGCACGAGACCGAAGAGCAGCAGCCATGATCGGGAAGCGGGGCGTTCGACAATTTCGCTCACCCGCTCGGTGATCTGTCTGAGGCTCGGATCGCTCTGCAAACCAGGGTCTCGTCGGACTGACGGCGTGGCTCCGTCAGCCAATAAGGCGGTTTCTTGCGATACTGTCATGTCGCCAGTTCCGGGTTCGGATTGCGGATTTTGCTTAGGTAGTAGACGTGTGGTTCTAGGCTGAGCTCGTCGAGCAATCGATAGCTGCGGTGTGCAGAGACGACTTGCGCAACATGGCTAGTTGGGTCGGACAGGTCGCCAAATGTGATTGCGCCCGTCGGACAAGCCTGTTCACAGGCGGTCACAATCGTTCCGTCGGCAATCCGCGCACTATTACGTTTCTTCTGATCAATCTTGGCGCTATTGATGCGCTGGACGCAAAATGTGCACTTTTCCATCACGCCGCGCGAGCGCACGGTAACATCGGGGTTGAGCTGCATCTGGCGAGGCGCGGACACCGTTCCCCAGTATTCGAAGTAGTTAAAACGCCTCACCTTGAATGGACAATTGTTGGCGCAGTACCTGGACCCGACGCAGCGGTTGTACACCATGTCGTTGAGGCCGTCGGGGCTATGCGCGGTTGCACCCACCGGGCATACGGATTCGCACGGAGCATTTTCACATTGCTGGCACACAATCGGCTGCGCAACGGTGGTTGGTTCTTCGCTGGGCCCCGTAAAGTAGCGGTCGATGCGTAACCAGTGCATTTCGCGCTTACGCCTGATTCCGTCAATCCCAACCACGGCCACGTTGTTTTCCGCCTGGCAGGCGACCATGCACGCATTACAGCCCGTGCATTTGCTTAGATCGATGCTCATGCCCCAGGTCCGACCCGGCTTGTCTTTTGTTTTGGGTAGAAGCGACACGGAACCGTCTTGGCGCGAAGGAACGGGGTTCAAGTTACCCGATTGAGTGCCACCCCTTGGCGCGCCCGGTTGGATCACTTCCTCGAGCGCAAGAGGGCGACCCTCCATGTTGAAATGTTCCTGAGTGCGCGCCAGCCGAACCGAGGTGCCGACTTTTTCAAGAGCCGTGACTTCGCTTTGGTACGGACTCATCGTAAGACGTAGTGGGTTCGTATTTACGCCGACGCCACGGGTAGTGGCGCCGCCCTGCATACGGCCCTGACCTATTGTCAGTCTTACGGTGTTATCAGCTTGGCCTGGCACGACCACGACTGGCAACTGAATTTGGCGTCCCACGGCGGTTATGCTGACAATGTCACCATCGCGGAGATCTTTGCTTTTGGCGATTGCCTTCGAGATCCAGGCGGCGTTGCCCCAGGTGAGTTTAGTAATGGAATCGGGCAGTTCTTGCATCCAAGGATTGTTCGCAAATCGACCGTCGTAGCAATGCGCATCCGGCGCAAACACGGCCTCTACGAGCGCCGCAGTGCGAAATACAACTGTACTCAGCCCTTTGGCGACGTTATCGAAGCCCGGGACAACCTCTTCCGGCGACTGCGACGTGCCTTCGATAATGCCGTCGTGCAATGCGCGTCGCCAGTTTCGTTCGAAGTTGGCTTTGCCCCATCGCTTAGTCCAGGTATCTTGAACCCAATTGAAATCATTGCCTTGCTGACCGACGAGCGCACGTAGAATTTCCACGTCGGTGCGCCCTTCCCAGAGTGGCGCAATCAAAGGTTGCACCAGGCTGGTTGTGCCATCCGCGCTTATGGCGTCACCCCAAGATTCCAAGGGATGAGCGCGATTGATGTGCCAGGTGCTGGCTGCCGCGGTTTCATCGGGATGGGTGCCGACGTGAATCGAAAGCGAAACTCGCCGGAGTGCGTCGGCAAACGCAATATCGCCCGGTGCATCGTACACGGGGTTCACGCCGAACATCAACACGGTGTCCGTCGCTCCTGTCATCATACTTCGAACCAGATCATTCAGTGCGGGCGCTCCCGCATCACCGTCATCGAAGGGTTTTACGTAGTTGACGGTGATCCCCACATTGCCCAATGCGCGATTCAAGGCGTGCGCAAGCGCGTGAACGATCTCCGGTTGGCGACATCCGGGAATAATTAGCGAGCGGCCCCGTCTCGATAGCAAATCGTTCGCGATAGCCGTTACTCGCTTGGACCACGGGCCGCTGCGGGTGCTCTCGCCAATTCGAGCTACTTCGCGTGTCAGGGCATCCCCCAGTTCGAGTTCACGCGCCTGCAGTTCGATAGCAAGGGCGCACAAGACTTCAAGTATTTCGCCGCTCCCACAGCGAAATCGATGATCAGCGTTCGAACCTGTCACCGTCATCGAACTCTCGCACACATATAGGCGACTCATGGGTCCGCGCTCGGGCGCGCGACGCTGTGCCCATTCGCGTGCGGCGCGAATGGGGCTACCCTCGAGGCCCAAGAAATCCGAACCCAAGGCGAGTATCACTTCCGCCTCCGATAGGCGATAGACGGCCTCTAACGGGCGCCCAAAGGCCAGTCTTAGTCCGGTCCGGGATGCAGAGTCGTCGAAAGGCTCATAGCGCAAGATTCGGGCTTCGGGCATGTTCCTGCGTAGTTCGTGAATTGCCGCCAAGAATGTCGGCGAGCGGTGGCAATCCGTGATGATAGCCAGGGATTGACCACGAGTCTTTTCGAGAGTCTGGCCCAAATCCGAGAGCATCAATTCTACGTTGTCCCAAGTTTGTGTCTGGTTCCCTTTCTTGGGTCCACGGCTTCGATCTGGATCATATAGGTCCAATATCGACGCTTGCAGGAAGCTCGATGTCGCGCCTTGGGACTCGGGGTGCAGCGGGTTGCCTTCAATCTTAGTCGGGCGACCTTCATGACTTTCGACGATTACGCCGATGGCCGTACCCATTATTGAGAGTGCCGTAGCAAAATGCAAAGGATTACCCGGCACGACATCCTCGGGTTGACGCACGTAAGGCACGACCTTTTGCTCGGGACGCCGACAGGATGGCAATGCTGCAAACGCGGTCATCGTAGCCAATGCCGCCAATACGTCGCGCCGCGACACGGTTCCTGGAGTCTGATCCGACATTGGGCCAGTGTCGCCATTCGCGCGTGGGTGCAGCGGCAATTTGTGCTTCATCGGTGGCACCCGGAGCAGTGCGTTGGCGGATCGATGGTGCGGCCAGTGCCGGATCGCGAAACTCGAGCGGCAGGGAATAGAGCTGTAGCGGGATGCCAATTCATTTGGGTCACTTCCGACGGGCTGCGCAGAGAGGGTGCCGGATTGCGGTGGCAGTCGATACACCAGCCCATAGACAGTGATTGGACTTGTTCAACGCGCTGCATCTGGTCGATGCGACCATGGCAAGTAGAGCACCCGACGCCAGCGGAGAGATGCACGCTGTGATCAAAGTAGACAAAGTCGGGAAGGTTGTGCACGCGCACCCACTGAATGGGCCTGTTCTCCGCGAACGTGGCGCGTACAGCTAGCAGTTTGACGCTGTCGGTGCGAACCTTGCTATGGCATTTCATGCAAACTTCACTCGATGGCAGCGCAGCGAAAGCACTACGCTCGACAGTGAAGTGACAGAACCGACAATCGAGACCAAGATCGCCCGCGTGGAGTTTGTGACTGAATTCGATGGGCTGAATTGGACTGTAACCGACGGCAAGATTGGTGTCGGTCCCGTAGTAGGCAAGAGCTCCGCCGCAGAGTAACGTGAACAACAGAAGTCCACTCAATCCGACCAGGAGTCGGATTCGCGGACGGCTCGCCAATCCGTGCCGCGCAATTCGTCCGAATCGCGACTGGGATCGCTGTCGCCCCAGCTCACGGCTATCACTGTGTCCCGATTGCTCTTGAGCCACGACGGCCTACATCCACCTTGGTGCCCCTTTGCAGTCGATACAGAGTACCGGCTAAGCAATGTCGGGCTTACTGAATCACCTAAAACCGAGTCAGGTTCGCGCGATGCGCGGCTTCCTTGCGTGCATAACGCGACGAGGTAGGGCCAATTCTAACGGCACTCGCCTCACTTCGGCGTAGACGCCGTACCACACGCCGAACCTGGCGCAACGCGGATTGACCGTCCGAAATGGCGAGCCATCCGGTAGACTGGACTGCTGAAAAGAAGCCGAAGGGTACACAAATAAGAACATGACAATGTCTCGAAACAATTAGGTGACAGAACCGCGATTTTCTCGATCGAACGCACAGCGCTCCGCGCAAATTTGGCGGCGATGGTGATGACAAGTTGTAAAGATAAAGCCTGGCTTTCGAATCGTTCACAACCGTAATTCGCCGCCTGCGCCATGGTGCCCCCGCGCAACCTTGGACGCAGGCATTCAAGGCCCCGTATTTCCGATTATCGGAGAGTCCGTTACAATATCGGTAATATACTTCCGCACTTCCCGTTTGCGGGTTGGGCGTGCTAAGCATCCTGCGATGCGACGTCGATGCGCGGCATCGTTTCTCCCGAAACCGGTCTTGTGGATGGGCGCGGGTAATATCTGCGTGCTGCTAGCGATTGGTTGTTCAGGCGGGGATGAGTTTAGGGGCGCTCCAGCGCCGCGCCGCGTGGGAAGCGTCAATGTTGAGGCGACGGTAACGAGCCTTGAATGCCCGATAAT
>PMCK01000351.1 GCA_003154095.1 Myxococcales bacterium | reverse complement strand
GTTAATTCCCGATAAGTCGCCTCATTTGCACCGCGGGGCGTATTCTGGATTTGCTAGTCGGCATTTGGGTCGGCTCGACACGCGCCGCAACCAGCCGTAAGCGTGGCTCATTTCTTGTCGTTGGCAACGCCTGCGGAGCGCCGGCGACGCCACCAGATACGGATTGTAAATGTTACAATGACGAAAACCACAGCGCCCACGCCTGCCGACGTGCGCAGTCCCCCGTCGAAGTCCGCCAGGGCGCGGTCCACATCCGGTGAACAGGTTACGGAGCTCCCGAGCGAGCCGTACTTGAAGGTTAGAAGGCGACGACCGAACGCCTCCCAGGCCAGCACGCCCAGGGCAAGGCCAACCAGGAGTTCGAGCACGAGAATTCGCACGTGATGCAAGAATCGCGACGACTGATCCATGCCGGGACGATAGGCGGCTCTAAGCCACTCGTCGAGAAATTTTTACGCCCCCTTACACGATGAGAATGAAATCATCGAGTCCTATCCGAACTTGCGACAGCTGCTCACTTACCGCTGCTCACCGTCGCCGGTACCGATGGTACTGACGGCGCAGGAGGCGCAAACTTGCCAAGGACGCTGACCGAGTGAAGGCGATGAGGGAGGAACCGATCGAGCGCTCCCTCGTACCAACGGTACGCAAGCCCTCCAATCAGAAGAATGAACAGAATGCGTTTCCAGGGGAGACCCTTGTCAACGTAGCGATCTTTCGAGTCGCGTCGCGAGCCAGCGGGGAGCTTGGCCAATCCCGTCAAAGTGGCACCAAAGGCCACGTTGATTCTGGCATTGGCGTTGACGGCCCAGCCGTTGGCGTCGAGAATTGGGCCCAGATTTCGCTTGCGTAACGTAATGTACGCTAACACAACCGACGGCAGCGAAATGAGCAGCATCACGCCCATCACAGCGGCTGCAATTGCTAACGGGCCTAGCCTGAATATCCCTGTGGCGTAGCCGACGACCGCCGTCAGGAAAGCACCGAGGGCGCCGACGGCCACTCCCAATGCGGCGACGGAACCCACGTCAATCTTCTTCGGCTCGGCAGGCGTTGCCACCTTGTCCGCGCTTGCCGCGCTGCTGGCCGCGGACGAAAGCATACCGGTCGAATCATTGTTGGCCGTGGCCGCACGCTTGGCAACCTGCTCTTCAATCATTCGTACGAATTTTTTGTACGGGGACCAGAACGCCTGCCGAATGCTAATTGGATTGTCGATAATTTTGGTGATTGTAGCATCCCAGTCGCGCCCATTTCGGTCGTAAAACAGGCCGTTTCTGCCAACCATTAGATTATCGCTGCCACCCGCGGTAAAGGCTGCAACAATGTGCATCTTCTCGCCGGTGCCGGGCCGCGAACAGTCGGCGTAGGCAAGATAGGCTCCTGCGAGGCCTGCCATCAGCGCATGTTTAGCGGGATCCTCGACTCGCATGCAGAGTCTGCAAGCACGTTGATCGAGATACAATGTGCCACACTGAAATACAGCAGGTTCGTCGCCGTCGTAAAAGTCTCTAAAATTGACGAAATTGGTGCAAATCAGGAAGAGATCGCGATTGTAGCGCACCAAACGCTCCACATTTACTATGCTCGCCGCTTCGGCTTCCAAGGCTTTGTCCTTGGCAATGAGTTCATCGATTTTTTCACGCGCTTTCGATTCTAGGATCTCCACGATTCGCACATCGCCCAGCTTCTCGATGCGTGGACATTGCTTGCTGGCAAACCAAGCATCATAGGCCGATAGTCGCTCCGTCAACGCTATCCAATCAGCTTCAGTCAAATATTCTCGCTGTCCAAGTATTGGCACTACCGCGGCCTCTTGGAGTGCCTTGAGGGCGGCACTGTGGGCTGGGTTCACGGAACCGAATAGCGGAAGCCGCTTGTCGGCAGCGACTTGAGCCAACGGAAAACCGGCCACTTCGGTGGCACTGAGGCTCAAGTCTTTCGCCGCAACCTCGAGGTACTCTTCCTCCTTTCGGTTGAGCATTTGGGATATGCGAGGATCAAAGGCCGCCAAACGGCAACGGGCAAAATAGTCGTCAACCTTTGCCCTAATTGCGGACACGGCGGCGGCCGCTGCTGTCGTCTTTTCTCGGCCTAGAGGCAAAATGCTGGAATTGGTTCGAGCTGCCTCCTGCCAATTGGCGTACGCCTTGACTTCATCGAAAAAACTCTCGACATGTTCGGTAGATATCCCTTGTTTCCCCGAACGATCCAAATCGCTGCCTATACACTCCATGATGTCCCGAATGACCGAGCGAACGAATTCATCGTCCGTTGACAATTCGGTGACGACACCATCGCCGTTGAATGGCGTATCGGCAAAAATCCGTGCAGGATCGGTCAAATCATCAGCCGATATGGCAATGTCATCCTTCTTCCCGAGATTGACAAGCACTTGCTTGGCAGACGCGAGCAGCGTTTTGCCCTCGTCCGTCCGGTCATTGATGGCAGTGAGTGAAAGCTCTTTCTCCCCCTTTAGAAGGTCATCGGGATTCTTCAGATTCGAACAAGCGAACTTTGCGGCATCGATCAACTCGGGCGCCCGCACTCGCCCGTCCTTGTCCGAATCTATCAATGCAAGGGTTCGCGGATCGACCTCCAGCCCGCCCGTAGGGCAGGCGAGGGCAACCCACAGCTTCTGATCCAAGTGCTCCAGCGCCAGCAGGTCGGCTCCCGACTCCAATTTTACCTGGTCAAATCCCCCCGCCCGAAAAAACGACCAGCGTTTTGCGTTTTTCACGCCGCGGTGTGTAGCACGAAACGGCTTGAATATGCACCCAAGCTGGCCAATAGAGCAACGGCCCCCGAAGCTCTAACGATTCGCGGAATTGCATGACTCTCGGGCTGCTTACATCGGTGACTCAGCAGGTGGCTGGGTGCCCCCGCTCCCAGCGGAGCCAAGATCCGATCCCCGCCAGATGCCACTCAGGGCACCTCCGTTCGTGTTGCGTCGTCGCCCGCGGCTTGTCCTGCCAGCAGGGATACCGACACCTTCATCGCAATTGGACCGAGCCCGCTCCTTACCAGAATGTAAATTCGGGGGTTCGTTTGCCGTGTTCATGTGCCACGTGCTCCAAACGCGCCGTTACTGCGATGAATTCCGCTCTGGTTTGCATGCTGCTGAACTGGCCGAGAATCTCTTCTTCTTCCTGTTCGGACAAATATGGAGTTGCTGCGTCAAAGCACTGCCTGAAATAGACAATCGCGCGATTAATGTAAAACAATCGAGAAAGAAGAATAGTGCACACGATGAATAACACAACGTTGGTCACTAGTGCCTTTCTTAGCAGCCCACTTGGATTTGGCGCGGTCGTCCTCTGCCAAATTCGCTCGAGCCGGTGATCTGGACGATCCGAATTGGCAGGTTCGAAGTCAGGCGGATCAGTGGATTTTACCACGCTACCTCGAACTAACATGAACAGTAATACGCCCAATACGCCGAGCGCCATGGCAACGAGCGTAATGCTCGGGTCCTCGTGAAGGCCTCTCGCGACCTCGATGTAAATGTTATCGCGTAGCGACGCGATCCCCAACGTCCCCAGTGTCATCAGCAACCCGCTGAGCCAAATAGTCACGGGTTTTAGGACGACTTCCCAAATCACGGCGCCGACTGCACCAGCCAAAATGGCAGCAGCCCCTTTCAAGAAATGGCGTCGGATGAATTCAGACACGGCAAAATCGGCCCTATCACAAATTCATGCGGGAGGCCCCCGGCATGTGCTACCAATCGCTCGCCAGCGGACCTGAGGTTATCGAATTGCATCAACGGTCGCCCGATATCAACGAGAATCTCGAAGAGCTGGAAGCGCAGGCCGCCGAACTCGGCAACCGCGGCCTCGAGTACCGGGCACTCGGTGATATCCTCAAGGCCCGGGATTCACACCAGGGCTCATTGGTCATCGAGGAGAAACTCGGAAGGCTCGACAGGCAAGCCATACAGCTCGGCAACCTCGGCATCTGTTTCCAAATGCTCGGCGACCTTCCGAATGCCATCGAATTAATTCAGCGATCGCTCGCTATCGACGAAACGCTTGGAAACATTGAAGGGCAAGCCGCTGGCCTTGGCAGCCTCGGCATCTGCTACCAAATGCTGGGGGATATTCACAAAGCCATCGATTTGATTCGCCGCTCGCTAGATGTAAGTGAAACTATCGGAAGGCCCGAAGCCCAGGCCATCGCCCTTGGCAACCTAGGCATATGCCACCAATCGCTCGGTGATATTCCCATGGCCAGAGAACTAATTCGGCGGTCGCTCGCCATTCACGAAATGCTCGGAAACCTCGAAGGGCAGGCCGTTGGCCTTGGCAACCTTGGCACTTGCTACCAAATGCTGGGGGATATTCGCGAAGCCATCGACTTTCATCAGCGCGCATACAGTATCGCGGAAAAATTGGGAAGCCTCGAAGGGCAGGCCAGGCACCTAGGCAACCTAGGCATCTGCTATCGAGCGAAATCCGACGCGATCGAGGCCACGGACCACTTGACTCGCGCGCTCACGCTGTACGAAACGATGGGTATCCCGCCAAGCCATCCCCATGTCGAGCTCCTTCAAAGTGCCTTGAAGGCGCTTTGAGCCGGTGCGGGCTAGCTGTGAGGCCGACCTCCCGCGACGAATCTGTCATTGGTTAAGCGCACCTGTGAATGGACGACAACAGTGTGGCTGCGCCAATTCTCGGCGAAAATCCATGAAATCTGCAAAACTGCGACGATTCTCATATTGGCACGGGTCGTGCTTTCGCTTCACGAAATGTCCACAACTCTTAGTTGCATTGCCGCAGCAGCATCGCTGCTGCTCGTGAGTGAACTGGCAGCCGCTAGCACCTGCGTGACCATTGACGAGTCGCGAGACAACCTCAGCCAGGCCGATCGAGAAGGTGCACGTACCTTGTTCGAGGAAGCATTGCGTGAAAACTCGTTTGTCGTTGCCCGCGACAACTGCGCGGAAACCTGGGTGCTCTATCACATCAAGCTCGGCAGCAGCGTCACCGTCATCGTCCACAGTCCGCGCGGTGACCGCAAAGAACAGGTGACGGGCCTGAGCGGACTACCGGGCATGTACAGTCAAATCGTGCGATCGATTCAGATGGGGATCGTCGGGTCCAGCGAAAGCCCCGTCGTCGATCGCAAGAACGTAACGGACGCGCAAACTGCACCGAATCGTTTGCCGGCGGATTCAATTTGGTATCTGACCTTGGGGTACGGCGCCACCGCGGCGTCGAGCCTTTACGGTGGCCCAAGCTTTGGATTCGGCAAACGGTGGGAACTTGACCGTGTGGGAATTGACTTGTCATTCTTGAATGCGACGATCTATCAAGGGAAGAACGGTTCCCAAGGTGCCTCGGGGGAGTGGGTAAAGATTGGTGTGGACTATTTCTTCGACGCATACTCGAATTACTCGCCGTACCTTGGCGCCGGCTTGAGTCTCGCGAGTAACGAAATCGACACTTCTGGCAATCATCTTTCAGGCTGGGGTGTCAATGCGGAACTCATGGCAGGCTACGAACTATTTCGTGCCAGTACGATTCGCCTGCTGGTACAGGCCAATGTGAGTTTGCCGACGTACACTTTATCTGGGGAACCCAGCTACAGCTACAATGGAGGCGCCACCACCATCGTCAGCGCAGCGCCGAATCGATATGCTCCCGTATTTGGACTGAGTCTTGGAATTGGCTGGGGTAAGCCGCGCGAGGTCGCAGTCGTCAAGGTCGAGGAGTAGCCACAGAAATCGACGAGCGTTACTGCAAAACCGGCTATCATGAAGTAGGCTGGATTGGGCTCCAGTGAATCATGGTACGTGACGCGAAAGGCAGTAATGTGACGAGTCGGTCGAATCGGCAAGTCCGCTGGGTGCACAGCAGGGCAATTAGCGTCTGTCTTGCGATGCTGTGCGCGGCGGGAGGTTGTTCAAACAAGAGGTTGGGCGAAGTGCGAAGCCCTTCGGGAAGTGGATCGGCCGCCCAACAGAGTGACATCTCGTCGGCAGAGATGCGGATGTATCCTCAGTTCGGTCACGTTGATTGGGTCGAGTGCGTCGCCATTTCCCCTAATGGCCACTACCTTGTCTCTGGGTCGCGCGATCAATCCATTCGGCTCTGGGAGCTCCAAACCGGAATTTTACTATACGTTTTCGACGCTGGCGGAGAAATAAGAACCTTGCAATTTTCACCGGACGGAAAACGAGTCATTGCCGGCGACGACGGCGGTCGAGTTTCCGTATGGAACCTAGAAACCCGGCAAAACGTTAAGTCTTTCAAGGCAAAAAAGGGCGGGCTCGGTGACAACGAGGGCATGGGCGTGTTTCCCGACGGCCAGCGTGTGGTCATCGGTCACGTCGGCAATAACCTTCATGTGTGGGATCTTCGAAGCGGCGCATTGTTGCAAGCCCTGGGCGGCGACGAGATCCGCTTTCGCAACGTTCCCAACTACGTGCGCGTCGAAGCCAATTCGCAGGCGATCCTCCCCGACGGTCGGCATGTCCTCGGTGGATATCAGTCGGGAAAGATCAAACTGTGGGATGCGAATACAGGAGCGTTGGTTTGGGAAATCGATGCCCATTCGGGCCCGGTCCACACACTTCGGGTAACCAAAGACGGCACTTACCTCTTTAGTGGCTCAACCGACGGACTTAAACAGTGGAATATCGCGCAGAAGCAACTGGTTCGCCATTACTCAGACTTGAACCGAGTGTGGGTCGTGAATCTCTCCCCGGATGAGAAGAAGGCCTGGCTTGCCGTCGACGGAAGCGGTCCGTTTTTGCCGAAGGACGATCGAGTGGTCATGCTCGATATCGCTTCCGGTAAGACTACCTCGGGAGAAGGAATGTCCGCGCGCCGCTACAGCAATGCGTTGACCCTGGCACCTGACGGAAGCGTCGTAGCGGCCGGTGATACTCAAGGTAATATCACGATCTGGACAACGCAAACCGGCGAGCTTCGTCAGATCTTGCGAGGCAGCAATGGCATGCTCAACGACGTCGCAGTATCGAAGTCGGGCCTTCGCATCGCCTCGGTTGCTATGGACAACAATGTGTATCTTTGGGACGGGGAACTCATCGCCTCCACGGCCATTCTGCGGGGCCACACGAGTTGGCCTAACAGTGCCGTCTTCTCGCCTTCCGGAAACACGCTGCTAACCTCCGCCCGTTCTCGAGACTACGTGCGGCTTTGGGATCTCGCTTCCAACAAGAACGTCCTCGAATTCGATCCCGGGGGTGTGGCAAAGCCAGTAAGAGCTCATGCAATTGCGTTTACTCCGGATGGTCAACGGGTCGTCACCTGCAATATGAAAGGAGAGGTTCGTATCTTTCAGCTGCCAACCAGACAGATCGTCAACTCCTATCAAATCGGGGACACTTGCGATGGGATGAACCTTTCCACGGACGGGCGGCGACTGCTCGCCGGGCTCGAAAATGCAGTCCATATCTTCTCGCTCGAGACCGGTACGCCCATCGGCAAGATTGTGCTGCCTACGAACGGAATCGATGAAATCGCCGTGTCTCCGGACGGTATCCATGCCGCGGTTGCGATGCCCGAGGGCGTCTATCTTCTCGACCTCGAAACAGGTCGACTCGTTCGCACATTTGCCACAGGCAATCACGACGCCACGGCATTTTCCGCCGACGGCCGATACCTCGCATCCGCAAGCGACGATCGGGCGATCGAAGTATGGGACGTTCGCACCGGGCAAATGGTAGCGACTTACCGCGGTCATTCTGGCAAGGTCACTTCGCTTCACTTCTCCGCCACGGGTCACCAGTTGGTCTCGGCGGCCAAGGACGGAACGACCAAAATCTGGAATCGCGATACCGGTCTCGCGGTGACACTACTCGTTCGCGACGGTGAGTGGTTGGCCTATTCGGACGACGGTTACTTCGACGCATCTCGCAGGGGCGGTGAGCTTGCCGCAATTGTAAGCGGCTCCAAGGGGTTTCGCATCGATCAATTGGCAGCGCGCAACAATCGCCCAGATATCCTGCTTGACCGTATTGGCGTTTCGAATCCTACTCTCAAGGCTCACTTCGAGGCGCTCTATCGCCAGCGGCTGCACAAGCTGGGGCTCACCGAAGACGCCCTAGCCAATGTGTACAATAAGGCGCCGGAAGCAAAGTTGGTGCAACTGGACAAGCAGGGTAAAGAGGTCAATGTTCGGATCTCGGTCAGCGACGCGCACTACGACTTGGTTTCGTACAACATTTACGCCAACGATGTCCCTCTCTACGGCTCCCGAGGTAGACCCCTCACTGGCCGAAGCCACACGATTGACGAACGGATCGAGCTCACTAGCGGCCGCAACAAGATCGAGGTCAGCGCACTGAATCGAGCGGGTGTGGAGTCGCTACGCGACGGCCGCATCGTATCATATGCGCCAACCGTCCAAGGTGATCTCTACTATCTCGGGTTCGGAGTGTCCGCTTACAAGGATCCGGCTCTCACTTTGAAATACGCCGCCAAGGACGCAACTGATCTGGACGCGGTCCTCCGCTCAGCAACGGGCTTCCGTCATGTGTATACGCGCACCTATGTAGACTCCCAAGTGACCGTCAATGCGATTAGGCAGGCCAAGGACTTCTTGAAGTCGGCAGGCGTGGACGACACGGTGCTGCTCTTCGTTGCCGGTCACGGGCTCTATGGTGGAAAGAGCGCTGCCACGTACTACTACGTGACCTTTGACACTGATATTGACCACATAGAAGAGACCGCAGCCGATTTTGACTCCTTCGAGAACCTCCTACAAGTGATTGCGCCGCGACGTAAGCTGTTCTTGATGGACACTTGCCAATCGGGTGAGTCCGGTAGTGACGCGCTGGCTGCAGGCATCGAAGACACGGATTCCAGGCAGCTGCGCTCGCGTGGAATTCGACTAAAGGACGGAAAGTTGCGAGTCCCGGTTTCCGCGATCAGCGGTCTTGGGGGCGACCGCAGTCGATTCATCTACAACGATCTGTTTCGACGTTCCGGCGCGATCGTGTTGTCTTCGTCACGGGGCTCCGAGGCATCCTATGAACGGGATGACCTCCGAAATGGAGTCTTTACCGCGACCGTGCTCCGTGCGCTAACGTCCAGCGACGGCGATGTCAACCGGGACAGGCGGATTTCGACTGACGAGCTAAGAGAGTACGTGATGCATCGGGTGCCGCAGATTTCGGCCGGAATGCAGCACCCGGTCGTTGACCGAGACAACCTGTACATGCTCTTCTCGTTGCCCGTCATGTCTCCGATCGAGTAGAGATACGACGATGAATCCCGATGAACTGCGAGTTCTCATTTTGCGCCTTAGGCAAGAACATGCTGGCGACGACGATGGTGGATACGCACTCGTGGCTGCGTTCAAGCGAGCGCGAGAATCGCTCGATGAGGAGAGCGGGGCGCAGTTGGTCGAGGCTCTTGCGGACCTCGTCCGAATCCAGGATCGTGACATCTCTGCTATCGCGCTCGAGGCCCTAGTTCAGATGGGCGCAAGCCAGGCAATCGATGCCCTCGCGAGCGAGCTCACCCAGACAATTCACGACGAAGGGCGAAAGGACTACTTAGTGCTCGGTCTCTTGCGGCTACCGCAACGTCAGATTGCCCAACCCATCCTCGAGCACATCCGGTCCTCCCTAGAAAATCCTCGGCCCTTGACGGTGCCAATCATTGCGGCCCTGTGCAATATCGATCGTGATACGGGGCTCGACATCTCCTGCACGTATTTCGAGAAAAACCTTACAAGTATCCAGAGCAGCAGCGCAGAAGAGTCGATCGCCGCCTTCGTCCGAAATTTCGTCGCAATCGACGACCGTCTGCTAGCAGAACTTGTGCAAATGGTCAGAGTACGAAAGCCAGAAACCGGACGCTGGCTGGCTGCCCGCATCTGCGACTACTTATCGAAACCCTGGATGATCGAAGAACTCGGCGGCAATCGATGCACAAGCATCAAAGCCAAAATAACGGCATCCGAGCTTGCGTTGAATTAACGAGAGCCCGCTTAAACGTACCCGTCTCACAACTTTGTCGTAACCGTCGAGTGCGTTGGAGGCCTGATGAAGACCCGCATCCGATTCACGTCGAGTATGCCCTAAAACCAATGGTCTGTGTGGCGTAACTTCGTCAGCGGACCCTTTGAACGCGAGACGGCGCCTCCGCCCACGTTTCTACCCGCGTTTCGACTATGCTTTGTAGGCACGGCACGATTCCGCCAATCACCGTCGCGTGCGGCGCCTCAAACTAAACGTAATGAAGGCCTTCCTCGCGCCACGCCGGAAAGGGGCTTACGCCACCCGCGGACGGTCCTCGCTGAATTCCCGGGCCAACGGCATTTTGGCGATTACATCCAGTTCGCAAGTTTAAGCCCCGGAACTTTCGAGTGGTGCTTCTGGTTGTTCGTGACCAAAACTGCCTTTATGGACAGGGCGTGACTTGCGATGAGTGTGTCTAGTTGACCAATCGGGGTCCCGGCACTCGCGAGTGCTGCGGCAACCTTTCCGAACATCGACGCGGCATCCGTATCAAACGCGAAAGCCTGGATTCCGGACAGAAACGCGTCGATTGCCTGGTGGATTTTTCGCGACTGCCGGTTGTCAGCACCAAACCGAAGTTCAGCGACAGTGATGGCACTCAAACAAAGCTCGGAGCGTGAGTGGCTCGCGAGATGGGCAGCTACCTCTCCAACACCGCGAAGAGCGAAACTTACGGTGTCTGTATCGAGCATGAAAAGAGTCATTGTTCAGCCGAATGGATCCTTGAGTTTCGTAATTGGTACCTGCTTAGGCCGAGGGATCTCCTCGGACAACGTGCCAAGGCACTTCAGAAACCCGTCGGGCCATTCATCAATGGGCTCCAGAACGACGCGGCGGCCCACTCGTCGCACCGCTACCTCTCGCTGCCCCTGTGGAAATCGACATTCCGCAGGAAGGCGCACGGCTTGACTACCACCGTTTTGGAACAGTTTAGCGCGTGTCGCTTTCATACCCTAAGTATATACTTACGTAGATATATCTCAAGTCGTCCTATGCAGGAGCGACTCGATAGCGATTAAGGAACGGCCGAAAAGCCGAATGTGATCCCAGGAAAAACGTTGTGCTGAACTTTGCAGATTGACTTGCCGATAGTATGAACGTGATAGTTGGACATATCACTGGACAATCTAACGGACAATCATATAGCAATTTAGCTACTAAATATTGGATAGTAAAAGATAAATTGTGACTAATATTAAGTACGAATCTGGCCATCCATGGCTAACATTCAGACTGGAAACAGCTCGATTCTCTGCGAAGATCTGGATCCTCCTGGGCGAAGCCACGTCGAAGTTTGAGCACTTGGCCGGCGCGCCCTTGACCCCTGCAGTGGCCCAGAGGCTCTACACCGTCTATCTGGCGAAGGGCGCGCGGGCCACCACCGCAATTGAGGGAAACACACTCACCGAAGAGCAGGTCGAACAGCTTCTTGAAAACAAACTCGAACTGCCACCTTCAAAGGAATACCTAAAGCAAGAAGTCGATAACATTATCAAAGCGTGCAACGCGATTGCGGAAGGTGCCCTGGGGGCGACGCCACAGCCTCTAAGGGTCGAAGAGGTAGAGGCATTTAACAAGCTAGTCCTCAATGGACTAAACGTTGAGCCGCACGTTGTTCCCGGAGAAGTTCGCGAGGTGTCGGTTGGCGTGTCGCACTACAAGGCCCCGGAACCCGAGGATTGTAAATACTTGCTGAAGCGTCTCGTGGATTGGCTGGGTAGCGGAGATTTCAATCGAGATTCGGAACACGGTCTAGTCCCCGTTGTGCTTGGCGCAATCATTGCCCATCTGTACATCGCTTGGATTCATCCGTTCGGCGATGGCAATGGGCGAACGGCACGACTAGTTGAATTTGCCTTGCTCGCAAGAGCGGGAGTGCCCTTGCCAGCAGCGCATCTCCTGAGCAATCACTACAATGAAACACGCACTGAGTACTACCGTCACCTCGACATGGCCAGTAGGGATCGCGAAAATGGTGTTCAGAAATTCGTGCAATACGCCATGCAGGGACTGGTCGATGGCCTGCGCAGTCAAATCGAGCAAGTGAAGGCGCTACAGCTTGACGTTGCGTGGGAAAACTACGTGCATCAGCACTTTAGGAACGCCACAACCGCCCAGAAGCGACAGCGCGACTTGATCTTGGAGCTGTCCCGCCAACCCAACCCAGTTGCCGTCGGATTGCTGCCATTTCTGACGCCTGAAGTAACGAAGGCGTACGCGGCGGACACCATGGCCAGCACCCTACGAAAACTTCGCCGTGACCTCATTGAACTCTATCGGACGGATCTAGTTGTGCGCGCTGGCGACGGCCTAAAGGCAAACAAGGACATAATGAG
>PMCK01000661.1:3193-9355 GCA_003154095.1 Myxococcales bacterium | reverse complement strand
GTTTACGATGTCGATCGCACTGCACGGGGCCTATCGTACCTGGTGACGGAGTACCTCGAAGGGCTCGACCTCGGGCAGTACCTCAAGGAGCAGAAGAAGCTCAGTCTGCCAACGGCTCTGCACGTGGCGCGTCAGCTATGCGAGGGGCTCGGCGCCGCTCATCGGTGCGGCGTAATTCATCGAGATCTGAAACCGAGCAACATCTTCTTGGTTGGTGACTTCGCGGGCGGAGTTCCGAAGTTCCCCTTCGTCAAGATCCTTGACTTCGGACTGTCCAAGTTCATGGACCCCCCTGACGGGGAATTGGTCACCGCACATGGCATGGTAATGGGAACGCCAGCGTACATGCCGCCCGAGCAAGCGCTGGCACAGCAGGCGGATCTGCGTGCAGACATTTACGGCGTGGGCGCGCTGCTGTACGTCTGCCTCACTGGCCGTCCACCCTTCGATGAAGCCACACCTCAAGCCACGGTACTAGCCGTAGCGCACACCGAACCGCACCGTCCGCGAGCGATCGATCCATCCATTCCGGAAGCTGCAGAACTAGTCATTCAGCGCGCCATGGCAAAGCTTCCCGCAGCTCGCTACTCGGACATGGCGGCGTTGCTCGATGCCCTCGAGCCGCTCCTCGAGGACCAGCCCGTCCGCCACGAGGTCAGGTCACTACGTCCCAGGCCTCCGTCGTCGTTCAACAAGTTAGCGGAGCGCGCCGAGTTGGCGCGGCCCAAACTGATACTGTTTCTCGGTTTGGCCCTCGCCCTGCTGCTCGGCAGTGCGGCGGTGGCGGTCGCTGGAATTGGACAAGGCACGGGCTGGACGCCAACCCGGCTGGAGCTCAGCCTGCTGCTAGCTTTCGGGGTGGCGGCCGCGAGCACCCCCGCTGTGCTGTTCATTCGCTGGGTCCGCCGTCGCGTGTGGGAAAACACCAATCGCGTACTCGAGCTGTTGTCCAAAGTTCGTATCGCGGTGATCGCGGCCGTCGCGACGTACGGACTCGCCTGGCTCGGATCTCGGGTTTTTGACGGAGTCGTGCTCAAGTCGATGGGTAGGCCCAGTCGCGTGAATCTGTCTTGGACGGGCTGGGACTTTCTCCTGCCGCTGATCGCTGTCGGAGTAGGAATCGTAGCGCTCTTGCGCGAGTGGGCGTTGTCGAGGAGGGTAAGCGGCACGAGGCGCGCGCAAGTCGTAGCGCTAGCTTCGTTGATGACTCTGGCTCTGGCAGCAATCGCCTTTCCNNGGCGCAGCCAATGTCGTCTGCGTCAGGCGCCGTTTCCACGTCGGCACAGCAAGCGGTGCAGCCCGAGGCCATGGCGTCAAGCACGCCTTCGGCAACAGCAGCACCCATAGAAAGTGCAAGCCCTGTCTCGTCTTCCGAGCCCGCTCCGCTAGCGAGCAAAGAAGAGTTGCGGTCAGCAAGCGGGCGGGGCGAAGAAGGCTGGCTGCCGTTAGCTGACCGCTATCCGAACGATCCGCGTGTGCTCCGAAGATTGGCCCTTGCACACGCTAGCCATACTGGCGGACTCGCTGACGGTATGATCGTAGTTCGTCGCCTCTTCCAAGTGGCCCCCGAAGAGGCCAAAAGCATGGACATGCAGTACCTCGTCCAAAGGGCTGCCGAAATTCCCGGTCCCCCTGCTGACCTTGCCTGGACTATGCTGGCGGAGGAAATGGGGAGTCACGGTCCTGACGTGCTCTACCGTATCAGTCTGACCAAACCTAAACTTGCCGAACACGCCAAGCAATTGCTCGGCGACGCAGCGGTTCGCCAACTGACTTCGCCCGCTCTCGCCATTGCCCTCGAACTCAGATCAGCGCCCTCGTGCTCGGCACGGTTGCCCTTGCTCGATCGCGCAATCCAAGAGGGAGACGAGCGTGCACTCACCGTGCTCGCGGGGCTCAGCGCCGGAACCCGACACGGCTGCGGAAAGTACAAGCGCAAGCCCTGCATGCCTGCCTGCCCCGAGCAGGTCGACGAGTTTCGGCAAGCCATTGCCAAGCTGTCGCAGCATCTGCGAGCGACAGGTACGTAGCCCTCGCCCGCGACACTGCGCGAACGGATATTTCTAGATTCCAGAGATCGGATCAGGAATCAGGTTTAGGGCTAGCCTGCAGGGTTAGGGTTAGCCGACAGCGGGAACGAGACTTCTCCAAGAGAGATCATCCTCGACATTGCTGGGAATTGGATTAGAAATATGGATTCGAGTTATTTAGGGATTTTCTGAAGGAGGCCCCAGTGCGCACAATAATACTTCATTTATATGTTCTCACTGTCGGCCTTGTCGTCGCCGGTTGTAGCGGCTCAGACGTAACTTCTAATCCCACTGTCGGCGGTTCTAACAGCGTAGGTGGCTCGCCCCAAACTGGAGGTTCATCGAATGCGTCCAGCGGGGGAACATCTGCAACGGCACAGGGCGGTGGTGGTATCGGTGGCTCTCAGACGGGCGGCATGCTGGGCACGGGCGGAAACGTCGTCAGCACAGGCGGAAACCCAGCCACGAATACCGGCGGTATGCCGGGCACGGGTGGCGCCAGAACGGGCGGAGCCCCAGGAACCGGCGGAGCCGTGACCGGTGGTAACCCAGCGACTGGCGGTGCTGCGGCTGGCGGTGCTGCGACCGGAGGCAGGGCGGCTACTGGCGGCAGCGCCGCAACCGGTGGCAAGGCGGCTACTGGCGGCAGCGCCGCAACCGGAGGCAAGGCGGCCACTGGCGGCAGCAATGCAGTCGGAGGCGCCGCAACCGGAGGTGCCACTGGGGCGGTGGCAGGCGGTTCATCAGTCGATTGTTCGACTCCCATGCCGACCGGCGGCACCGTACACCAGTACGCCGGCAGTTATGCAACTGACAATGGCACGGCCGCGGGTCTCGGTTGGGGAATGTGGTCGAATGGAACCGGGGGAAGCATCACCGTCTTTTCCAATGTTCAGGCGTTTGCTGCATCCTGGAACAACAGCCAAGATTTTCTTGCCCATCTCGGCTTGGATTTCAACGCCACCAAGGCCGCCACCGCTTACACATCGATTGTCGCCCAATTCGCAGAGACGAAATCGGGGACTGCCGGCGGTTTCTCGATGATTGGAATGTACGGGTGGACGCATAGTCCATGCGTTGAATGGTACATCAACGAGGACTCGTTCAATGCTCTGGGAGGCACGGGCACAGCGACAGCCACTATCGATGGGGGTACGTATAACTTGAGAACCCTGACGACGACCGGAACAGGTGGCGCCAATGCGTGCGAATCCGGTCATACGGGCAATTGGACCCAGATGATAAGTACCCGAAAAACGGCTCGCCAATGCGGCACAATTACCGTTAGCGACCACTTCAAGGCGTGGGCGGCTCAGGGCTGGTCGCTCGGGACCCTGGCCTCGGTTCACATCAATGTCGAAACGGGCGGTGGTACCGGAAGCATTCAGTTCCCAGTCGCAACTGTTACAGCGAACTGAAGTGGTTTGCCCGAACCAGTCCCTCTTGCCGAGCCAGCCCCTGTTATAGAAAAAAAGGCCGGTTCCGTGCCGTCACGCCATAATAGTCAGCCCATTTTCGCTGAGCGGGAGACAGTCCCTATCGGCCCAGGTTTAGTTTGCCGCTCGCGCCGGTGTTGGCCTTAGCGTTTGCGTTGGCGCGTCCCATTTCAACTCGACCGATGGGGCACCTGCTGCCTCGAGATGCACGCCGAGATCTCCCAGTGCGTGCACCTTGCCAGAAGCATCCATCACGAACGCCTCGCCAATACCCGACCACCCATGTGAGGCGTCGGCAACACGGGAACCATCGGGAGTAGTCCCTGGGTGGTCTTGCCTTGAAGCGTCATTTCGAGTTTCAGGGGACCGCTGACGGGTCTCGCGGCACCCTTCGTATGGCCTACGAAGCGTTCGCGTGCAGGATCCCACGCAAGCCTAGCATCCGTTTCAGCTCCTCCCTTCACAGCTACGTGCGCGACGAGCGATGCCAGGTGAGGTTCTCCGAGCGGTTGCCCTGCGTGGTCAGTCACGACCGCCTCGATCTGACCATCCGCGTGGGGCAAAACTTCTGCATAATTGTCGCCTAACGCGAGAACTGAGCCGCCCACGCGCGGTTGCCCCGCAGCGGCCGGGTTCGCGGAGTTCGACTGCGCGCTTGGCACTCCCTCCGGCGCGCTTTTCTTGCTACACCCAACCGACATCAGAATCAGTGCGAGACCCAGTAACGTCGAATAGCGTCGCATCGTCTACCTCCAGTCGAGTACAGCCTGGCGTGAGTGTAGCGCGGCGCCGAATCCTTACTCGACCAAAGCGACTTACTGTCGACATTCGCGCAACTATCGAAGCCATTGCGCGCAGTCAAATCGCCCGCGCGTGGTCGACCGCGAATCTCCGAACCAGTCCCTCGCCGAAACGCTCAGGCGCCCCCTTTTGTGGCGATTGGGTTTTGCTCGGCACTCTCAGTGGAGACAACCGCACCAACTGGCGGCGTTTCGATCGTCGAGTTGCGGAGCCCATCTTCTCAATATCACGGCGCTTTCAGCGAAACTCGCCCGATCGAAACGCTGCGGTTCCGCGCGACTTCACTCCGCAAAGCGGACATGCTATTCGTGTCTAGAATGTGATTGGGGGGGAATGCCATAACGCAAGACCCACCACTAGTTATTTCGTGGAGCCCGTAGAATGGATCTGAGCACCACATTAGTCAGCGCGACGAGGTCATCCGTCGTATTCGGCTCGCGTCGGCAATCGCCCTGCGCGCCACCAAACGTTATTGCCGTCTGCTCGACGGCACTTGCCGCGGGAGTTGGCAATCTATGTTGAAAGCAATTCTCTCAACGATCCTGATGTTCCGATTGTACCACGAGGATGTACCGTCCGACGAAAAGCGCGAACAACTCGCTGCCGTCGCCAATACGGTTGCGTCAGTCTCTCAAACGGTGGACGAAGCAGCATTCCTGCTTGCCTGGGGCAAGGCTGAGACCCATTTCTCTCTTCGCATCCACCGCGGTGAGTGTCACCATTGGGAATGCGACGGCGGCAAAGCGCGCGGCCCGTGGCAAGCGCATAGAAATGGAATGGCCGATGAACGCTGGACGAAGATGATTGGCGTCGAGAACATCGAAACGCAAGCCGAGCAAGCGATTCAAGATGCGCGCTGGGCGCTACGAGCATGTCCTCATAATCGTATCCATGGTGCCTTTCGCGTGCTCGCCGGGCGCGGCTGCTCGTCACCGATAAGGGGTGAGGAGGAGCGCGTTGCGGAATTCGAGTGGATCAAGCGGAGGCTGGCGGCCGATCAGAAGAAATTTCCGATGCTTTGACCACGCGCACCACCGTGTTCCACACCGACAATCCTGTTGGTTGCTTGATTGTGGCCACCGGGCCAACGAAATCATGCTCGCGGTAGCGTTCAACCGGCCCGCAGCTTCTCGATGATTACCTTGTTCAGACTTGTTTGGTTTTCAGCTGCTTTGAGTGCAAGCGACCTGTGCAGTTCCGGCGGCAGACGAACGCGAAGTTCGCCCGTAAACTTCTTGGTCGATAGAGGCTCGGGAATCGCGTCGGATGCTCGCTTCATGTCCTTGATGCAATCCGCAACCAATTTGCGAATACCCTTTAGGGCTCCCTCTTGGCTCTTGTTGAGCCAGCTGAGGCTGGGAAATTCGATGCAGGTACCCACGAATTCGCCGTCTTCTTCAGACCATGAAACTCGGTAGGTATAATGGTCAATGTTTGGCATAACTACCCTTCCCTTCCCTCGCGGTTCAGCTTGTCGATGGCATCGAGGAGTTGTCGAACTTGGTAGGCCTTAGCTTTTCCGTGATCGTTTTGGAGATTGACCCTTGGATCAGAAGCCCAGGCCATTTTGAAAACCGTGTGGCTGCTGCCCTTCTGCCTAGCTGGTCCGAAGTAGTGCTCAGCCACTTTCACTGCCTCCGAAAAGCGAATCCCCGTTGGCGATTGCCGCATCTGGGCGACGAGCTTTCTAATTGAATCCGTCATTGGAGGGACGCACATCAATGGTGTCATATTTGACACCACCAGACAAGTATCAACCGATAGTTTCCGCTAATACTGTTGGTTTGGAACCGCCGGCAGCCCAGAGATCGCTTGTGGAGTGCCTGCAAGGCTATGGATTGTCGGAAGCAGCCCTGGCGCTGAAGCTGGGCTTGATCCAGGATTTCCCAGGATGA
>PMCK01000661.1:2819-3187 GCA_003154095.1 Myxococcales bacterium | reverse complement strand
TCTGCCGGGAACTCTACGACCGGTGGCGCGGGGTCCGGCACGCTGATCGACGTCACGGTTGACCCACCGACACTCACCGAGACCTTTCGTGCTGCCGGACAGAGCGTGACCCCGCCCAAGCTCAAAATCGACCTCTCGTTGAGCCAACCGATTACGCAGAGTGTCTATCTGAAAATCACCGAGGACCAGCCCATACTTCTCGCGAGTGCGCCAGTGGACCAACCCCAGCCGAACAACAAGGGCGGGTACGAAGCCTGGCTCAACCTCGACCCAGAGCTTGCCGTCGGCACTTACCAAGGGACTCTTCGATTCGAGATTTGCAAAGACGTGAGTTGCCAATCGCTTTACAATTTATCGGGCAACGAGAT
>PMCK01000661.1:0-2757 GCA_003154095.1 Myxococcales bacterium | reverse complement strand
GGTAGATTCTGTCATGCAGGATGGCACGTCTTGGAAAGGAACGCTGCTCAACGAGCGAGACGCAGGCTCTGGCAGCTTCGGCCTAAAGCTGATTTCGGTGGAGCTGCCACTGGCTCAAGTCGATTGTGATTTCATGGTCACGAATTGACCCTCCGGACTGCGGCCGGTGCCGCCCACTCTGCTCGTCGAGCCGGGTGCGTTCGATTGCTTCTTGTATTGCGTGAACATAGCTGCAAAGGGTCCGTCCCGCGTTGCCATCCACATTCGTGGCGCCGAAGAGTGCCGCTGGGAGCAGCCTGCCAATAGTGAACCTATGACGATAGCCAATGCCGCGGACGCGAGAATGTCACAGAGTCGATTTCGCATTGCTGCCGCCACAGCGAAGATCAGTTTTATTTCGTAGCAAAATCGATCACTTGCGGATTGCGTGTCGTAGGGGATCGACAATCGTTTCGGTTCATGATCTAGTGTGTCCGGAGGGTAATGACATGGAACGATGGACGCCCCGGGCTGGATTGTCTCCGCTGGAGAAAGTGCGCATGAAGCGATTGGCGCATGTGCGCACGCGGTAAGGACGAGCGTGGCAGACGTTCGACCGTCACATCCTTGGATTAGCGTCATCGAATACCCACTATTTCAGGTCTCTTACCCGAGCGAGGTGACCGATGAAGCGCTGACGCTCCTGCTGGAGGATCTAGAGCGCGTCATGTTTGCGATGTCCTCACCGTACGCCTGGGTGGTTGACCTCGGCAGGACGCTCGGCACCACAGCTAGGCAGCGCAAGATGCAGGCGGAGAGCGAGCTGCGCCTCAAGGAGCACAACCGCAAGCACTGCGTTGGCGTTGGAGTGCACGTTGGTAACGCCGTCATGCGTGGTGTAGTTACGGCGGTATTTTGGCTCTCGCCGCCAGTCTATCCCTACCGCATCACGGGGACGCTCGAAGAGGCGCAGCGATGGGCACGCGAGGCCTTGCGTGCCCACGGCGTTCCAAGGCGGCAAGCAAAAAGTCGGTGATGCTCGAGGCACGGCGGACTGCGATCGGCAGGGTCCACGACTATGCGTTGACTTTACCGTGTTGAACACAAGGCGGGTGGCCCGGGGGAATCTCACCCCCGGGGCTCTCTCTGAACCGTACTGAATCTCCGTTCATACGGCTCCCGTCACTACGCGTGGCAGAATTCGCACCGGCCTTGACTCTTGTAGGGGCATGGTATCGCAAAGCATATTGACTCGCCAAGAAGTTAGCCGTAGCCACCGGTTCAACCTTCCGTGCTCGTCGTTCCCCTTAGTTCACCGACTCGTTGTGGCCTTGGAAATGGCAAAGAAGCTCAAGGAGTGGGTATTGCCGGCGCCTACTAACCAGAAACCAGATAGAGTCAAGGCTCGGAATTAGGTGGCAACGGGTGTTCTTGCAGCCATTTTTCAAGCGCCGCATGATAGGTAGTCCAAGTTGTCTCGCTCCGGCAGTTCCAATGATCTGTTTGGCTCTCGACCTGCCTAGCGAGCGTGACAAGACCAATTGCATTGTTGAGGGCCGCGAGGCGATTGTGCTGTTCGGGAGTAAGCTCCCGCTTGCACTCCTGCAGCCAATTGCGTTCGTTCTTGAGACGACGAAGGTATTTCATTAATCGAGTTTAGTCACTGGTGAGCATAATGCTGAATTTGCCGTAGACTGCCATACCGCCGAATGAATGGCTAGTGGGGTTCATGCTGCAAGGCTCGATTAGATTCGCCCGCCGCGGATTCCAGAAGCCATCGTCTTGCCAACCCGCGCCTCGTGTACCTGCCCAAGTCCACGGTCACTCACTCAGCCTTTACCCGATGGCTAAATCGGAGCAGCCTTGGAGGGCATTGTGCTCCCGTGGGGCAGATTGCCCCATTGATGGCATCCGTAGGGACACTACTTTGCCTAATTCATTCACAAGCCAAAAGGCACGCCCTTTGCTCTGTGCGTGCGCCATCGTCGGTTCAAAATGTTCACACTCTTGTTGGCGATTGTAGGCCTTGTGATTTCAGGTGTCACGTTGGCTAGATGCGGTAGCTTGACCTCGCGCGTCAACGTAGCAAGGTTGACGGGTCTGTGCTCCGCAATTATTTGCGCTTCGGAAGCTTGCATAGGCTGTGGGGCAGAGGTTCAGGGCGCTGGGAATTGGAAAGCTCGCGACCGGTTTCGTTCAGAAATGTCTTGCCCTTACTATGAAATCAGCCAGTGGCCCCGATACGATCTTGGTGGCGCGGTATACGACCTAGAAGGGTGCAGACATCGCGCAAGATACAACTGCATCGTGGATCGCTGGGGATACAGGGGGAGCGGAACTATCATTAGCGCGTGTGTTAGCGAACCAGTCGTCGGCGCGTTCGCCGTGCCCAATCGGTGAGCGAAGTGGGAAGCGCTACGGATTCTCGGTCTGGCTTCCACAGAAAACCGCTCGTCGAGCTTCCCATGACCCAAAACGAACGATAAACTCTCACCTACCATGAAAAATCATCTCCTGGCTTTCTCTTGCGCCGCTCTTTTGTTGGTCGCAATGGCCTGCGGAAGCTCTGAACCTCGAGGAACCGTTACTGCAAGCTCCGGGGGCTCGACGGGTGCGACAGGTGGTGCAAGTGCCGGGGGCGCGAATGCGACGGGAGGAGTCACGAGCGCCGGCACTCAAGCCCCAGCGTACGCGAGCGTGAACGGCAGTATCAAGGGGGAGCCATTCGTCGCCACCGGCGGTGCAACGCGCAGGTTCTATTGGACTGGTGACGCACTC
>PMCK01000270.1 GCA_003154095.1 Myxococcales bacterium | reverse complement strand
GCTTGTATTGCCGGCCCAGTCGACTTCCTATTGCAACTGGTCTTGAGATTATCCTAGGAGTCTGCCGCCACGGCGCGTGGGTATCAGTAACGCGGCCTCTGCACCTGCGGGCACGGCTTGCCCCGGTTTGGCCAGTATGACTTCGAGTCTGTCCCCGTTACGCCCCTGAGGTTTGACGAACACTGCAAGCCCGCGAAACGCCGTACTGGCGGCAAGTGCTCGATGGGGCTCCTTGGGCAGACTCGATGCTGTCGGGCTTCGACGTTGAACCGGCTCAGCTGAGGCTACAGCGGTCGGTGCCGCAGCTCGGGAGGGTTGCTGTGCGGCCGTGGCGCGTGGCTCAGGCGTGACTGCGGCCATCCTATCGGTAGAAGGACTACGCGCGGGCGCAACCGGAACTGCATGGCTCGCCGCCGGCGTGGGCGCTTGTGGTGCTAAGTGACTGGCTGCCGGTGGCGGCGAATTGGGCGTTCGTGCAGACGGCGCCGTGGGGGCCGTCGACTCGCGCGACTTGCTAGGCGGCAGAGGCGGCGGCATTTTTTGAGGCGCACTGGACGTGTGGACCCGACTGGCGCTGTCACCGCCTGGCGAAGCCGTTGGAAGGCGGCGCACTTCGGAGGCTTCGGACGGTGCGTTGGAGGTCGAGCCCGTCACCGAGGGCGCAGCGGGTGTTGGTCGCGGCATTGCCGAAGGAGGGGGAGGCCTACTCATACGAGGCGCTTCGGCTGCTGCCTGGGTCGGCAATGATTTTAGATCGGCCACACTGCGGGCGATGGCCAGAGCGCGCATATCGTCGCCCGCGTCACTGGCGGTGTCGGCTGCACGCTTGAGCCAGCGCAGAGCTTCACCGGTGTCGCCTTTTGCCCAAAAGATGTCTGCGGTTTCAAGGGCCGAAACGACGTCTTCGTTGTCCGAGGGTTCTGGATTAAAAATTGCGGGGAGTGCAGTCATCGTAAAACCTAATTAGCGGAAGGGTCGAACAAGTCTGCGTTGGGATTTGTCAAGACCAAGAACGCCTCATGGCTCCCGTGTGGAACGGGCTGCGTCTCGAGCAGGCGCGCCACGAACAGTTCACCGTCTCGAACGGACCGCTTGACGGCCACTCGAATTGCCTGAACATAGGGTGGCTCGGCGCTCGTTTGCTGCTCGCCAGCGCTGGCAAGCTCTTGGCCAGCGCTTTCCACATCGCTGGCTTTCTTTGCCAGATCCAGCGAGCGTTGATCATTGCCAGCTTCCTCGGCCGAGGTTGCTGCCTTTCGCAGCCAGCGCGCCGCTTGGGGATAGTCGGCTGCGTCCCAAAGGGAGCGGGCACTTTTCAGTGCCAAGACGACGTCGTCAGAATCAGTTGGGAGAATAGCCGGAAACGTAAAATCTGCCATTTTGAATCAGCCCTTTTCAATCGAGTCGATCTTGGAGCTTTTGAGCAAAATCATTGGCGGGGTCCTCTTCGAGAGCTCTGCCAATCATACGTCGGGCTCCCGCCGCGTCGCCTTGCCTGTTCATCATCCGACCCAGATAATAGTATGCCTTGGACTTGGTTTGCGCGGTAACGCAGTCGTCACCGTCTTCCGGGCCGCTCTTGAGGCTGACGAGGACCCGCAGCGCCCGTTTGGCCCCGTCATCATCGTCGAGATCCAGGGCCAATTGAGCCAATTGCCAGGCAATCTCGGCATTTTTGGCGCGGAATCGGAATGCCGCACTGAGCGCTTCATGAGCCTCAGCAAGTTGATCGACGCCCAAGTGAAGCTGGGCCAGTTCGAAATTTGCGAGGGCACGCTCCTGCGTGTACCGAGCGTCCGTGCTGTTGGCAACCAATGAATAGAACTCAACGGCCTTGTCCACCCTTCCCTGGGAATGATGGTGTCGGCCAAGCTCGAGTTCAGCCGGAACATTGGGGTGCAGCTGTTCAGCTTGTTCCAAGTACTCCATGGCTCGCTCCGGCGAGTCGGTCTTGACCAATTGTGCCGCCCGCACGAGGCTTTCTGCGACGAGCTCGGTATTGGATTCAGCAGAGGCCGTGGCTATGAGTAACTGCGCCAGCTCGACGTGGGCTTCGGTCTTTTCATAGAGCCGAGTCAAGCGTCGCACGATTTCTCGATTTTCGGGATTGTCTCGGTACGCCTGCTCCAATTCCGATTGCGCCACCGCCGGACGATCGAGTTTTTCGCACATGTCGAAAAGCGTACAAACTCGCGATAGTTTGTCTGACTCACTGGACAGACCCACCAGCTGCACCTGCGCGCGAATGGCTTCATCGGCTCGCCCCTGTTGAATGGCGACGCGCGCAAGCCGCTCGAGAATCACCGGCATTTCACTCAATTCGCCGGCTAGTGCTGTCAGTTTTTCGAGCGCCAATTCATTGCGCCTATGTTCGAGCAGCCAGTCAATCCAGCGCAATTCAACCTGCAAGCGATCCGGCAATTCCAGGTTGAGCACGCCGTCATTCAAAGCCAATGTCACCCGTTCTATGACGGCATCATCGTCCAGCCACGAGTCGGGCCCTGACTCGAGCAAGTCCACCGCGCGTTGAGGCAAACCTGACCAGGCAAGAAGTTCTACAACCTCTAGCGAGAGGTCCGAACCTGCATGCACGATGTCAATGATCTTAGATAAAGCTCGCGCTGCCCGTGCTCGCTCCTGAGATTGACGGGCATTGCGAGCTATCTCTAAGCCCAATTCCAGCGCGGACGCGCCGGATTCCACCGCCAGTAGCTGCTCGGTCAGTTGCCAGCGCTCAGGACTGTCTGGGCTCCGAGTCCTCAGTCGTCGCAGCTGGGCCAGTAACACCGCTCGGTTTGGATCCAGAGAAGTCGCCGCAGCCAAGGCACGATCGGAAACCTCGTCGTAGTCGAGCCGTTCCGCGAGGTCCACCAAGCGCAAGAGCAGACTGGCCCCCAACGACGGATCGACCGAAGGTGCTGCAGCAGCCAGCGCATCGGTCAGACTCAGGCAAAGGCTAACTGCAGCCGGCCTTCGGTCGGGCCCTAAGAAATTCTTGTCCGCCGCAGCCAGAACGAGTTCCAGAGTCTGCTCAACCTCCGGCAGCCCGACGCCCAAGCGCAGCGCGGCTTCCAGATGTCGTTGCGCCAAGGTGAAGTCGACTCCTTCGCTCAGCTCTTGATGCGCGAGTCGCAGCAATGCGCCTGCGTCAGAAGGATCGGCCTTCGACCAGTCGACCCTTTCGGCAAATGCGTTGAGCGCTTGTGCAGCCCCGGCATGGTCACCCAACCATTCGAATACCTCGGAGAGATCGCGAAAGGCTCGGGCAGGCGACGAGCCGTCGAGGCGCGCCCATGTCTCCCGTGCGCGCCGCTCGACCTTTTCTCGTGTGGCGCTTTGCTCTTGCGGTTGAACGGGAATTTGCAACCGGTCGCGAAGCAGTGCACAACGTTCGACGGCGTCCGTCACATGAGACCAGCGCAATTCCAAGGCTCGTTGTATCAGGGTGGGCTTGTCGAGTTCCACGAGCGCTGCGAGCAGGCGCCGCTCGTGCTCGGGACTTTCTAGGGCCGTTTCGAACGCCGATTCAATGTAATCGCGAGAACGAACCGCGTCGCCGCGCCTTGTCGCAATCTCCGATAGCACGAGATAGGCGTGTACTTGCCCGATTCCCTGAGTTTCTCCGCCGGCTCGGTGCAAAAGCAGCAAGAGTGAAGAGATGGTTTGCTCTGCCAAATCGAAGGCACTGTGCATGAGTGCCGACTTACCGAGCTCGTACAGAACCCGCGGTTGTGTCTGATCGATGGAGGCGGCCGTCCGCAGTTCCTCGAATGCGCGTTCCGTTTGCCCCAAAGCCGTCAATACGGTTGATAACTCGGAGTGAAGTTCTGCGCGAGCCCGCGAGCGACGCGCTCCAAATCCGTCAATCAGATGCTGCAGGAGCGTAACCGCCTTTTCCTGCTGTTTGGCCGCCGAGCAGGCGCGCGCAAGTTCAAGTTGAAGCTCGGAACTCTCGGGTGCGGCTTCCAATGCCGCGGAAAGCGTTTCGGCTGCCGCCGCTGCGTCCCCGAGGCGCGACTTCTGAAGTTCAGCGCACTCGCGTAGTAGTTTCACCTTTTCCGCGCTATTCTCTTGTCGGTCGGCCCTCATTTTGAGCAGCCCCACCAATTCTCCCCATTGCTGGGTTCTGCGGTAGAGGTTTTCCAGCCGTTGGTCTATGTCGGGATGCCACGCCGCTTGCAGAGTTGCTTCGAGGCGTACCCTTGCTCGACCCAAATCGCCGCTTGCAAAGTACGCATCGACCAATTCTATGACACGTTCAATAGGTGCGAGGTTACCGGCGTGCGCAACGAGGCGCTCGAGTGCACGAGCGGATTCTGCGGCGTTATCCAATTGACGTGCAAGGCGAGCTACCGCTTCCAGTGCTGGAATCGAGTCACTCTCGGCCGCGTAGCGATGCGCGGCCAATGCGCGTGCGCGGTCGCTTACTTTGGACTCCCACAATTCGCCAGCCTTCAGCCACGCGCTGATTGCCCGGGGTGAACCCTCTGGTGCTGCGCTTGCCCGATGTTCGAGCAGTTCTGCCAATTCGTTCCAACGATTCTGCGCTTGCAGCAGTTCAGAGTACTCGGCAAACGACTGCTCGGCGGCTGCGTCGATCGGATCCTCTGCGAATAGGCTGCCAAACAGTCGAATAGCTTCGATCGGTTCACGCAGCCAGCTGGACGTAACTCGTGCCGATTCCAGTACGAGAGCGCGACGACGCTCACGGCCGTAAGGTCTTTGCGCGGCAGCGACCAGGCGATCTCTCGCTTGTGTGACTCTCCGGAGCAGCTTTGTGGACTGTGCAAGGTCAGCCGTTGTGTCTCGCATGCTCTCGATGCTCGGGAGGGCGCACCGCGTATAAATCAGAGTCCCTTGGAAACTCACCGCCTCCGCTTGCACGTCACCCGCCTTCCAGGCAGCATCTGCGAGCTCGATTAGTCCATGGGCCACCTTGGCGCGATCAACCACCTTCGGAATTGCCTCGACGACGCTCAGCGCTTCGGTCCAGGCGCGAGCATTGGCATACGAGCCCACGGCTGCAAGTGGATCCTGCATCTTGGTGAGCTCGACGCTGGCGGCGCGAAGTAGTACCGTGCGACGTTCCGCTTCCTCGACACTCTGCGAATATTCGTGCAGGTGATCGCGGAGTTCTAGCCAGCGTTCCTCGCGTTCGAGCAAGTCCGCAATTGCCAGCGCACATTCCTGATCGTCGCCAAAACGATTGGCTACGCGTTGCCAAAGTGCCAGCGCGCGCGAGGTGTTAGCGAGCGACAACGCCAATTGCGCCGCTTGCACCAAATCCGCCCGTGCAGCGGCCCCCTCAGTCTGGGTTGCCCGCTGCTCCAGTGCGTCGATCAGGGGAGCCGGCGCTTCCAAGCGTCCAAGGGCGTCAACCAGACCGTCGAGTGCCTCTCGGTCATTGGGTGCAAGGTCGAGCACGTGCCGCCAATCCGTTACGGCTCGCTCCGGTTCATTCAAGGAGAAAAGGGCCAAGCGGGCGGCCCCGCGCCAACCGTAAAGTTGTACATCGATGCCCGGTTCGCGTTCGGCGCGAAATTCGAGAATGCGGCAGAGATTGGCTGGATCGCGCAGGCGTGTGTAGAGCTTTTCGAGTGCAGTCAACGTCTGTAAAATCGTGGGCTCGTCGCTGGCCCACATCAATAGTTGTTCGTTCAGTTGAGCTTCACGTTCGGGCTCGTCAATTTGAGTGCCGTAGACGCGCAGAGCCTCCAACAATAACAACAGCGAGACCTTGGTATCCGGGGATTCCAGGGCGATTCGTACCAACGCCTCGGCATGTTCGCGATGCGCACCCAGGCGAGTCGCCAATTCCTCGAGCTCTTGCCGATTCCTAGCCGAATTCGGTTCAAGGGATATAAGTTCGATCAATTTCTGGAATGCTCCACGGAAATCATTGAGTTGATTCGTCTGCAAATCAGCCAAATCATGCAAAATCGTTGCATGTTCGGGCTTACCCAGGGAAAGGCGCAACTCCGACTCCAGAACGCGCGCGGCTTCCGCGTACTGCTCGCGCGTCATGTAATGCGTGCACAGCCGTTGTGCCGCACGCAGCTGGGCTGCGCTCGATGCACTCGCGGAATCGTCGTCCGGCATGCTATCGACGATACGTTCCAATAATTCGAGACCACTCGTGTCCCCGGGCCGTCTCTCCAAAATACTCTCGGTGACCTCTAGGGCCCTTTCCGCTGAACCCAGTTCGAGCCAGCGTGTCGCAATATGTGCCTCGACCTGCGCACGTTCCGGGTCAACCAAAGATTGTAGCCGATGAGTCAAGAGTTCAATCAGCTTACGAGTGTAGCCGCCGCGACGATAAAGCCTTTCGAGGGACGCCTGCGCCTTGGCATCATCGGGCCGCTCGGAGCATTGCCTTTCTAGGTAGCCGATGGCCCGTTCGTAATCTTTGGCGAGGTCTCGTGCCGTGACAACGGCCTCGTCCAATAGGGCATGCCGTGCTTGCGCTGAATCTTCAGCCAAAATTGCCCGATCGAACCAATCGAGCAACTCGCCAAATCGGCCTTGTTGACTGAGCACGAAGGTTACGCGGTCAAGGGCCCATCGCGCCCCTGGGACAACCTCCAGTATCCGCAGCAAGGCTTCCGTGAATGCTGAAGGATCAGGCGCCCATTGCTCGGCAAACGCCACCAACCGTTGTCCCAGGCCTTCGAGAACCTCGGGTTTTTCGAAATAGGATATAGCCGCCGTGTAAGCGGCAACCACTTGTTCTGCTCCTTCGAGACTAGCGCTCAACTCCTCCAGTCGATCCCAGAGCGCTGATTCAGGGGGCGCATACTTGGCGACGGCGATGATTCGCTCAAAAACTACACTCGGTGCAACTGTCGCCTTACTCCAAGAGGCTGCTACTTCCTCGAACAACGCCACGATGCGCGGCCCCAGTCGGTCGACCTGGGCGAGTGAAGCCGTCATCTTGATTGCAGCTTCGTTCAAAGGATCTCTGCGAACTATCGGCTCTAGCCTTTCAAGTGCTTGTTCCCCTTGGTCGAGGCGTTCGAAGAGCAATTGCGCAATATTCAGGTCAATGCGATCGCGATCGGGCTTTTGCGCGTAGCGACGCCAACTCTCGAGTGCCTGCAGTGCTCCTTCCGTAGCGCCTGCCTTTAGCCGCAGATTAGCCAACAATTCGAGCGCTGCCATGTTGTCCGGGCGTATCTCCAAGGCGCGTTCGCACAGGGAAATAGCTGCTGCCGAATCGCCAAACATATCCGACTCCGTGACAGCCCAGGCGAGCAGCGGCTCGATTGGATCGGCGGCCGTAGCAACACGTCTTTCGAATAGCCAGCGTTGCCCCTCGCGCTGAAGGTCAATGTCCGGAAATGCCGATAGGTACTCTTCGTAAGCGGCAACATCTGCGGCATCGTCGTAAGTTTCGATCAAACTGCGCCAGGTTTCTCCGGCCTCGCCGATGCGTTCAGGTATGGCCCCGAGCCAGCGAGCTTTTTGTACCAACAATTTCCTCGAATCAACCTTGTTTGATGCGGAATCTTGCCATAGTAACCGCTCGAGCCAAGTCAGCAGTTCATTGAGATTTCCAGTCTTAAGCGCCTGGGGCTCGAGTTCAATCAGTAATTGTCGAGCCTGGGCGGCATCGGACTGTACAACGGTATCGAAAAGCGCATTTGCGACTTCGAAATCGGCATCATTGAACGCCAATTGAACGAGCAGTGTGGCGGTTTCACTGTCGTTTGGAGCAATCGTCAGAATTCGTTCGCCCAATGTTCTGGCGCGTTTGGTTTCACCTTCTTTGGTATAGATGCGCAGCGCGTTGCGGAAACAATCGAGTGCAAAGTCGCGCGCATCCTCGTGATCGATTACGAAATCTCCCAGAATCTCGTAGGCAACGGCCTTGTCTAGCGGTTCCTGTGCCGCATCGACTCGCCGATCCAAAATGAGTCGCTGAAGTACGACATCCCTAGATTGCTCAGCAAGCCTCGCCGCGTCGGCTAGGCCATTGGCGTCGACGGCCCCACTTTGGAGCAGGTCCCGGTAATGTTCGATAGCCTCATGGTTTCGGTGTTGAGCGGCCAGAAACGCAGCCAATTGCCAATGAACCGAGTTCTTTGCGTCGCCGGAAAATGCTTCTAGCGCTCGGCGTAACTCTGATTCCAAATCCTCGTTCTTGCCCAATAAGTCGTATAACTCGCACAGCGCCTGATGGGCGACTACGGATGAGGGATCTTCACCGATAACTTGTAGCCAAGTTGCGAGTTCACGGTCGCCGGGTCCAAATACGCTCCGCTCGACCGAGGCACGAATCGTGAGGAGCCCGCTGCGCCGGGCGCCGGATTCGGCGTTGATTGCGGCCTCGACGCGCTCGAGTCGCTGCTGCGGTGTGTCACCGCGAACCTGGGCGATGACATCCGCCAAGGCGAGCAGCTCTGGATCGGTCGGATCGAATTGTTGGGCTTCGACGATTCGTACTGCCGCCTGGTCGAAACGTTGAACTTCCACCAAACGAAAGGCCGCGCGAACCGCCAGGGAAAATAACGTGGGATTCGTGATCGCTCGATCTCCGAGCGCAGTGTCGAGCCCGTCCGCTTCAACTGCGGGATTGCCCGCGCAAAAGCGCTCGAGGGCGCTCATCCAAAAGGGTACCTGGTCCTGCGAAATATCCAGGGCGGCCTTGAGCCCGTGCGCGCAAAACCAGGCGGCGCTTTCCGTCGGTACCAATTCATTGTCGAACAGTGCGAGCGACTCAGTGGCCGCTGCCAGCCGATTTTCCGGATTGGTGTCGAACTCAGTGCGTGCCCCAAGAGCGACCAACAACTCGGTGTGGCTCGATTGCACACGCAAATGTTGCTCAAGGACGACGGCTGCCTCGAGTCGCAATGGGCCATTGTTCATCCACTCGAGCAAGGCATCCATGCTGGCCGCTTGTTGAGGATCAAGAGATATGGCCTCCGAAAACGCACGAAGCGCTCCGGGTGCATCATCAAGCAGGTCGCGGCGCAGCGCTCCCAATTGTCCCAGACGCTCGGGGCGGCGCGACGCCAGAATTGCTCGATACGAAGGATCCGCGTCCTCTTCGTTGTCCAGCAACCGCTCGAGTACTGGCACCAGTCGATGAAAGTCTCGCCGGTCGGTGTACAGTGTTTCGAGCTCCATCAATGCCTCTACGGCCCGGTCGGGCGCCGTCGCGGCTAGGGTTTCGTAGGCGGTGGCCCGAATGTCATCGATCGCTTCGACACCTTCGCACAGCTTGAGCAGCGCCTCTGCAGCGGAGCGCCTGGCTTCCGGTTGCGAACCCAGATGACAGATTGCCCAGAGTCTGTCGCGTTCGACTTCGGTGTCGAGCGGCACTCCCAGTACCGCCAGCGATTCTGCGGCAGCGAGCACGGCGGGATCATCGGCGCGCGTCCGTAGCACATCGACATAGGCTGACGCCGATGCTTGCATATCGTCGTTTTGCTCCCACAGGCGTCCCAGGTCCAGGCCGATACGAGCGCGCGCTGCGAGGTCATGAACGGTGGTCATTGCACGGGTGAGCCGACGCGCCGCCTCTTGGCGACGCCCGCGCGCGGCGCTCAGGTCGAGGAATCTTCGTCGTACGTCGTCGTCGCCGGGCTCCGCGGATACCAGTGGCTCGAGCATTTCGAGGGCACCATCGGCGTCATCGAGGAAATCTTGCCGCAGAATTGCCAGGCGTTTGCGCAGTTCTGACAGGCGCGTCCCCCGCGCAACTTCGAGTTCGCGGGTCAATATGCCCAATTCGTCGGTGGCACGATTCTGCTGCTCATACACGCGCGCCAAATTCGGCGCGAGCGCTTTGAGCCACGCACGATTTTGTGCAAGCTCCTCCGCCCGCGTGATCCAATTCGCATCAACCGTGTTCGACTCCAACAGATGCACGAGGTGCTCGACAGCCCGAGCGCGGTCGTTCATCCGATCGAAGTACAAATCGAACAGATCGGACCGCCGGTCCGCTTGCTCGGCTGGTTCAAGTGCGCTTCCTGCTGCGACCAGGGCTTCCAGCAATGCGGCCAGTTCCCTGTTCTTGTCCAGGGCGCGGAGCTTCGCCGATACTCGATCGTAAAGCGCTGAATCGACGGGCGTCATTTTCACGAGTTCGATCTCGACGTCCAGACGCGCGCCATCAGAGTCCTTCAACGGCTGAATCTCCGTTAGCGCCTGCCGCAGCAGTGCGATGCGCTCTTCCGCAGACGCGCCTTGCGTTGCCGTGAGATACACCCGTGCCAGCCGGCTGGCGTCTTGTCCTTGTAACGCCAAATCACGCTGTCTATCGAAACGAGTCCGATCCCAATTTTGATTTTCGCGAGTGCTCACTCGAACCTCCCCAACACAGGACCGCCGCACCTCTCGTGTCGAAACGCCGTCACGAAGGACGAACAAGGCCTTGCCAGTGGACCCTTAGTTTCGCAAAGTTTGCGTGCGACGTCGACGTCGATTGTGGGTGCAACATGAAACATGTAGCGATACATGGTGTGCATCGCGTTGCCGTAACAGTGCCAATATCTCGCAGACTTGAAATTCGATGCGCTTCTAATTGTCTATGCGTCGTTGCACCATACATAATTAAGGGGGTCCGTCGCTTGGCTGGGCACCTGCACATGATCTGTACCCTCGCTAAGTGAAAGGGCTCACGGAGCTATGAATGCTGGACACCGAATCGAGTAGAATGTCGAGCTCACGAGCTCAGCCCCCGATTGTTTCAATCTTACATTTGGGACAAATGTTCGGTCGAGTATGCAGAACAATTGGAGCGGGGCAGGGGCCCCGCCACTATTTCGATCGATTCTCGGCTCGTAACTGACCTTCGAACTGTAGGTTACTATGTAACGTTGTCACAGCTGCTTTCAGGCCTGACAATCCAAGAATCGCGAGGGTCCGGCCGGCGGCATTGGCTAGAACTGCGCTGGTCGAGCGACAGCGGACGCCGGGGCATGACGTAGTTCGAGAACGGCAAATTCCGAGCGATTGGGGTTGGGTTTGGACGAACCACAGCGCAAAAATCGCGAGAAATATGCGCAAACAGCAATCATCTGTGGCGCAATTGGTGGCGCTTTGTAAGCTCAAATACCTTGAACTCGGCGAAAATATTCATTGACGGCCAGGAAGGCACCACCGGACTGAAAATTCGAGAACGCCTTGTCGGCCGAACTGATTTCGAACTGCTTGAAATCGATCCCGCTAAGCGCAAGGACGAGGCGGCGCGCCGCGATTGCTTGTCCTCGGCGGATATCGCCATTCTGTGTTTGCCGGATGAGGCTGCCAGGCAAGCGGTTGAGTTTGTAAACCGAGGTGCCACGCGCCTAATAGATGCGAGTACCGCGCATCGAGTTGCGGCGGGCTGGGTCTACGGTTTACCCGAACTGAGTTCGTCGCACCGCGAAGCCATTCGTGCTGCACGCTATGTGGCTAATCCTGGATGTCATGCGACGGCTTTCGCCCTTGGTTTATACCCCCTCATAAGTTCCGGCATATTGGGGAAGGACTACCCGATATTTTCCAATTCCCTGACGGGATACAGCGGCGGCGGCAAAAGAGTCATCGCCAAAGTCGAAAGCGTGGGTCCAGCAAGTCTTTGGGGCATGAGGCCCTACGCGCTCAACCTCAAGCACAAGCACCTCCCGGAGATGCAGCATGTGCTCGGACTTGATTTCCCTCCGGGCTTCATGCCAGTTCTAGGCCCCTTTTATCAGGGAATGATAGTAAGTACCTTGCTCGAAACCCGATTGCTCTCACGGCGCGTCGCAGCGAGCGATTTGCACGAGATATTGACCGCGTACTACGCAGGTGAGCGCTTCGTGCGAGTGATGCCCCTCGATGCGGCAACGTTCCTCGATGAAGGGTATCTTTCGCCGTTAGAGTGCAATGATACGAACCGCGCCGAGGTTTTCGTTTTTGGTCATGAGTCACAAGTTCTAATCGCCGTTCGTCTCGACAATCTCGGCAAGGGAGCGTCAGGGGCAGCCGTTCAAAGTCTAAATCTCATGCTGGATCGTCCCGAGGAGATGGGGCTCATTTCGTGACGATTCGAAGGCTATCTGGGATAATCCAATATTACCGTTGGGGTTCGCATTCGTGGCTCGCCCAATTTCAGGGTCGCAGCTCTCCTACCTCCGTGCCCGAAGCTGAATTGTGGTTTGGAGCACATCCGCGGGCGCCAAGTTTGATTGAAGTCGACGGCGAGCAATGTCGCCTGGACGCCCTCATCGGGCAAGATGAACAGAATCAGCTGGGCGTCGAGCTGATGCGCCGATATGGTAAGTTGCCGTTTTTATTGAAGGTTCTTGCGGTCGACCGGCCTTTGTCGATTCAAGTACACCCTTCACGAGCGCAAGCACAACTTGGCTTTCAACGGGAGCGACTGCGCGGGGTACCCGTTGACGATGCTCAAGCGAACTACCGCGATGATTGGCCAAAACCAGAGCTGCTGTGTCCACTATCCGAGTTCGAAGCATTGTGTGGCTTTCGACCCATTGAAGAGCTGAATGACCTTTTCGAAACATTGGGTGGTGCCTGCTTCGAAACCGCAAAAGATACACTTAAGTCCAAACCAAACCAACAGGGGCTGCACGATGTCGTCGCAACTTGGCTGAATGTGTCTGGAGCCGCTCGAGAATCACTATTCAGGGCGGGCGTTCAGGCCTGCGAAGTCATATCCGGGAAGTCCACGTCAAAACATACCGACGTTGCCTTCATACTTGACCTTGCTGAGCGCTATCCGGGTGACATGGGGGTGTTCGTTGCGCTAATGCTACGCCGTCTGGTCTTGTCTCCCGGGCAGGGCTTGTTCGTGCCAGCGGGAGTTCTGCACGCGTATCTGCGCGGATTCGCCGTTGAAGTAATGGCAAATTCGGACAATGTGTTGCGAGGTGGGCTAACTCCCAAACATGTAGATGTCGATGAACTGTTGGGGCTAGCCAATTTTCAATCAGATCCGCCCGCGCTCGTGGCGCTCGAAGAGAGGGGTCCGCTGGAGAAGCTCTTTGCAGTTCATGTTCCGCACTTCAGCGTGTCGCGCGTGGATGTCGAAAAGCACACAACTTGGTGCGCCTCAAGGCGTCTGGGGCCGGAAATGCTTCTTTGCGTGGAAGGAATGCTCAATCTCCATTGCGCCCGTGACGAACAATTGTCACTCGCACGTGGCCAATGCGCCTGGATCTCGGCCGACGAGGACATCTATTGCGTAGCCGGGAGTGGGCAGGCCTTTAGAGTCCAGGCGGGCACCGAGTGATCTACCCGCGCGTAAAGCAGCGTCCTTCGGCCGAGTGTCCAAATCGGAGGGCGCTGGGGCTCTGCTTCAACGGCGACCGTCGGCAATTCGTAGGGTTTGTGGCGAATGGAACGTCTCACCCATAGTCATTAGGTGTTTGGACCAAGTTGGAGTCAAGACTAATTGCCTTCGCTGGAAAACGCAGCCGACCGCGTCCAACAGGGCGATCTTGAGGCTTTCCGAGAAATTGTTCAGGCAACGAGCGACCAACTGGTTCGAGTGGCCGCACGAGTGATTGGTGACATGGCTGAAGCAGAAGACGTCGTTCAGGAATCCTACATCAGTGCCTACCAAGCGCTGACTCAGGGTCAGTTTGATCGGCGCTCGCATTTGCCGGCTTGGCTACGGCGAATCGTAATCAACCGAGCCATCGATGCGCTCAGGAGTCGGCGCCGCCGGCCGCGACTCGACGATTCGACCGAAGCGGGTTGGGACGGCTCTGCTGGCATCGAATCGCGGATGGCCCTCGCCGAACTCGGCGATTGGATGAATGAACTGGTCCCCGAGCAGCGGGTTACTTTGGTCTTGTCAGTGTTCGAAGGGATGAGCAATTTGGAAATTGCCCAAGCGATGGGCTGCAGCGAAGGGGCGGTCGAACAACGCCTAGTTCGCGCGCGCGTGGCCCTGAGACAACGGAGCCAGAAAAATGGATGACGAATCTCGCTTAATCGAAGAGCGTTTGGAACGGCTAAAGCTTGCTACCGAGGGCATTCAATCTCGCTCCGGGTTCGAGCAGCGCGTAATGATGGCAGTACTGCAGAGTGGCGCATTCGATTGGCGTTCAGGCTTGTGGCGTGTCGGTCGTTACGGGCTCATCGTTTCCTTGGTTGCCGTGGCCTTGGCGACCGTGTTTGCTGTACAAGGGGCATCTCGGGCCGACGAAATGCAGGCGATGTCATATGGAACGGTAGACTTGGAATGGTGAATCGAAGCAATATTAAGGCGCTATTGGTACTGGTGGGGGTATTTGCCGGTGGCGCCGGGACCGGCGTCGCCGCATCGCTTGCTTGGACACATCACCGGATGGTCGGCTTTTTGGAGCACGGCGGTTCGCCCCACAATGACCAGCGCATGCGTGCACTGCAACGTGCGTTGAATTTGTCGCCTGATCAACGCACTTCGGTGGCTGCCATTCTTGAGCGTCAAGCGCCTGAACGCCGACGGCTAATGGGGGAAATGATGCAGAAGTGCGGCGACCCCGTGCGCGCTTACAAGACCAAAGCAGATGCCGAGATTAGGGCCGTTCTCAATCCAGAACAGCAGCAGCGTTTCGACAAGCTAGCCAAACGCCAGGCCGAGCGATTCTTTCAAGGATCACCGCCAGAGTCGTCTGCGCACTAGCAACCGACCTCGACTCAAAACGGTGGAGAAACTGAGCGAGCTATTTCCCAGGCGGCAGAAGGCGAGGTGCGCGCTTGGGCAGCGCGGAGGTCTCGTCGTCATCGAAGTGAGATTTACCAGCGGTTATCGCACGTCCCAGCGGTCCGCGGACTCCTGTCGATACCTCGACGTTGCCGAATATTGCCTTACCTGTGATGCGCAACACCGGCGTGCCGTCATCCTCGGCAGGCACGCGTTCGAGTCCCTCGAAATTGCCGAAGATGCCCAGGCCGTGACAATCGACTGAAACGGTAGGAGGCACGATGATCTCGACATTGCCGAAAATGGCGCGCACGTGCAGCTCTGTCACGCCTTCCGGAATAATCGCCTCGCGCAAATCCAACTCGACGTTGCCGAACACTGCCAGCGCCTCGGAATCGGCCTGAAGTGTCCAGCGCCCGCGCCGTTCTACATTTCCAAATATTGCGAGNNTGCAGTGCCGGCTTGACCGTGAGGTCGCTTACGAGTGACTGAACCTCCTCGGGGCTCGCGGCTGCGAACGCTCGATCCACTCGTTGCTCGAATTCATCCAAGGACAACTCGTCCCGTGCGAAACTCTCAGATAGCTGGTCAATCGTCGTCTCGCGCGCATCTCGAAACGCCACACGCGAAGGGTGCTGCTCGCCGTACATCAGGCCGCATCTTAGCGGGTGAGCCGGGCAGTGGCACCCTCCGGATTCGTGTGTCTATTCTTATGTCAATTTCCCACAAAAAAGTGAGGAAGTATCGCTACTTAGCAACAACAACGAGCTCGAGATATCCGGTTCGTGCCCGAAGGTTACGCAATGGATATTTGGCTTCGACGCCTAATTGGCACCGTTCTGCATTGCGGTCGTCGTCGCTCCGATAACCGCTTGGTAAAAGGCTGGGTTGTGAATGCCGAGGCTCTGATCATTCGTCAAGAGACCCAAGTTCCAAAGGGCCTTGTAGAGTGTGCCCGGCGTCCCAGTCGCGGTTGAACCCGCCGCTCCGGTGGGTGAACCTGGGAAGAACGCCAGGTTACCGGCTGCTCCCGCATTGTCCACTTTGAGTGCCGAGAAGGACACGTTGAATGTCTTTATCGTGCTGGGACCAACAGCAGTAGTGGACCCGTTGAACCAAGTAGGCGTTGAAACGGCAGTCCTAAGTGTAACTTGAAAGGTAGACGCGTTCACCAATGATATTGCCGTGATTGGATTTGTCGACGTGTCGAACGTCACATTTGAAGTCCCGGACGCGGATGATGTGAAGTAGCTGGTCGCTGGATCCTGAGCGCGCACCCAAAGAACCATTCCGGTAGTACCGCTATTTAGCTTAGTCATGACGGCATTCGCGATGCTCGTGCCCAGGCTAGCCAAAGATGCCTTCGTCGTCGACTGAAGCGAGCCGCCGTCGAACGCGCCGTGGCAATTGCTGCAAATTGTCAGATCAGCCTTGAAAGTGTGGTTGGTCCCCGTTCCTTGGAAGCTCAGGTCCGCAGGTGGTGGCGTCAACTCCATGTGACAGGTCGCACAAGTGTCGGCAATGTATGAATGACCACCGCGCTGCCCGGGCGTCACGAAGTACGCGTTTACACCCAACAAGACATCGCTCATTGGACCGTCATGCGGTGTACCAAAGGCGATTGGAGCGACTGGATCGGTTGCCAACACCGTGTCGTCGTGTTTTCCGTTGCGCGAGTTATGACAAGCTACGCATACGGCGCCCCGGCCAAGCCCCGTGGCTGCGAAGCCACCGGCTGTCATTCCGATATCACCGGACACGCGAACAGTCGCATTATTGGGTACGAGCGACTTGTTGCCCGTGGCATGCGGGTCGTGACAGGTGGCACAGGTCTGTGGGTGAACATCAGCGGCAGTGAGCCCCAGGGAGCGCAATTCTGCGCCCGTCGCATTGCCATTGTTACCGTTGTTTGCCGCGCCTTGCAGAAGCATATTCATGCTCCCGATGGTTCCATCGGTATCCGTTGATTGGTCAACCCAAGCAAGGAACCCTTGGCCCGTGTGGCAACGAGCACAGCTATTCGCTCGGTTGTCTCCGGTAGTCGCGTTGTCGCTAGCTGCCGTGGCGACTCCACGCGAGGCACCGTTGTAGTTGGCGTGCAGCGATTCCTTCCACTGCTGATAGCGGCCGTAGCTAGGTGGCGCGCCGTGGCAGCTGCCGCAGACCTCAGACTTTATGCTGACGCGGGAGTCTGGATCAGGGGTAACTCCTGTTCCAGCGTTTGGCGGGTGGCCCGGTGAATTCGTTGGGCCGTGACAGCTATCACATTGGACATTCGCGAGGCCGGCTAACTTCACCTCATTGGAGTTGCTGCTCTTGAACATATTGGCGTAGTCGTTTGCGGCACCTGGCGGCTGCTTCCAAGCGGCAGCGGTCATGACGTCGTCGAAGCCACCATTGTTCGCCGAAGCCAATGTATTGTAGCCAACAGTGTGACAGCTTGCGCAGGCCGTGACGGACCAATGATTGGCCGGATCATTGATGTTATTACTAAAGCTCTGCGCATGGCCGGTCATGCGCCAGTCCGGCCACTTATTGGGTGCAATAGTATCGTTGTGACAAATGGCGCAGCTGTTCGATATTAGCGGTAGACCGTCGGTGGCGGAGACACCGCCAATTGCGCCGCCCCAATTGCCCGCGTAAAGCGTAATCGAGCCGCCTGTCGAGGCTTCGGTAAACACGAATTTACCAATTACATCAGGGGTAAATATTGGGTATTGCGAAGTGGGATCGGTAATTGTTGCAGTTGAACCAGGCGCGCTAGCGGTGTTTACGGACCAATTCCACGCCGTGGGAGCCGTCGCACCAGTCGGCAGCGCTGCGGCTTGAAGCACTTGCGCAATTCCAACAGGAACATTGCGTAGCCCGGTAGTCACCTGAAATGGCAGGTTAGCGGTGACGTTCACCGTGGATGTGTAGGTTCCGGACGATGTTGTTGCCGTCAGCGTCAACACAACCGTGGAGGAATCTTGAATCGAATGGGGATTGATTCCTAGAACGTCCAAGCGAGCTGGGAACGAACTGGGCGCGGTAACGTCTAGACTTGCAGCCGTAATCGGCGGAGCCGCCAGCGATTTAATCAATGCGTCCTTGTACGTCGATGCCGTCGGCAACGTCACTTGTGCAGTCGCTTTCGTGACGTCAGTCAACGTTGCTTTGGGGCCTCCGGTTTGTGCCCACGAATACGATGAGACTACCGAACTGCCGTCTAAGGGCGTTGCGATGCCCGTTAGCGATACCGTTGCGCCCGGAGCCTGAGCAGTCACATTGGTACCCGCACTGACGTAGACGTTGGCTTTGGGAACCAGCTTGATTGTTAGCGGCCCCGTGTCAGGGGAGACTCCTGCTTTTTGTGTGACCGGTGTGAAGCCAGGGGCGGAAATCGTCAACGTGTAGGCGCCAATGGGCAACGTTACGGAGATCTTTCCGTTGCTGTCGGCAGTCAGAGTAGTTGACGCGGCTGGCGCCAAAGTGATCGTGGCGCCTGAGACGCCTTTGTTCGTAAGGGAGTTGGTAATACTGAGATTCAACGGAGCGGTGTCGGTGCCCGCGTCGCCGTTGTTCCCGTTGTTCCCGTTGTTCCCGTTCGAGCCGGGGTTGCCCGGGAGACCCGCGTCACCATCGGTTCCATTGGCGCCGGGCATTCCAGCGTCTCCCTTTGCTCCAGGGTTGCCTGCGGCACCAGGGTCACCAGTGCCACCGCCGCAGCCGGTCATGACAAGTATGCCAGCGATGAGAAGGTTACTGACTTTGCCCGCCAGATGCTTCATTGTCGTCCTTCTTTCAAAATCCTAGTCGAAGATCCGCAGCGGATTGTCGCGCGGGTATGACCGCTGCCGAGAGGAGTCCTCTCCATCCACAGTGTCATTTTAGAATATCCAATCGGCCGATGCATGCGAATATTAACTCGGTGTAATGTACGGATCCAATGATCCCCCAGCATTTTTGGCTATTGCGTGGATCCATCGAGAATATCCACCGAGCGATGCAGTAGCACATGACCTAATTGGCGCGAAAGGCCCCGTTACGTGCTGGTCTCAACCTGGCGCGAATAGGCACCCATCCCTTGCCGTATTCTTGTTGTTTTCTCACGGCAAGCCACTTTTCCGCGGGTCCACGACATCCAGAAAAAGGTCCGTACAAAAAGACCAAGGGCCCCCGGTTTTGCCAGAGGCCCCTGATGTTGGAGGCCACCGAGACGGTGCCCCCAGCGTGACCCAACTTACTTGGTCAGGTCTTGTGCCATCGTTGCGCCGATGACCGAGTTGGTGAAGCCCGGGTTATGAATCCCGAAGCTGCCTTCGCGGTACAGCGTGATGTAGTTCCAGATCGCCTTCGCAAGGTTGCCGGTGAGGCTGATCGGTAGGGTGGCCATTGGAGTTGTGCCGGTACCGTCGTCGTTCCTGATATTCGACATTGAGATGATGAATGTCTTGACCTGCGCTGGCGTGCCACTTGTATTGTCGGTCCAGGTGATTGGGATCGCGGTGGTCAACGTGATCTGGATGTTGGACGAGTCCTCGAGCAGAACCGCCGAGGCGATGCTGTTGGTAGTGAGGTCCACCAGCACGTTGTAGGCCGTTAAGTCGCTCGCGGTGGCCGCGGCGGCATGCGAAAAGACGGTCGTCGTGTCGGTCGCGCTGGCCGGAATGCGCTGAGCTCGAGCCCAGACCACCTTGCCATTGAGTGCCTTGGCTGCCCCACTTCCGATGAACTGAGTCAGGTTGGTAAGCGACGACTTGGTGGCAGTCTGGATCGAGCCGCCGTCGAACGCGCCGTGGCAATTGTTGCAGATGCCATTGTCAGCCGCGAACGTGTGATTCGTGCCAGTTCCCGGGAAACTGAAGTTAGCCGGTTGAGGCGTGAGCTCCATGTGGCAATTCACGCAGACATTCGAGATGAACGAATGGCCACCACGTTGACCGTTGGTCACGAAATACACGTTCTGACCGAGTACTACTTCAGCGGCAGTGCTGTCATGCGGTGTTGAAATGGCAGGGACCCCATTGGTCTTCGCGTAAGTCGTGGGGTCCACCGTGTCGTTATGCGCACCGTTACGACCGTTGTGACACGTCGCGCAAATTGAACCCTTGCCAAGACCAGGGGCAGCGAAGCCCGCAGGTAACATGGCAATGTCGTCCATTACACGAACGTTCGTCGTGTTGTTCTTCGTCAGATCCGACAGCTTACCGGTGACCGGGTCAATAAACGACTGCTCTTGCGCAGTCTTGCCCACGTCGTGTGGATCGTGGCAGGTCGCGCAGGTCTGCGAGTGCACGTTGGCTTTGACTAAGCCGTCGGCCACTACTTCAGTTAGAGTAGCGTCGCCCGCTGCGCCTTGAATCTTCTTACTGAAGTCCAACCCGGCTGGCGTGGCCGCCGTTGCGGCCTGATCTTGCCAAATCACGTAGCCTTCACCCGAGTGGCAGCGTGCGCAGTGATTGCCGTTGTTGCTGGTGCTCGCCCACGTCGCCTGACAGGTCGCATCGCAGTTCGCCGTGTCACTTGCGGGGTGAGCCGGCAGAGCCGTTGTTGCATCGGCGGCTGCTCGCTGCATGGCCAACGAAGTGTTGGCGTGCTTGGAGTCTTGCCACTGCTGGTAACGACCGTGCCGTACTGGCTCGCCGTGGCAAGAGCCGCAGACTTCGGCCTTCAGACTGACGCGCGCCGTTCCGTCGAACGTTGCCTTGGTGTCGTCGCTTGTCTTGTGCCCGTTCGAGGTATTCGGGCCGTGGCAGTTCTCGCACTGAACGTTCATCTTGGTTGCCAACTTGATGACGTCAGCAGACTGAGCGCTCGTGTCCTTGAACATGTTCTCGTACGCGAGCGGAGCGCCCGACGGGAACTGATAGCTTGTATTGGCTAGGCGAATCTTCGCGTAGTCATCATCCGCTCCGCCATTGGTGGCCGTGAGGTTGTACCCAACCGAGTGGCAAGACCCGCATGACGTGAATGCCCAATGACCACCTGGGACATCGACGTTCTCGGGAACGATGACCGCGTGACCCGTCTTTCGCCATTCCTTCCACTTGTCGGGCGCCGTAGAATCCTCATGGCATTGGCCGCAAGTGTCAGCGGGCTTAATCGGCAATCCGTCGGTGGCATCAATGCCGCCAATGGCGCCTGCCCAGGTGCCAGCGTACATGGTGAGTTTGCCACCTGTGCTGGCCTCGGATATCACGTAGGTACCGGCGATGTCAGGCTTGAACGTCGGGAACTGCGAGGCAGTCCCGGTCAGTGTTGCTGCCGAGCCGGCGGGTACTGTCGTAAGCGTCCACGCCCACGTGGTAGTTCCAGTCGGAAGAGGGCCTGCCTGGAGCAACTGCGGAATACCGATGGGCACGTTGCGCAGACCCGACGTTACCTCAAAGGGAGAGGTCGCCGCGACGTTCACGGTATCCGTATAGGAACCGCTGCTGGTGGTGACCGTTACTTGCAAACCGACGGTCGTGGCTTCTTCAATCGAGAATGGATTGATGCCCACCACATCGAGCCGCCGAATTGGATCCCCATTCGAGGCGGATGTCACATCCGTTGCAGAAGTGAGAGCGTCGATGAGTGCCTTTTGGGCGCCCGCCGCATCGGGCAGAATCACGGACGGTGTTGCCGTGGTCGCGCCAGTGAGTGTTGCAGTGGGACCGGAGACTTGTTTCCACGAATAGGTGGTACCCGTACTGCCGTCTAAGACGCTGACGGTTGGAGCCGTCAATGTCACGGTTGCGCCAAGCGCCTTCCCGGTTATGTCAGCGCCTGCGTTGGCAACGACATTGGCGGTGGGAACGAGTTTGATTGTGAGCGCCTGAGCAAAGCCCGCGACTACCTCTACATCTTGGGTGCCTGTAGTGTACCCGGTCGCTTTGATCGTCAGCGTATAGTCGCCGATCGCCAACGTGGCCGAGCCTTTGCCGGTCGTGGCGTCAATGGCGATTGTGCCTGTCGGAGCGAGCGTAACTGAGGCACTCGAAACCGCAGCATTCGTTATTGAATTGGTGATTGTTAGGCTCAACGGAGCAGTGCTCAACCCTGCGTCGCCGTTGGCGCCGTTGGTGCCGCTAGTCCCGGGTTTGCCGGGGAGACCTGCATCGCCATTGGCGCCGGGTGCCCCTGGTGCTCCCGGCGTTCCCTGTGTTCCGTCTGCTCCCTTTTCGCCGGAGCTGCCCGCAGCGCCTGGGTCACCCTTGCCGCCACAGCCGGAGATAACAAGCATGCCAGCGATGAGAAGATGACTGACTTTACCCGCCAGATTCTTCATAGTTGTCCTTCTTTCGATATCCCATTCAAAAATCCGTGACAGTGTTTACGCGCGGTACCGATCACGGGCGAGAGGAATACTCTCATCCTTAACGGAAGATGTTTAGAATACTAACTGAGGCAATGCACCACAAAAAACGACTAAGTGTATTTTACTGAGCGGCATGTTTAGGGGCGTTTTTGTTATTTTGCGACATTACGCCGAAGAAAAAAGTGAGTCCGTGTAACTCAAAAGAAGGTTGTTGCGTGAAAATACGGAGACCCTGGTTTTCCATATTTTGCAAATCGCCAATCGCCAATCGCAAGTTGCTGGTGGTGCTAGGCGTGGCGCGCTCGACGCTGATGGCGCGGGTGGCCGGAGGGGGCATTTCCACGCGGAATCCTTCCTGTTTCTTCGAAATGGGTCGCGCTCAGATCGTGTTCTTGCGGCCCCAGTCCTCAATCATTCAGGGGAAACCATTGGGCACAAAATATTTTCGGGTCGAACATCCAATTGGTGATGCGACGAGCTCCAATACCACCCGGTCGATCCACAAGCGGACTGAGGTCATTACACCACTAATAGTGACGTATGACGGCCCAGAAGATAGCAATCGCCAACACCATCCCGAGCACGACTGCGAACGCACCAAGGGGGCCAAACAACCATTTCCAACTTGGCCATTCGTCTTGAATCCGCAGTTTATCCAGCTGACCCGATCGTGACAAACGGTCGTATTGGCGGCCGCGATCTCGGCGCATCTCTGATTCCGTAACGCGACCCGAGAACATAACCAGGTCGATGGGAAACTTCTCGGGGCGGAAATTGCTATTAAAGAAATGGAACGTGAAGATGAAGCCGGCGGCAAGTAGCGCTTCGTCGCTGTGGATAAAGTGCGCAACGTTAATAATCCAACCGGGAAATAGGTGCGTGATAGGGAGAGGAAACCACATCACTAGCCCAGACAAACCAATCACCGAAACGCCCCAAAAAACGGCGAAATAGTCGAATTTCTCCCAATAAGTAAAGCGATCGAAGCTGGGCCGCGGTCCTTTGCCGATGAACCACCTAGTGTGGGCTACGAAATCTCGTACGTCCTGAAAATTCGGAAGCGGAGAATCTGGTCCCAATGCAAACCCGAAGAACCTCTTCAAGCTGAAATGACCCTGGTCATTCAGAAATTGAGGCCGCGCACGACGGATGGGCCCTACCAAACTCGATAGGTGAATTGCGAAATAGCCAAGCGTCAGGACCGCCCCCAACCTGTGCAATCGCCCCGCCGCGCGAGGGCCGCCAATGCATGCAAAGAAATATTGAGCCCACGGAGCAGAGTGAAACCTCAAAGGCATTCCCGTCAAGACGAGCAACATGAAACTCAGGATCAGAAGTGAGTGGCACAAGCGATCGACGGGTCTAAAGCGCAGGTAAACCGTGGCGCCGGACTCGTTACGCGCTTCGTGCTTGAGCTCGCGAAAACGCGCCGGGTCGCTGAAGTAGAGTCGCAGGCTTCGATACAGCCACAATAGGGTGTGCAGGCCAAAGAACGCAAAGACGACTATCAACAGAGCAGTCATACTGACGAATGACCAATACAATGTTGGATAATGTTTTTGGTCCCTGTGGTCGGCATGCGGCATGAACTTTGCGAAGTTTGCGCTCGCCTGTCGATGACACTTCTGACAAGTCGCGACCCGATTTGCCTCGTTGATTGTAGAGCGCGGATCACTGGCCTTGTTAATCTGGTGCGCGCCGTGACAGTCGTAACAAGCGGCAACCCGGATATCGCCCAAGTCATGGGCGCGGCCGTGATAGGTATCCAGATATCTGTCGCGGCGACTCGAGTGGCATTGTCCGCAAATTTTGTCGCTGCGAAGCCGGAAATTGGCTATTGACCGGGTTATTTCATGTGGCGCGTGGCAAGTGCTACAAGTAGGTGTCGCAGTTCCATCTCTTGATAGTGCCTTGGCGTGTTCGCTTAGACGATAAGCCCGTTCGACCTCGGCGTGGCACCTACCGCAGGTGCGTGCGACCTTGCCGCGTGAGACAGAAGCCTCTGGATCATCTATTGCACGAATCTCGTGCGCAACGCCATGACAATTCACACACGACACAGATGACCCTACAATCGGGTGGATGCTGTCGGCATGTTGCGGATTCACGCCAGGGTCACCGGCAGTCTGTTCACTGGCTTTGGCCCGCCGATGACAACTTCGGCAAGTTGCCGATAAATTGCGGCCATTTACCCGCGATTGCGGATTTTGGCTGGGCAAAATATCATGGTCACCGTGGCAGCCGACACAGCCTGCGGTCTCGCTCTGACTGGGCGCCGCAAGTTTTGCGTGAATGCTTGCCTTGTAGGCTGAAACTTGCTGCGAATGACAACGAGCACAGCTCGCCCTGCCGAGTTGAGTTGCCTCGTCTGTCGCAGTTGTCGTTGGCGCCGTGTTGCCTGCGTGGCAGCCCGTGCAGCCCACATTCGCGTGCACTGAAGCTCGAAGTTCCTCTGCGATACTTCCCGATGGCGATGTGTCCAATCTGGCGGAAACATCGCCGGCTCGAGATGTTTCAATTGGCTCATTCTCAGCCAATTTGTGCTCGCGAGCGCAAGCACTCAGTACCATCGAAAGGGACAGGAAAATGGACGCGCCAATGCGCCGGATTTTGCTCATGGTTCAATTGAAGATTGATCGACGCTAGCTTACCAATTGAACCATTGTTTGGCCAAGCCAATAAAGATACCTGTGACGAGCACTAGCCCGATAATGAGGGCAGTCATTCCGAAGGTGTTGAAGACATACTTCCAATTGTTCCAGTCATCGCGCACCTCGAGCTCTTCCAACCGACCTTCTGCGGCGAGTCTCTCGTATTGTCGTGCGCGTTCGTGACGCATCTCGGCCTCAGTGATGCGACCCGAGAACATAACCGTGTCGAGCGGAAACTTTTCGAGCCTAAAGTGGCTATTGAAAAAGTGAAACGTCAATATGAAACCTGCCGCCAGCAGGGCTTCTTGACTGTGCACAATTTGCGCAAGATTTACGACCCAACCTGGAAGTACATGGCTCACCTGTACGGGAAACCACATCACGAGGCCTGAGATGCCGATGAAAGCGCTGCCCCAAAGTTCGGCAAAGTAGTCGAATTTCTCCCAATANNGTGTGCTCGCGAATGTCGCGCAGGTCGTCCCAATTGGGCAGTGGCGAGTCAGGTCCAAATATGAAGCCGAGCAGGCGCCGCGCCCGGAACTTCCCGCTAGCGTCGCGAAACGTGTCCCAGCGACGCTTTACGGGTCCCAGCAGGCTCGATAGATGAATGGTCAAGTAAGTGAGGCTTAGAATTGCCCCAAATCGATGGAGCTTTGCGGCAACGTGCGCGCCTCCCAAAAGGTTGAACATTACCTTGGCCCAGGCCGAGTCGTG
>PMCK01000549.1 GCA_003154095.1 Myxococcales bacterium | reverse complement strand
GCATGACGCAACACGACAAATCCCCCGACGCCAGCGGACAGCACGGCGACTATGGGCAAGGCGAGAGAGCGCTTGGGGGCAACGCTCGTCGGAGGCGTCACTGGTCGCTTGCGAGGTATCGGTGGTTGCGTCATCGGTTGGGTTCGCTCGCGCTCCCGCACGAGATTCCGAAGGGCTACCGAAGCGAGCGGATTGACTTCACCCGTTATTGCACCCACTCGCTTGGCGACCGAAGCCAACAACTCATAGGCGTCGATGAGAGTCTGCGGACGGTCCCCAGGCTGCTTTTCGAGCGTCCGAAGCACGGGCTCATCAAACTCGGGGTTGATGTCGACGCCGTGGCTAGACAATGGCGCAGGCGGCATACTGACGTGGGCCATCATGAGCTCGAGCGCCGACGTCGCCTCGAAAGGCGGCATTCCAGTCAACATCCTGTATGCCATGCAACCGAACGCATAGACATCCGTGCGATGATCCACGGCTACGCCGAGACACTGCTCAGGTGACATATAGCGCGGCGAGCCCATCGGCGCACCGCTCCGTGTCTTATGAACCGTGACCATATTCGGAGCCAGCAACTTGGCCATCCCGAAATCCAGAATCTTTGGCTGAACGTTGCCCTCGTCGTCAATCTCTAGAAAGACATTTTCCGGCTTCAAATCCCGATGCGCGATGCCCGCGTCGTGTGCAGCCCCGAGCGCCTTTGCGATTAGGTGTAAGATGGACAGACTCTCTTCGATCGGTAGGCGTCCGGTTTGATCGAGATAGACGTCGAGCGGCACGCCCTCGAGCAACTCCATTACGTAATAGTGGCGCCCGTCGGGGAGATCTCCGAACGAGAAAATGTCGACGATATTCTTGTGACGGATCTGATTGACGGCACGCGCTTCAGCCACGAAACGCGACGTAACTGACTCGTCCGCTGAATACTGAGCGTGCAGTACCTTCACGGCCGCCCTTTTCCCGATGACCGGATGGGTTGCTTCGTACACAGCGCCAAAGCCCCCTTCACCCAGCTTCTGCTGCACGACGTATTCGCCAACCGGATCGCCGGGCTCCAGATCCAAACCTTCGGCTTCCAGAATGTTGGAATCGGCCAGTGTAGGTAGAGGCGTGAGCAACCCTGTTACCCACTTGCGAAAGCCTCTCTGCTTTGACACGCTGGCGAGTATAGTCGACTCATTCTGGGCGTCGACGGGTCAGGTTTGAATCGACTCTGACGATCTTGATTAGGAAAGTAGCAATTTTGGGGTCATAGCGGCACTTGGACATGCGCTTCGGCGCATGGGGCGCCGGGGCTCGAGCCGCGTCGGACAGAGGCTTGATCCGTCCGGGGGAGCTAAATGCGGACAGGTGTCGCGAGTAACCCGGACAAATGTCCGGGCTCTCAATCCAACGGCCGTTCGATTTGTGCCACTCGGGGCACCGATTCCGGACTAATCGAGGCTTTTCACGGTAAAGTCAAGATCGTGATTGCGACAAACCACCGCGTGCGCCGTCCGGCATGAGCCTTGCTGATTCGGACATTGGAAGCACATCTGATTCATCTTCTGGGATCCCCGAACCAGCGCTTCCAACAGGAGCCCTGTGAGAATCAACATGCGAACAGCTAGCGTCCTTCTCCCGATTGCCGGCTTGCTCGTCGCGCCGTCTGTCCTTTGCGCAGCCCCTTCGGGCAATGCGCCTGCACCCGCACCCACTGCGACCGCGGCATCGGCTGAGTCCGCGACGACGCTGAGCGAGGCTCCAGCTGCGCCGGTTGCTGCACCCACAGCGCCACCAGTTGAGACCACAACGGCACCCGCGAATGCGCCGGCATCGTCCGCTTCGCCCACTTCAGTAGCGGCTTCGCCTTATGGTCCAGCCAAGCCGGCCGCGTCAACTGCGGAGCCCCCAAAACCGACGCCCCCGCACAAAGACGAGGGGCCCCCCACGCTGCTCAACATGGCTGGAGACTACGCCATTGGAGGCTTCGGCGGAGTTGGCGTCATGTATACGCGCTTCGTGGGACATGACGCGGTTCAGGTTTGTGGCGAAGGTGCGGTAATCATCGACCACGCGCTAACGCTCGGTGGCGGCGGCTGCGGTATAACGACAGATATCAACGCCGAGCTGTATGGGCCCACCCCGCACTACGCCAATGACAAAATGCAATTTGGCTATGGCGGCGCCATCATAAAGTACCACTTTTTCTCAAACAAGCCGGTAAATCTAGGGGTAGGGGCTCTGATAGGTGCCGGAGGCATTTCTATCGGAACGATGGTGGATTCCAACGATTCTGGGCGGGACAACTACACGCACCAAAGAAGCTGGGCCGTGTTCGTGATGGAACCCCAAGTGGGCGGTTACGCAAACCTCACTCGGTGGCTTAGGGTGGGTGTTACAGCAGGGTATCGAATCGTAGCGGGCGTAAAGACCGAAGGACTCTCGTCGGGCGACTTGAGCGGACCCACGCTGGGCGGCGTCATTCAGGCGGGTTGGTTCTAATCGGGCTATGCTGGTTGCTGGTTGCTGGTTGCTGGTTGCTGGTTGCTGGTTGCTGGTTGCCGGTTGCTGGTTGCCGGTTAGTTAATCAGTGGCGATTGAAGATTATGCCAGGCGCGCCCGCAGGGAGGCTCTCGATCCATCATTTTGCTCGAGTTTCAGGGCCTGCACTCTTGCGACCAGCAACCAAGAACCAGCAACCAGCAACCAAGCCGAGCCAAGACTTACCGTCAGAAGTCACCTGCCGCGGCTGGTTGACAATCGTGTCAACCCTTAGGCCGTCGTTCGAGCTCTATTCCGAGCCGTTCCATTCGGCGATACAGGGCTTGGCGGCTGATTCCGAGCTGGGCGGCGGCGCGCGAGACCATTCCGCGCGCTTCGACCAACGCCGTTTGGATTTCGGCGTACTCGGGGTCGCGCGACGACGGCTCGGTGGCGGCTGGGTTCGCCGCACTGGGTTCGGTGGCGGATGCAGGAAACATCGATCCTGCTTGCGGCGCGTTTAGACCGAGATCCTCGCTGCTGATAGTGTCACCCGAATGAACCAGAATGGCACGTTTGGTGCGATTTTCGAGCTCGCGTACGTTACCAGGCCAGTCGTAAGAAAGCAGGTGTTGTTCGGCTTGCTCCGAGAGTACAGGCACCTTACAACCCTCGGTGAGTGCCGCAGTTTCGAGGAAGTGTCTTGCTAGGGGCAGCACATCATCGGACCGGTCGCGCAAGGCGGGCACTGCGATCTCTATCACATTGAGACGGAAGAAAAGATCCTCGCGAAATGTCCCCGCCTCGATGGCCTTTTGCAGATTTACATTGGTGGCGCTGATAATTCTGACATCTGCCTTGCGAGTGACATTGCTCCCGAGTCGTTGAAACTCGCCGGATTGAAGGACCCGCAGCAACTTCATCTGGGCCCCGAGTGACAGGTTCCCCACCTCATCCAAGAACAAAGTACCGCCGTCGGCCTCTTCGAAACGACCGGTGCGGGAGCGAACGGCACCGGTAAAGGCTCCCGCTTCGGCGCCGAACAATTCTGCGTCCAACAAATTCTCGTGGAGCCCTCCGGAATTGACCCTTACGAATGGCTTCTTGCTGCGCCGACTATTTGCCCAAACGATCTCGGCAACCTTCTCTTTGCCGCAGCCATTCGGACCGGTTACTAGGACGGCGACGTTAGCCGTCGCCACTTTGGTCGCGAGGGTAACTACCTGGTGCATCTGCGCGCTCTCGTAAATGAGTCCACTCAGCTCATGTCGACTTTGGACCTCGCGCCGGGCTCGCACCCCCTGCCAAGTCAGGCGTAGATTCTCCTGTTGTAGCTGCCGCATGCGGAGCAGATTCTTGGCAGTGGCGACGAGCTTGTCGTCATTCCAAGGCTTGGCAATGTAGTCGTTCGCGCCCTCTTTTACCAATTCCACGGCCATCTCCAGGGATGTGAAAGCCGTGACCAACACAATTGGCAAATCGGGGTCGAGTTTGCGAATTGCCCGCATCAGCTCTACCCCTTCCACTCCAGAAGTCGTGTCGCGGCGGAAATTCATGTCCTGGATTACGAGCCCAATATCCTCGCGCGCGACGAGTTCCAGGGCCTCCTCGGGTGAGCTTGCGACCATCACAGGGATATCGTTCACGTCGAACAGTACCTCGAGGGCCGTGCGCACCGAGGCTTGATCATCGACAACCAGCACATTTAGCATGTAATAATTCCAGTCAACGCGAGCCAGGCTATACGACTGGCTTGGCGTTTGCAAGTATCGGGCCCGGGATGATGATGTAAGATGGGCGAACCGCACATGCCCGGTAACCGGATCGCTGCCCCCATTGCCCTTGCGACAGCATCGCTATTCGAATCGAAGAATTGGCTTCAGTTTACGCTGTTTGCACTACTTTTCGTGCTCTTCGCTGGTTCGATTGTTCTGGTGCTCTTATTCCGACGTTGGCGGCGCACGATCGGCCAGATCGAGCGCGGTCTCGAACAATATTCAAAAGCAAATTTCGCGCCCGTCCCGGAAGGCTCAGTCGGGCCTTTCGATGTGCTTGTCCAGAAGCTCAATGCACTGGGCAGCAACCTGCGTGAACAACAGCATTCTGCCGAACAGAGCGAGCAACTCCTTCACACGTTGATCGACGCCGCGCCGATGGCAATCTTGCTTCTCGAAGGCACGGGGGAAATCGAGTATGCCAATGAGACGGCGCGAGAACTATTTTTCGAGGGTCGAGACCTCGCGCGTACCAATTTCATAGGTCTTCTCAGTGAAGCTCAAGCTCCATTGCGCGAGGCGGTAATGGATGTCAATGATCGCCTATTTACTGTTGATGTCGACAGTGTGCTGGAGACCTACCACCTAGCGAAACGTCACTTCGAGCTACACGGTAACTCGCATACATTGCTCATGGTCAAGCACCTGACGCGTGAACTGCGGCGGCAGGAGATCGATATCTGGAAGAAACTCATTAGAGTATTGAGTCACGAACTCAACAATTCCCTTGCCCCAATTACGTCGCTCGTACATTCCGCTCGGGTAATGACGAAGGCAGATCAGAGCGGCAAGCTCGAACGCGTGTTTTGCACAATTGAGGAGCGAGCCCGTCATTTGCAGGGGTTCATCGAGGGTTACGCCAAGTTTGCCCGGCTCCCGGACCCTCGACGCGAGCACGTTAACATAGGTGATTTTCTGGGCCATATCGAGTCTCTCGTGCCTCACGTTCGCATTGAGTCGTCGGCGACTCCGTCGACGGCCTACTTCGATCGCTCGCAGCTCGAACAGGTTATCATCAACTTGCTCAAGAATGCCGAAGAAGCAGGCGGCCCCGTGGATGCCCTCACCATGCACGTAACCGTAGCCAAAAACGGCGTAACCACTTTCCAGGTTGCGGATCGTGGGCCCGGCATGAGCGAGCAAGTACTAAAGCATGCAATGCTGCCGTTTTATTCGACCAAAGAACGCGGCTCAGGGCTAGGTTTGGCGCTGTGTCGAGAGATCGTGGAGGCGCACGGCGGAACGATTAAGATTGAGAATCGATCCGGCGGTGGGCTTAGCGTCACCTGTGTCTTACCTGGTTTTGAACCGCAAGATACGAGCGCGCGAGCAAAACTCACACTTTCGCGATTGTGATGTGCTCGCCTTAGGACGCGCCATGGTTGTCAGATGTCCGGCGCGCGGACACCTGTTCGCGCAGGGCGCATTCGTTTGCCAGGAAATGTCCATGCGCGTGGCGCGTTCGGATCGCTTAGCCTGAATTCATATTTGCAATTTTGCGTGCGCACACGCAGAGTCGCGCGTTTTTCGAGGCACAGCATGGGCGAAGTGTCGGTGAATTGGCACGCACATCGCATAGGAGCCGTCCGTACAGTTACTGAAACACTCAGCCCATCGAGTTTCCATATGCGTGCATTGCGGCTCACATGCATTTTTGCCCTGCTAGGTTCTGCATTCACTGGCGGGGTTCAGGCACAACCAATGGCAAATGCAGGCGAGGACCAATCCTCGCCTGCCGCTCGGGTCACGCCGCCCGAATTGTTGCAGAGAGTCGAACCCACATACCCGGAACAAGCCCTGGCTGAAAATCGCTCCGGCGAGGTCGTTCTGCAGCTCGAGCTAGACGAGACCGGCAAAGTGACAGCCGTTAAAGTCACACAGGCTGCTGGCTACGGCATGGACGAGGCGGCGGAGCAGGCCGCCCTGCAACTCACTTTCAAGCCGGCAATGCGCGGGCAGTCTCCAATCCGGGCTCGCATTTCGTACAAGATGAGGTTTACCCTCGCTCCGGTCGAGCCAGACACGAATGCGCGACAACGAGCCGCAACCCCTGCAACATCGACTATTCGCGGTCTGGTTCTCATCGACGAATCGGATGTCCCATGTGCCGGTGCATTGGTGCAAATGCGGTCGGTGGACGGCACCACTCGGCAGGTCACCGCCGATGTGAACGGGACCTGGGAAATCGCGGATCTTAATTCAGGCAAGTGGGTCGTAACGATTCTCTTGCCCGACTACACGCCTTTACGCAGCGAAGAAACGCTCGTCCCGGGCGAGCGGATTGAAGTCAAGTATCGCTTGCACCCCTCGGACGGGACCATTGAAGTCTTGGTCCAGGGCAAGCACTCCGATCGCGAAGTGACGCGGCGCACACTAGAACGGCAAGAACTGGCGGTGGTGCCGGGAACGAATGGCGATGCCCTCGCGGCGGTCCAGTCAATGCCAGGCATTGCGCGCACACCAACCTTCTCTGGGTTGATTGTGGTTCGCGGCTCATCCCCCCACGGGACTCAAACATTCGTAGATGGCGCGTTCGTACCCCAGATTTATCACTTTGGTGGGCTTTCCAGTATTGTCCCGACAGAGATGATTGACTCGATCGATTTCTATCCCGGGAACTTTAGCGCCAAATACGGAAGGGTTACCGGCGGCATCGTCGACGTCAAGCTGCGCGAGATGGACCACGATNNATCGACGCGCGCTTGATGCTGCGCGGTCCAGTGCCACTGGCTAAAGGTTGGTCCTTCAATTTCGGGGCTAGACGCAGCCACATCGATACGTGGATTGGCTCGGTATTAAGCAAGGATGCGGGCTTTCGTACGGCTCCGGTTTACTACGACTGGCAGGCGTTTGCGGAAACCAAACCGACTTCCCGTTCCACGTTTCGCATCGGGATGTTTGGCTCGGACGACCGCCTCGACGTGATTCTCAAGAATGCCTCTACCAGTGACCCGGGCATGGGCAATAGCTTCAGCGACGAGACGCGCACGATGCGCCTTCAGGCAATCTACCGCAATCAGGTCACAGACGGGCTCAGCGTCAACGCGATGGCTTCGGTCGGACTCGATCGGGAATTTTCTGAGGTTGGGGCTCTGTCTTCGGTCAAAGCGAACTACGTGCCCATGATCTTCCGCGGTGACTTGAGCTGTCGGTTGTCGGATAAATTCCTGGTGCGAATCGGTCCTGATGTGATCGTGTATCAGTTCGACGCCAACGTGCTCTCGATTAGTCCACCGGAGCCTGGAGAAATGGAGGGGAGCCACTCGAACCGACCGATGCTTCGCTATGACAACCAGGGCTACTTTACGGCGCCTGCAGCATTCGCCGAACTTGAATGGACGCCGACCAGTCGCGCCAAAGTCTTGTTTGGTGGGCGTCTCGACTACTTCAGTCTCACGGACACTTGGGACGTGAGTCCTCGGCTTAATGCTCGTTACGACCTTCACCAGGGGCGGCAGCGGACCACGGTCAAGGCTGGCGTTGGAATGTTCTATGAGCCTCCCCAAATAATCCAAGCAATAATCCCATTCGGAACACCCAGTCTAAAGTCCAACCGGTCCGTCCATTCGTCGATTGGCCTCGAGCAAGAGGTGACCAAGCAGGTCGAGGTGTCGGTCGAAGCTTTCCACAAGTACTTGGACAATCTGGTAGTTTCCGCGCAGAACGCCGACGGAAGCAACGGCTTTTCGAACCTGGGCAGGGGTTACGTCTACGGCACCGAAACGATGGTGCGCTGGAAACCCGGAGGTCGGTTCTTTGGGTGGATTGCTTATACCCTCTCGCGGTCCGTCCGCCAATCTGCCCCCGATCAGCCAGAGCGTGTTTTCGACTTCGATCAAACGCATAACTTAACCGTGCTTGGCAGCTACGATCTGGGGCGCGGTTGGCGGGTGGGCAGCAAGTTCCGTTTCGTCAGCGGCAATCCTTACACCCCTTGTGAGGGCGGAATTCTCAACGCGGCGTCGGGCAGTTATGAATGTGTTCAGGGGGTGCCGAATAGTCGTCGAATCCCGATATTTCATCAGCTCGACGTGAGAGTCGATAAGACATGGAGTTTCGAACACTATAACCTTACGGCGTACCTCGATGTTCAGAACGTCTACAATCGCGCTAACGCGGAGGGGGTGAGCTACAACTATCGTTACACGACGCCCCAATGGCAAACGGGTCTGCCAATAATCCCAAGCCTTGGCGTGAGAGGAGAATTCTAATGTGCGCGTCTAAATGGTCACGATTCGGTTACGTCTGGCTGGTGCTGGGCACACTGAGTGGCTGCGGACAAGATTCGGATCGCCCTTCGGAAGTTCACACGTTGCGCGTGCTTGCCGTGCGCTCGGAGACACCGTTTACCAAGCCGGCCTCGTCGGCCGGGCTGAGTATGCTCGCGTACGACGGTTCGCCTCGGGCTCGACTTGCCGATGGTTCCAGCCGCTCCACTTCGACACTTTGGATTGGTGGCTGCATCAATCCGAACGGGGACAACTACGCCGCATGCATGCCCTATCTGCACGAGGCAATCGAGCAACTCGGTGATGCAAACCTGTCGAACCAGGTCGTTCCCACAGATGCCCCAGCCGGGCGCTTTGGTTGGGGGCAAACCTTCACCGCGCAGGTCCCCGCGGACATCATTTCCTCGCGAGTGGTTGCTCCCGGAGTTGTGTATCCCTATGGCGTTCAGATAGTGTTTTTTGCCTATTGTGGCGGTTTGCTAAAGCGCGTTGACGTTGAATCGACGAAATTCCCTCTCGGCTGCTTCGATGCCCAGACGGGCGAGGCGCTCGGACGAGACGATTTCGAATACGGATTTTATCCGATTTTCTCGTATGAATCCCTGGAGAACCAGAATCCAACGTTCTCTTCGATTCGATTCGACGGACATGACTTGGGCGCAGCTTGTTCGGATGTTGCGCCCTGCTCCGATGGACTTCATTGCGGTTCGGCCGGCCTTTGCATCCCCGTGGTTCAGCGCTGCACCCAGCCGAAGAATGACGATTGTCCCGGTTATTCATTGTCGATTGAAGTGCCGCGCACGTCGGCCGAGTTGGCAACGGTTGCCCATGTCACAGCCTCCGATGCACTGACAGAAAGCCTTTGGGTCTCGTACTATTCGAACGCCGGATCGTTCGAGCAAGATGCACGCGTCATCAATGACCCACAATCGGGATGGAATGACGACACCGCAGGTAAGTGGCGAGCCAACGTTGACTCAAGCCGTGAAGTCAGGCTCTGGGTCGTAGTCCGCGACAACCGCAATGGTGTCACTTGGGTATCACGTGATGTGTGGGTCCAGTAGAAGATCAGCTATCAGCTATCAGCTGTCAGCTGTCAGCTGTCAGGGATTCTGAATTCCGGCTGACTGCTGAAGGCTGATAGCTCAGCGCCCTGCGTCCCGATTACTCCTTCAATGCCATGCGGATGATCGGGCAGGGCATCTCTTGGCCGCCGCATTCACATTCGTGAACCAGGTGGCGTAGCGCATCGGCTACCTTGCTCATTTGTGCAATGCGGCCTTCGATGTCGCTGATTTTCTTGGTGGCTAACCGACGCGCCAGGCGGTGGTCGCGGGTGTCATTGAGGGAAAGCAGCTCAGCGACCTCTCTTAGTGTAAAGCCGATGCTTTGCGCACGCTTGATGAAGAGCAGCCGTTGTAGGTGCTCGGCGCCATAGCGACGATAGCTTTTGCCGGCGCTTGGAGTATTCAGCATGCCGCGGCGCTGGTAGTAGCGAACGGTCTCTACTCCCACTCCGGCCGCCTTGGCGAGCTTGCTGATTGTTAATTCTTCCTTCAATCCCTTGACTCCGTACCTAGGTACAGACCGTATACTTAATACCGTGATGCCGAAAGTCCAATCGAGGCAGCGATGACACTCCCAGCGCAAGTGGTCGATTTGAGCGTCGGCGGAATGACCTGCGCCGCCTGCGCCGCGCGGATTGAGAAACAACTCAATAAGCTGCCGGGCGTCGAAGCTGCTGTAAACTTTGCCTCGGAGCGTGCCCACGTCCGCTATGCACCAGGGTCTGTGGACACCGAGCGGTTGGTCGCGACTGTAGTAAAGGCTGGTTATACTGCAACGGCTCTACGCGATGACACGCGAGAATTAGACAAAATCAACAAACTTTCAGCCTATCGTCGCGAACTTGTAAAGTTTTGGGCCGCAGCGGTGTTGACGCTGCCGTTAGTCGCGCAGATGGCCTTCATGTTCGACGGCAAGTCCCATCATGACGTAATCGACCGCTCGATCCAATTGCTATTGGCGACGCCAGTGCAATTTTGGATTGGCAGGCGGTTTTACGTGGGAGCCTGGAAATCTCTGCGATCGGGGGCCGGCAATATGGACCTGCTCGTCGCCCTCGGTACCAGCATGGCGTGGCTCTATAGCGCAGTCGTCTCCGTGATGGGTCTGCACCAATATCACGTGTACTTCGAGGCTTCTTCGACGGTAATTACACTAGTGCTGCTCGGCAAACTACTCGAAGGTCGAGCCAAAGCGAAAACGTCCGCAGCTATCGAATCATTGGTAAAGCTTCAGCCCCAGTCGGCGCGCCTTGAGCGCGACGGCCAATTCATAGATATGCCTGTGGCCAACATAATACCCGGCGATATCTTCGTTGCACGTCCCGGCGAGGCGATTGCCGTGGATGGCGAAGTTATCGAAGGTACATCGGCTGTAAGTGAAGCCCTGCTCACGGGAGAGGCGATGCCCGTCAGCAAGACGACTGGCCACAAGGTGCTTGCCGGTACTGTAAATGGCAACGGGCTCTTGCGCTGCAAGGCGACCGGCGTTGGCTCGGCCACTCTACTCGCTGGGATAATTCGCTTGGTCGAAGAGGCGCAGGGTTCGAAAGCGCCCGTGCAACGCCTTGCGGACAAGGTTGCCTCAATTTTCGTTCCGGTCGTTACGGCAATTGCACTCGTCACATTCGTAGGCTGGTGGATTCAGAGCGGCAATTTTGCGCTAGGGTTGATTAACGCTGTGGCAGTGCTTGTAATAGCTTGCCCCTGCGCACTCGGCCTGGCAACGCCTACGGCGGTGATGGTCGGTACGGGCAAAGGGGCCAATATTGGCGTGCTAATTCGCAATGCGCAGGCCCTGGAACTGGCGGAAAAGCTCGATGTATTAGCTGTTGACAAGACCGGCACGCTCACGGCTGGTAGGCCCATCGTAACGGACCTCTGGTCCACGCGGGATGGCTTTAGCGATAAAGACACTTTGCGTTTGGCAGCCAGTCTCGAGCAAGGTTCGACACATCCGTTCGCTTCGGCCATCGTCGCTCGAGCAATTTCCGAAGGCGTGGTGCTTGCGTCTCCCCGCAATATCACTGCCGTCGCGGGTCGTGGCGTCGCTGGCGAAATCGATGGCAATCGAGTGCGAGTGGGTTCATCGATCTGGCTGGCCAGCGAAGGGCTAGCTGTACCCAATACTGCGGAGTTGCAACAAGCGGGGCGTAGCGTCGTAGTCGTCGCGTCGGATAACGAAGTGCTCGGATTAATTGGCATTGCCGACCCGCTACGCGAAAATACGCGCAGTGCAGTGGCACAGATTCAGCGCTTGGGCCTAGAGGTCGTAATGCTTACCGGTGACAACGCCGGTACGGCTAAAGCCGTGGCGCATGAAGCGGGCATTGACCACTTTGAAGCAGAATTGTTACCAGCCGACAAGGCTGCTGCCATTGAGCAGCTCAAGGCCAACGGGCGCCGAGTTGGAATGGTTGGTGATGGTATCAACGATGCGCCGGCACTTGCGGCGGCTGATGTGAGTTTTGCAATGGGCGCCGGTTCAGATGTGGCTATGCAGGCCGCCGATGTGACGTTGATGCGCAACGATCTTGGCGGTGTCGCAAACGCCATTTCTCTATCTCGCGCTACGTTGTCGAAAATTCGGCAGAACTTGTTTTTCGCGTTCATCTACAATGTAATTGGCATTCCGCTAGCAGTGCTCGGCCGGCTCAACCCGGTTCTCGCTGGGGCGGCCATGGCAATGAGCTCAGTTTCGGTGGTGGCAAGTTCATTGCTTTTGAGAAATTGGAAGCCATTTAGTCACTAAAGCGGTGAGATTTTGACCAATTTTTGCGACGAATTGCTCGATGTTATACTGGCCATCAGCTGTCAGCTGTCAGGATTTCTGATTTCCGGCTGAAAGCTGATACCTGAGAGCTGATAGCCAAGTGTGCAGATTAGGAGTTTGTAATGGAAACAACAGTCCTCAAAGTCAGCGGCATGTCCTGCGGTGGTTGCGTCAAGAGTGTCACCTCGGTGTTGAGCAACCTTCCGGGGGTCGTAAGTGTCGACGTCTCCCTGGAGAAGGCACAGGCCGTAGTTGAATTCGATCCGGCAATACTGGGCAGGATGCAGATGGCCCAAGCCATCGTGGACGCGGGGTTCGAAACCGACTAAGAGCGCACTTCAGGAAATGCGGGGCCCGGCCTGGCGAATAGGTAACCTTGAAGCAATTCGCAGCCAAGGTCGATAACGGAGTCGCGCTCACTGCGCGTTTCGATGCCTTCGGCTATGACGAAAAGGCCCATGTCTTTACACATTGAAGCTAAGGACTTTACGAGTTTTTGTTTGACACTCGATGTATCGATATCTCGAATCAGTGTCATGTCCAATTTTACGAATTCCGGTTCGAGCAGGGCAAAGCTGCTGAGGCCTGCATAACCGGCACCCAAGTCATCAATGGCGATTCGGAAACCGCGGTTGCGTAAACCCATGGCAATTGCGCGAGCATTTTCAACATCCGTAATCGCGGAACGCTCAGTAATCTCGAGCACCACGCGCCCGGCAACACCGCTCAAAGCGGCACTCTCGTCATGCAAATCAGGGTCGAGCAAATCCTGAGGATGCAAATTTACGAACAGCGTATACGAACGATGCGCCGTCGCGATAGAATTGGCGGCTTTTTCGCGTACGGTACGACCGAGGCGAGCCAGTGCACCGAGGCGTTCCGCAGCCTGCAATAGTGGCCCCGGCCCCGACATTGACGGAGAGTCGCTTCGCAATAGGGCTTCGTAGCCGAAGATAGTGCTATCCGATGCGCGAATGATGGGTTGGAACGCAATCCAGATACCCTGCAACGCGCGCTCGAAATTCGTCTCGAGCCCTACGCGCTCGGACTCGACTGCACCGTCGCCAAACATCTCGATTGCCTGACGTTTGGCTTGAGCCAGTCGATAGAGGCGTGCGGCCCGCTCCACCGTACTCACGAACAATTCCCGTTTGACGGGTTTTAAGAGGTACATGAAAGCGCCAAATTCCGTTGCCTCTGCTGCAGTTTTTAAGGCCGGTTGTCCCGTAACCAGTACTACAGGTAGATCCGGATCGTGCTGCCGAATCGTACGAAGCAGTTCGATGCCGGATATTTCTGGCATCGCGACGTCACTTACGACTACCCTCACATTGCCGTTGCTAATGTGACGAATTGCCTCGTGAGGAGACACACAGGGTATTACTTCGTACGGACTTCGCTCGAGCATTTGCGCGAGACCACGAAGTACTATCGGTTCATCATCGACGATGAGTACGATGCCCGGATGATCCTTTGCCAGCCTCGCCGGAGTCGGCTCTTTCAATGCCACCAATTGTCCTCCGCACGAGAGTTTAGCCCAGAATAGCGCAATAACAAATACTAAGCTTGCGAAACGTGAGTTTTCCCGTAGCGCGTACCATCCGATCGCGCTCTTTCCGAACCAAACTAATCATTCATGTTTCGAGAGCGTCACAACTGGCGTGGTGCGGATGTGGGCTCATGACAGATTCGTCGATGTCGAACTGGCAGCCTGACCACCTCTATTGGTGTAAGGCGAGACGGACATTTATCTTGGCTTGTATTTTCTTGTCATTAGGATGCAGAGAGCCGCTGCATTTCGACCGGCCTTCACGATAGCCGAACACCCCGCGGAGCTTGCTCTTGTCGAAGCACGGCTCGTGTGCTCAGCCAAAGGGCACCCAGATTTCCTTACGGCGCCATATAGCCATGACTTTGCCCGCCTTTCCAACATCGAACGTTGCCGGGGTCGGGGGCCTGGTGGGCAAAGGGGGCGTTTTGGTTAGCAATTTGTCGATCGTAATCAGCCTACCATGCTTAACTCACTGATTGCTCGTGCCGAAACAATATTGCACATGGTACTGCAAACCAAACTTTGCTCGGCCCAACGAATTCTTTATTCTGGAGTCAAGTGTACTGAGCCCGTAGCCGCCTATTACGAAAATGACGTACCCCGATAGCCGCTATAAGCAACGGTTCGCGCACTTCGAACAGGCGCTGATATTGTTGCGAAATGCATTGGAGCCAGGGACCCTAGCACTTTCCGCATTGGAGAAAGAGGGCGTCGTTCAGCGATTCGAGTATACATTCGAACTCGCCTGGAAGACGCTCAAGGATTATTTGGGACATGAAGGCGTGTCAGTCTTGCCAACCTCCGCTCAGCATGTATTCAAGAAGGCAGCACAATCAAACATAATTGATGATGAACAAATCTGGGTCAGCATGCTCGATCATGCGACGTTTCTAGCTCACACCTATGAAGCGATTCGTTTTGAACAAGCCGTAGATGCAATTGCAGCTCGCTACTTACCGGCGCTCGAATCGATGCATGGTTGGTTTCGGCAGCGCCAAGCGGCGGAATGAATTGAGCCGCTTCAGCCGGTGCCTGTACCTTAGCCAACCTAGGAAAAGCAATAAGCGCTCTCCTGGAGCGCGCCAACGAACTTTGGCCAAGCTGCCACGAACCAGGTAGCCGTGAGCCCCAGGTATGCCGCGTCACCGCTGAGAACCAGTTCTTCAACGAATCCTTCGTCGACCGCCAAGTCTTTCCAGATTTGATATTCAAGGGCATTGGCAATGCGCACGGTAGCCACTCCAAATCCCACCTTTCCGCCCGTTTCATACGCTCGACCAGGCTGGTGATGCCAGGCGACGACCTCGGCGACGTCGCTCGGCAGACCCCACTGGGCCACGACATGAGCCCCCAGCACCGCATGGTCGAAGCCATTTTGCCCGCGCTCGTAGACGTTGACAGTGTCAGCTTGATTCAGGGTTTCGAACGACAACAAAGTGTAATCGAATTCCCTAGCCTGCATAATCAGTAATTTCCCAATATCGTGGAGCAGACCGCACAGAAAGGCGTTCTGCACGGGTCGACCATGCCATTCGGTTTCAATCACCCGGGCGATGGCTCCCACGGATGTGCAGTGGGAGCGAAAGCGAGCGCCAATGCCCGTTTCATCTGCAAATAGCCCCATGCTAGCAAGTGCAGTTATGATGTCGCTAACATGTCGCAGACCGAGGCGTGTCGCTGCCTCGGAAATATCACGAATTTGCCCACGCGCTCGGTACAGTGATGAGTTTGCCACCCGCAGAACGCGCGACGTAAGCGCTGTATCGGTTTCGATCACCGCGCACAATTTCCGCATTGATGGTTCAGGTTGATTGACGACCGCGAGCGCCTGACGCGCAATCTCTGAAAATGGCTTTAGGCCCGTCGCGACGGCCATAGTGGCGGTCATCGACTGTGAAGCTTCAAAATGGCTGAGCTCGGGGTTCTCGTCACCAAACCATAGTCGCTCGATTACGTCTTCGGCGAGTTGCATTGGATCTCGATCTAGAGCGGTCCGGTGCAATGACCGGTTAAGGGTGGCCCGCCATGCAAACGGGCGCGCAGGGTTTCTTACTCCGCGCGCCCAGGTGTTGGTAAAGATCTGTCTACTTAGCGACTAAGTGCGCATTACCGCTAGGGAATCTGGCTGTTTCAGCTTGAGCATCCCGGTAACTCCAACCCGTCTTGAGACCGACAAGGAACCAGACAAACCCTCCGACTCCAACCAAGAGCAGAGTGTCCCTAAATCAGGAACGCGAATAGCCCGGCGGGCAAATGCGCAAATGGGGTATAATGCCCCAGTTGTACCGGTGGCGGCCCGACTTGCTTCCAGTCTAACACTGAAGGCGGGGCGTCTCCTCAACTTGCAAAGCCAACACTCAGTAGCCGTTAATGATCGTAATCGACCGTACGAGCAATTGGGCAACTCCAAAGCGGATCCTAGCACTTCTTATCGCGACCCTGACGCACACTGGTTGCGTCGCTAAGCCCAACAACGTCGACACTTGTTCTGGTTACCCGGACTCAAATAGCTCCCCGTACGTATTGCCATTTTCCCCGGGTGAGAGTTATCGCGTCTCTCAGGGAAACTGCTCGCCGCCCGGTAATGGTCATCGTGATTCGGAAAAGTATGCCTACGACTTCGACATGCCCATCGGCACGCCCTTCGTCGCGGTACGGTCAGGTGTTGTACTGCATGTTGAAGAGTCTCACCAAGACGGTCAGGTCGCCAGTAAGGGCTTTGACAACTACATTATTATTCGCCATGACGACGGTACCCACGCGCTATATGCTCACTTGACTCACAATGGCTCGGACGTCGGCGTCGGCAATCGAATAGCACTGGGGCAACGCATCGGAAAGAGTGGCAATACTGGGAATACCAACAACTATCCGCATCTGCACCTGGCCATGCACATCTGCGATCCAGTCGCTAACGGTTCCGAAGATTGTCCAACCTGGCCGATTACTTTCAAGAATGCAGGCCCAAACCCGAATGGTTTGCAGCGCGGCCAAATATATGAGGCAAAGGACTATTGAAGCAATCTCCTTCGCCATCTTCCCGGGTTTAGCCGCGAATGGCAGGTCGATTCACCTTAAGGGGCTGAAAACTGGGGCACTGCGGCACTTGGCCGCGGGTGAAACCTGTCCGCGCTCGAAGCGCAGTTGCCGCACGATTTAATCTTCTCGTAGCACGTCTCGAACACTACTCAGCAGTTCCCTGAACGAATAGGGCTTCTGCACGAAGCCGGCGAGCCCTTTGCCGACGAAACGAGACATGATGTCTTGCTCGTTGTAGCCGCTCGTCACTATCACCTTGACGTGGGGTTCGATGCGCCTGAGCTCCCGAAAACAAGCCTCCCCGTCAAGATTGGGCATTGTCATGTCGAGCACTACCAAGCGAACCTTCTCGTAGTGCTTGCCAAAAAGGTCAATCGCCTCACGCCCATCACCGGCCGTCATGACTTCGAAACCAACCCGTTCCAACATGTGTCGTCCCACATTGAGAATGCTGTCTTCGTCATCGACAAGCAACACGAGCCCATGCCCTTTCCAGGCTGTTGGCGCCAAATCGGTGGATTGTATTTGGTGAGCGGGTTGATGATGGGCGGGCAGTAGAACCTTGAATGTCGTCCCGTGGCCCATTTCTGTATAGACGAGAAGCGCTCCTTTGTGTCCGCGCACAATCCCGAGAACAGCGGCCAACCCTAGGCCGCGCCCTGTAAACTTCGTAGTAAAGAACGGGTCGAAGATGCGACTCACGGTTTCCGGATCCATGCCGCAGCCGGTGTCTGAGACCTCAAGATACACGTATCGACCGGCTGCCAGAGCATCAGTGTATCCAATTGCACCCCGAAGATAGTCGGCATCGCAATCCATGACGCCCGTCGTCAGGGTAACTACCCCGCTGTTTTCGGCAATGGCCTCTGATGCATTGGTTATGAGGTTCATGACGACTTGGCTGATTTGAGTTGCGTCTGCCATGACACTGGGCAAATCGGCTGAGAAATTGTACTTGATAGCGACCTTCTTGTTGATGGACACCTTCAGCAGGTACGCCATTTCACGAACGACCTCATTGAATGAGAGTGGCTGCACAACGAAACGCCCCTTGCCAGAATAAGCGAGCATTTGGCGGCACAGATCCGCTGCTCGGCGGCTCACCTTCTCAATGTCGCTCAGATACATACAAGCCGGGTTGGAAGGTGACAGTTCGCTTCGGGCTAGGTTGGCATTGCCGAGTATGCTCGTCAGTAGGTTGTTGAAGTCATGTGCAATGCCTCCGGCGAGTACACCGAGACTTTCTAGTTTCTGCGACTGCATCACTTGCTGCTCCAGCTTGCGTCGCTCTTCCTCGGCACGGCGCAACTCCGTCATATCCTGTACTAGGCCCACGACATGCGGCTTCCCCTCCGCATCGACATCTCCTTCGATGATTGAAAGACAATGGCGCGTCTCGCCGTTCGGGCGAACTATCCGGTTGTAAAGTCGTGTTGCCGTTTGTCGTTGGGCGGCCGCTTCTATAGCTGATTCGACTGCGGGAAAGTCGTCGGGATGGATACAGGCACGCCCAAGCTCTAGCGAGGGCACCGTGTTTTCAGGGTCGAGACCCACTATGCGGTAGAATTCTGGGGTCCAGGTTACTGCCGGGAAATCAAAGTCGATTGTGAAGTGCCCAATGTGGGCAAGTTCCGCCACGCTGAGCAATTGTTCCCGGCTGCGCGCAACGGCGCTCTCCGCTGCGCGCAAAGCCGACTCGGCTTGTTGTCGCAGAGTAACGTCCCTGGCGACAGCATTTATGAGTCCATGCTGGTCAGGTACTGCACGCCATTCCAGCCAACGCCAGGAGCCGTCGGCGTTTTGATATCGATTCGTGAAGTCGATGACAGTCTGTCCGCTGCCGAGTTGTTGCAATGCGTCAACCGTCGCGTCAATATCCTCCGGGTGTACGCGATCGAGAAAATTCGAACCTTCCAACTGTGCAATTGGATAGCCTAGCAGCCGTTCCCATGCCGGATTGAGGCGCAAGAAGCGGCCGTCCCTGCTCGCAATGCAAAGCAAGTCGAGTGATAAGCTGAAGTAATTGGCCAGTTCCTGCCGTGCCTTCTCAGCTAACTCCTGTGCAAGTCTTTGTTCCGTAACGTCACGCGCCACGCCAGTCGTTCCGATAATCGTCCCGTCTGGAGCAAATAGCGGTGACTTATAAGATTCAACCCAACGCTTCCCTGATACGCTTTCTATGTGTTCCTGTATAATCTTCTGCGCGCCCGCGGCCATGACGGCGGCATCGTCTGCACGGTAAGCCTCAGCAAGGTCCTTGGGCCATACGTCAAGATCCGTCATACCAACCATGATATCGGGTGAGGGCTGTCCGCAGGCGTCCGAAAATGCCTTGTTGACGGCCAGGAAGTGCCCTTCACGATCCTTCAGCCACGTCATATGCGGTTGGTTGTCGAGAAGAGCTCGCTGTCGCAGGTGGCTCTTGTCGATAGCTTCTTCCTGGTGCTTGGCCAACGTCACGTCCGAAAAAATGGTTGCGAACGATCGCGGTCCGAGTCGTGCGACGGAGATGCTGAAGTGGCGATCCAAGGGTTCGAAATAGGTTTCAATTCGTCGCGGTGGGCTGCCTAGAGCGACTGAACCATATTCCTGCAAATGGGGTGGCGATTTCGAATTATAGATCTCGGAAGCGAGCCTTCCGGCAATATCCGAGCGCTTCAGGCCGGTATGCTTTTCGTACTGTTCATTGACGTCCAGGATACGATAGTCGATGGGACGGCCATCGGGATCACAGATTAGCTCGTGCAGTGCCACGCCTTCCGGCATGTGTTCAAACAGAGCGCTGAAACGCTCGGCCATTCCGGCCTCAAATTGACTTGAGCCGTCACCGCGTTCCGAATCGAGGTCGTCCATGGCCAGTCAGTCCATGTTACGCGCGACTTGCGGCCCGCAGCAATGTAGGCAATCTGGGCACAGCTGCATTTCGGAAAAATCCAAGCTGTTTCGTGCAGTACCAGAGTCTTGCTTACCCAAAATTCAGCTACTTGACGCCGTCGAAAATGAGGACTTTAGTCGCTATGAACGGCAATTCTAAAATGTCCGTGGCAATGGCGTCGTTCGTGACCGGTGTGCGATGTTGCTGATTCGACACCACCAGGAGCTCCCGAGGGGCGAAGCCAGAGAGTGGCTGCAAGAATCCCAGAGACGATGGAAAATCGAAAAGCCTTTGATCGTCGGCCACGACTTGCCGTTGTCCAGTGCGCACGTTAATGCGAATTAGACGAAGCTGCAAGGCGTCCGCGGCATACAGGAAGTGGTCGCTAGGTGAATACGGATCGAAGGATGCGTCCAGCAATTCCTCCACCTCGACATTACTGGGCTTTGGCGATACGAGTCGGATATCGTCGGCGCGCTGGTACGACGCGCGCCCATCCGAAAGACTAGCGAGCGGTACGGAAAATAGCCCGCCCCCGCACGAGGAGTGAAAGTACACGGTGCCGTTACGCGCGGCAATCGGTGAGACGCCCGGCAATGTCGAACCCGAAAACAAGAACGGGACGCCCCCGACTTCGATGAGCGGCATTGTACTGCAAAAGTGCAATTGTTGTATGGCATCCTGCGACGCAAATGTGCGAGGAACGATACCGGGACGGATTGTACCGTCCACCTCCGCAATCCAAATGCTGCCAAGTATTGCGTCCGTGAGCAGGTATCGACCGTCCTCGAGCCGTAGAATGTTTTCTGCGAAACCTACTTGGACACTTGCGAAACTAATCGAGCGCACTAGGGTTGCTGAAAACCCCGATCCGGGTGAGAATCCGTAATCGTATTCATAGATCGTTGGGCTGGCTGGCACGAACGGTATTGGACTGGGAAATCCACCCGGATCTAGGACCGCCAATCGATGTTCCCCAACATGCTTGAGAATGAAAGGAAGCACGAAGCCGTTCGGGGGCGACGGCAATTCTCCCAAGGGGCGGCCTGAACTGCGTGAAAGCGCCACCACGCGACTTTCGAAGGGCGAACCTACGAACACGATATTGCGTCCCGCAGCAACGCCTGCTGGGAATGGCAAATCAAGGGTTGTGTATTCGTAGCTTAGGGAACGGCGCGTGGCAGCGACTTCCAATTCCTGCTTGCTTGATGACGTGGGCGCGGCATCTCCCGGCACTTTCCCGCAAGCCGCAGCCCAGCAGCTCAAGCCCAGCGTGACAATGAGGAGGTGAGTTCGGGCCATCCACGAACTAGCCTGCGGTTTGGTTTCTGATATTCCAATTCGATTGTTGAACATCGTGCACATCCCCACGCTAGTGTTGATCCTGCTCGCGTTTGCGATCAGGGATTCATAGACGGCCATTATGTGCCTGACGAGTGCCGAACACAGCTAAATATCAAATATCAGGCTTGCTCTTCTGACCAAATAGGGACAGTCCCCCTCGTGTGACGAGGTGGTTCAACGCGACGAAAGGTGGGCTTGGGGGTGTCGGCTGGCGTGGAGTGGCAATTTCCGAATCTCAGCGAGCAGCTCTTTCGGCAAAAACGGCTTGAGCACGACGTTTACGTCAGGAAATTCTCGGAGACGTGCACGCACACTTTCTTCAGTGTGCCCGGTCATCAGCATGACTTTGGCCTCGGGATTGATGGTTCTGATGCGCCGCAATACTTCGACCCCATCGAGATCGGGCATCATTATGTCTAGTAGCACGAGATCAAAGCGATTCTGACGGTAGCATTCGAGTGCTTGTAGGCCTCCGCTACATGATGCAACGTCGTAGCCGCCCCACTCCAACGTGCGTCGAACTATAGAAAGAACCGAGGGTTCATCATCCACCACGAGTACTCGACTATGAGTGGCCAGCTGCGTCGATTCTTCCGTCCGAACCGTTTGTATCATCTTTGAACTACCGTTTATGGGCAGCAATAGCCGAAATGTCGATCCGCAACCCGGATCAGAGATGACGGTCACCGTACCCTGGTGTTCCAATGCCGTTCCCTGTACCGCCGCCAGCCCCATTCCCGTGCCTGAATCTTTGGTCGTAAAGAACGGTTCGAA
>PMCK01000406.1 GCA_003154095.1 Myxococcales bacterium | reverse complement strand
CAAGACTAGCACGGCGTTCCATGCTGGTGGCTCTGGACGGGTCCTTGTCGCGCTTGGTTCGGCCGACTCACGGTAGACTGCGTTCTCGATGAGCAAGCAAAGTGCTGCGGGTTTTCGGTTGGCTTCGCTAAGCGCGACATCACTCCTGCGGCCGGAACCCCACTTGCTGGGCGTCCCACGCTTCGGGCTCGACGGACCCAAGCAATTCGCGATCCGCTGTACGTGCGCGCACTGCACGTGGAAAGCGACTTTGGCCGACTAACCATAATCGTCGCCGATGTGTGTTTGGTCACAAGCAGGATGCACGTTGCAATCGCGAAAACAGCCAACATCGCCCCGGAAAGCCTTCATGTTTGCGCAACGCATACGCACTCTGCGACGGGATGCTACTGGCGCGGCAATCTGGTCGAACGATTCATGGGTCCCTTTGATCCGGAAGTATATTCACAACTTGTGGATCAACTCGCACAAGTCGGACTTGACGCTTCCTTCAACGCCTCCGCAGGTCGCTTGTCGGCGTCTAGCGTCCGGCTAAGCGGTGCTAGCGTGAATCGACGGGAGGATGAAGGTGCCGTCGATCACACACTCACGTTACTCAAGTTCGACGTCGACGAAGGCAGCCAACCCATATGTGTCGTCTCGTTCGGGGCTCACGCCGTTGGTGGTGTTGAACTCGAGCCCTTCACCATGACGGCCGATTATCCCGGTGAAGTCTGTCGTCGTCTGGAGGCGTGCGGGTACAGGCCGTTGTTTCTCTTGGGTGCTGCAGCTGGAACAAGTCCCGGGTGGCTGAACGTCTCGTTGGATGACCACATCAATCGTATGGGTGATGCTATCCAGCACGGAATTGAGCGCGCCGAGAAGCAGTTGACTGCCATTGATGGGTCTACTTTACGCGTACGCACGCATCGGTTGGATGCATCCGCCAAACCATGCCGCATTCTGCCAGAAGGAACGAGGCACAAAGCACTCTTGGACGTCCTCTCATGGCCAGTCCGCGCACTTGTCGATTCCATGGCTCGTCAGGGATTCCAGGACAACCAAGAGATGTCGTTGAACTTTGCACAGTTGGGTGAGCTTGCTCTGTTGGGCGTACCCTGCGAGATTGGCCCGGGCGTGAGTCAAGCCCTTCGTGATGCGCTTGTGTCTGCTGGGTGCCAGTTCCCGCTAATCGTGTCGATGTGCAACGGATATTCCGGGTACGCACACCTGCCATGTGACTACCAGCACCATCTCCAATTGCCTCCGCTCAAGCTCTACGAGAACGCAATGAGCTTTGCGGGCTGGGACTTTGGACGGAGGATTGTTTCAACAGCCCGAGCCAGCCCTGGCCTCCTTTGAAACGGACGTGTGCTACGTCGCCGTTCAACTCAGGCTTAAGAAAGGCCAATCACTCCGTAACCTGGCTTCACTCCTTCCCGACAATGGGACGATTGTCCTTGGAGACTTGATGTTTAGCGATAACCCCGATAACTTCAGAGCCCTATTCGATATCGTGGGATATGGTCCTGGTTGTGACACGCCGTCACAGCTATCATTGCTTGAAGACATGTTCATTNNTAGCGCCGCTATCCTTTGCCGCGTTGGGATGAATTTGGAGAACAGAGGCTGCGCTGGCCACCGACAATCCTACGATCTGTTGTCCGTAATGAGCCGCTAGAGGCACCAATTTCCCCGTGCCACTTGACGTGACGGGGGGCAAGCGGGAATCTTCTTCAATCATGGTCGAACTTATGGCCAGCGGAACTGGTCGGACGTTAGCCGTGCTCCTTGGGTTGTTTGCCGCGTATGGCTGCGCAACTTCCCCAGGTGTTGCCACGAGCGCTAGCAGCCTGCACGAACGACAACCGCAGGTCTTCCCGATTGTTTATGAGTACCGGAAAGAAGACTTTGAAACCAACCCGCCTGTCGCGAACACGCTCCGTGCCTTCGTCGCAAACGCCAGCGCAAAGAGGGAACACGCGTCAGACCAATACTTCGAAGTTTTCATCATTCCGGAGGAGCCCGTAAATTATCAAAGGCCCGCCGATCTGCAAGTCCTTGGTGCCAATCTCGATGCATTCGTCGATTTTTGCAGCATTGACGCCAAGGGCAAGAAGAACTACCTGCAGCCTCCTGGCAATATCCCGATCGCGGAGATCACACAAGGACTCCTGACCCTTGCGGGAAGGCTCAATGTCAAGACCGCCAAAGTCATCATCAATTCAAGCCTGCAGCGCCGTTGATGCTTCTGGCTCACCCAGTTGCGGTGCAGGCACAGCCGTTGCTTTAAGCCCCGATGGTAAGAAGGCTCTCACGGGCTCCGACGACGGGACCGCGCGCCTTTGGAATGCGGACGGTAGCGGCAACCTTGTTTACTCCGACGTAACACTACTAATGGCGCGACAAAGTTGCGACGCAAGATCACGATCCTTACGCTGAATGGCTTCAACCAGCGGCCGTGACAACGCAACCACCGAAAGTGCATGTTCTAAAACCGAGCTACTCTGTGAATTGTTCATGCCCCCCGGGGCGCAAGTTTCATGACGCCGGCAAGCAGTACTGCGAGTTATCCCGATCCCGGCGGCAGGAAACTTGCGCCAAAAGGCATGAACAATTCGCAAAGTAGCCCCCGGTGACAACAGGAACCGTTGCAGTAGCAGTGGCGGTAGCAGGAACCGTTGCAGCAGCAGGACCTGTTCCTGTTCCAGACTCTGCAGTAGCAGTCCCAGAACCAGTCTCAGCGACGGGCAATACCCAACGTCGACAGCCGCCAATTGCCGCGCAATCGCTGACGAAGTAGTCAGCAACTTCGGCCACCAGGATTCAGCGCAACATTTGCGCGAATTTGAGTATCAAGTTTCGAGTTGTGACAAATGCTCCAACTCGAATTCGAGCCACAAACGAGGCTAATCGCGACACTCGCACAAAGCTGACCACCAGTCACAGCGTACCTTCTGCGACCTTCACCCCGCCATTTCGGGGGTCCTCTCTGAATCACCGGCACGAATACCTCTTACGTCTAAGTGACATGGTAACGTTTGTAGCAATATGGGCTTCGCGAATTGGTTGCGACGACACACGATTGAACACCTCGTTCAGGACGTTCCACCGGACTTGTACGCCTGTGAACTCTGCGGCCAAGCCAGCTGCACACAGGAAAAGTTCGCGTCGTGTGAATTTCGTGTCCACTCGGAATTCCTGGAACGAAAACATCGCCTCGATATTGCGAGGAACCCCGAACTCCCACGCCAAGAATCAGATGATGACGTCGGTTCCTTCGATGTAGTGCCGCTTTCACCTGGCATTCTCTCAGTTACTAGAAGCAGCGACCCATCCAAACAGGATGAAAATGCGGACACTCCTGCCAGGAGTGGCTTTCGAACCGCCATGAGGCAAGATTCCAGCGAGTCCAAACCGGAGTCTGCCATTGTCGAACGCGCTGAGGTGGAAGCAAGCGCACAGACACGCCGCTCAGCGCGCAATACCTAGGGCGCGCTAGAAACGGCCAGTCAGGGCCAATGAAGCCGCGTTTTGTCCGACGAACGGATGCAATCGCAATTGACCGACCTGATCATGCTTGGGCTCGGTCAATATGAGCACGACGCCTCCTGCCATGAGCACGCCACCCGCGATATAGCTCCAAGTGGCGGCTTTTTTGGC
>PMCK01000172.1:16043-17413 GCA_003154095.1 Myxococcales bacterium | reverse complement strand
TGGACGCGACGGTCGTCTACCCGACCATTGGTTTTCGCTTCAAAAATCCCTTCGACTTTCCCATTGTGCTTCACGAAACCGTAAAGAATGGAATCGTGCGAGCCGAAGTCTTGGGGCCGAGTCGAGCAAGGACGGTGACGCTCATTCGCCGTATCACCGGTGTGCAACCGTATGAAGAGCTCGAACGACCGGATGAGAGACTTCCGCGTGGTGTTCGTGCGCTCGGCCAAAGAGGCGTTCCAGGTTTCACCGTCACCAGGTATCGCATCGTGCGCAGCGGCGCTCATGCAGTCAGGGAAAAGTGGATCGACAAGTATCCGCCTACTCCCCAGATAATTCGCGTTGGAACGGGAGATATTCCGAAGGGCTCCCTCGAGATCCATGATGATACGCATCCGGAGTACACGGCAGACGAACTGCTGGTCATGACTCAGGGCATCGACCTAGGTGAAAGTGCGACACGCGACAGCGCATCGGGTCGTGAATCAACTGAATGGCGTGAACCTGGAAAGACTGGTGAGCCGGGTTGGACTAAGGCCGCGAAGATGCCGCAATGGGAATCGCAGGAAAACGGCAAAGATCAACACTCGGGTGCGAGTCGCGATGCCTCTAAGCCCTCGCCAAGACGAGGCAACGGCTGAACCCAAATAGATTCCACCTGAAGATTCACCGGGGTATCTCGAATTATCATGCGTGGTCGAGGCATGCCTCGACCACCGCAAGACCCGGCCAGACATATCGGGCGATGAGACCGCTGCTCGGCTCGCTGAACCCGGCCGATTACCCCGAGGGATATTCTAATGTTCGCCTTTACCCACTTCACATCGCCTGGGAAGAGTCGCTATGTTCTTAACTGGGTCCCCGTGTGGAAAATCCGTAAGCGACTGTACTTAGGTAACTATTGGTCGGGTGAGCAAGCCCTGCTCGGCCAAGTGCTTCCTGTTGAACCGGACGGCATAGAGCAACCGTTCGCGGGGATCGTGTCGCTGTGCCCTGTACCCATTGAAAATGCTGAACCGCTCATTGGGCCGATCAATCCGGACACCGAGTGGCTTCACTTGCCGATCGCTGATGGCGGTTCAGGCGAAGGAGAGTTTGAGGCCGCCTGCGATTTGGCACTCCCGTTTATCCGCGGGGCAAGGCAGCGCGGCAACGTGTTGGTCCATTGCACCGCCGGAATGAGCCGCAGCGTGAGTTTGGTGGTCGCGGTTCTATGCAGCGAAGATCCGACAATGGACGTGGCGGACGCTTACTTCGAAGTCGCGCAGGCCAAGGGACGAGCCATGGGAGTTGACCCGAGCGAAGTCGAAATGTTGATCGCCCCCGCGTGGGAATTCCGCGTCCACCTGCGTCAGCGCTTCGAGCGCAAA
>PMCK01000172.1:0-15987 GCA_003154095.1 Myxococcales bacterium | reverse complement strand
AAGTACTATGAACACAGACAACGTTCCCCAGGCACCCATTGATTCGGCAGAAACCAGCAATAGCGGAGCGTCGCCACGCGCCGTTGACTGGGAAAACCCGCGAGTTGCGGCGATACTAACCGCAGCAGCGAAATGCTTCTCACGAAGTGGATTCAGTTCCACGACCCTTGCCGAAATCGGCAAGGAACTCGGACTTCGTAAGAGCATTGTACACTACTACTTCGCCAGTAAAGCTGCCCTCATTCACGAGGTACAAAGCTTTACCTACCGCAAATTCCTCGATCGCGTTCGCACCACTCTCGGTGCGGCTCACGAGGGTACCGGAGCTGCTCGCGCTCGTCGCGCTCTCGAAGCGCTATGGGACGCACTGCAAGCCGATCAAACGGCGACCGGTTTGAACATCGAGGTCTGGAGTGCGGCTCGCCGTGATCCAGAACTGAAGCGTCGCGCCGCTTCGCTGCAACAAGACTCTCGTCAAATCATCGACGAAGCCTTGAACACGGCAGGCGACGTCATCAAGCAGCCCAAGCTCGACGGGTTGCCGACATTGGTTCAAGCGGTACTCAACGGCCTTTCGATTGCAGATTGCGTCGAAGGCGAAGGCGTCCAGGCCAAGAAGGCCTACGAGGCGTTCCTGTACATGCTGGACCAAGCGCTCAAGAAGTGATTCGGCAATCCTGCTGGAACGGTGCGCGACACGCGTTACGGTCTTTCGTAAAGCGTCGTTGCGCATCGTTTTTTGGGGCATCTGCGGCACGTGGCCACGCGTCATGTCCCTTCACCGTTGCAGCCTTGTGCGCACTCTTAACGGCGTTTCCAGCGCCCAAAGCCGATGCTGCGTACCAATGGAACGGCCCCGCGAAGCAATCGAGTTTCTCGAGGCTGTTTGGGCCGCGATTGACCACTACTACGGATTGGTGGTCCAGCAGTGTAGTCATCGGCAAGCGGTTCCACCTGGATCCAAGTTTCGATTCCGCAGAGCCGTTTCGCTTGTTTCAGCTTTCGACTCAACGTTTTGGTTGGGACAGTTGGGCTTCCCAGGAGCCCCTGTTTCTCGAGAAGGCGCGCTGGATACCGGACCTTTACTGGCACGTGGACGTCAACGAAGATCCGAATTTGGAAGGATTCACGCCGGATTTCGCGCGAATGAGCGGGCACGAATTGCCCGACCTCGACCGCCTACAGGGGCCCAGTCTCTGGCCCTATGAAACCATCGGTGGTGCGCCCACATTTGGGATTGGGCCCATGCTCAGCGCACCCAAACCGATCGAAGTGCCGATTATCACACCGAGATCGTGTCCTAGCTGGAAGTTTGCGCAAAAGATTACCTTCGCCGGACTAGCCGGCGAAGGCGACAAGTTTGCTGTTATCGATTGTGCGGGCATTGTTACCGCTGACGCAATCGATCGTCTCAGTGTGCTCGGACGTCTGCCNNCGTTTGATGGGAATAGTTCAGCAAATTGCGCTGGCGTTTCCTGGCCAGGGCATAGCAATCTATAGCGGCTATCGACGCGATGCTCGACCCTCGTCGCCGCACCTTCGCGGACGTGCCGTCGATATTGCCGTGAGTGGCGTTTCAAACGAACAATTATATGCCTATTGCCGCTCGCTACCCGAGACCGGCTGCGGCTATTACCCGAACCAGCCATTCGTCCACGTGGACGTGCGCGAGGCGGAACGAGGTTCGGCGGCCTGGGTCGATATCTCAATGCCCGGGCACCCCTCGATTTATGCTGAAGCATGGCCAGTGCCGACGAGCGCACTGGACTCGCCCGACGCGGAGTGAGCAATATACTCCGACTGCAATGCCCTTCAGCGAAATCCTAGGTCAAAGTACCGCGATCGATACGCTCAAGCGGGCCCTGCAATTGGGCAAAGTACACCACGCCTATCGATTCGAAGGACCCGACGGTGTTGGAAAGGAGAAGGCTGCATTTGCACTCGCTCAATGCCTCGTGTGCACCGAGCCGAGGGAAAAGCTTGCCTGCGGCAACTGTAGCGCGTGCCGGCGCGTCGTGACATTGAGTGAGCAGCCGCCTCAAGTTCCCAAGCATCCCGACGTCGTATTGCTCGAGCGCGGCCTCTACCCAGCGGCAGTCCTGGGATCTGACAGCGCGGAAACGAACACGATCAACCTGCCGCAGATCAAGAAACTCGTGCAGAGCCGAGTCGGCTACCCACCGCATGAAGGGCGCGCGCTCGTGTTCATCATTCGTCGAGCCGACGAATTGAATGCAAATGCTGCGAATGCGCTGCTCAAGACCCTCGAGGAACCCCCAGAAAAGACCCATTTTATCCTGCTAACGCATCGCCCGCACCGGTTACTAGATACGATTCGGTCGCGCACGTTGGCTGTGAGATTTGCGCAGCTGTCCGATGAAAACCTCGGAATCATATTGGATCGCCTGGGGGCAAATCGTTCGGTAATACCGCTGTCCGCGGGTAGTGCCGCGCAAGCCATCGCCATGTCAGACGAGCAACGGCTAGCCGCGAAACAGGAATTCGTTTCCGCCTTGTCGATGAGTCTAGAAGCGCCTGACCTTGCGTCGGCTCTGGCGCATATCGACGTAAAAGGGAACGATCGTCTCGAACTCCGAGACCAGCTGGGCTGGTTCGCTCTACACCTGGCAGATATGGCACGCGACCTAGTTGTCGAAGATCCGGGCGTAGCTGAACGCGACGCGCGACGCTATTCACTCGTCCTGTCGACGATGGCAGAGCTTGAGCGCAACGCGAACCCTGCCCTTGCAATGGAAGCGTTGGTGACTCGGCTACGGAGGGTTTAAGTTTGCGATGAGCGTCTCGATATGCGCCTTAACGTCTTGCAGGCGTCCGCTCGGGGGTATGAGCGCGCTTATTACTGCGATGAAATCTGCGTGTGCCGCGACTCGTCTTGCTCGCGCGTGATCAATGCCGCCAATGGCTACGAGCGGTATTCGAGCGGCCCGGGCCAACTGGGCCGCCAATACAAGACCGTCAATACCAATGCTGGGCTCGGCGTCCTGCTTTGTAAGTGTAGAATAGATCGGTCCGATCGCGACGTAGTCGGGTCGCAGCTCCAAAGCTTCACTCAATTGCAAATCGTTGTGCGTCGATACGCCCACTCGCAGACTCGGCGCAGACTTTCGCACCAACGCTACCGGCAGGTCATTTTGACCAACGTGCACTCCGTCGGCTCCGCTAAGAAGAGCCAAGTCGGGGCGGTCGTTTGCGTAGACTTGAATTTCCAACGGATGTGCCAATGNNCTTCGCGAGCGAAGTCCAAGACGTGAAGACCGCGAGAATTGCAGAATTCGACGTCGATGATGGCGTAAAGGCGCGAGGGTGCCATTATTCGGGGCTGATTTGATATCTGACGTCACGTTGAGCGCAAGCAATTGGACGGAGATTCGCGTTTGGGGCGGACACGGAGGTCCGCCCTTACGGCGTCAATTGACGTTTGTTTGGGACGTTGCGCCGTCGTCGTACGGGCGGGCCTCGTGCCCGCCCAGTCCGCCTTAACCTCGGGACGTCACGCGCCATCGGTCGGGCGGGCCTCATGCCCGCCAGGCCGTATTTCGCCGTTGTTACGTCACGCGCCGTCGTACGGGCGGGCCTCGTGCCCGCCCCGGCCGTATATCGCCGTTGTTACGTCACGCGCTGTCGTGGACCTTACTCAGCCGGCTGTGCTAGGAACGCGCCATGGCCTTTCTGGCGCCAAAGAGATTCGATTTTTCCGTCTTGCTTGCGTTGTTCACGTTCGGCTGTGCAGGGCGGCCTGCGGGACCTGGTGAGTCTATCGGTCGTTCATCGGACTTGGGAATGACAATGCCGCTAGCGGACGCCGGCGATGCATCGGTCGGACCCGCAGTGGCACTAAATGGTGGAGATGTCCATTTTGACGCCGGAGTCGCGGATCCGTCTCGGCTATTGTCGGAGACCGATCGAGATCAAGTAATAGCTCCGAGCAGCGCCGGCCCGGTTGGAGCCTCGGGGCTCATTCTTCATGTGGCCGAGCGTGGCCCAGGCAAGCCCTGGATTATTGCCGTCTCGAACGACGGCAATGCGCCCACCGTACTCGTTGCAGATACTCGATTGCTTTGGCTCGATGTGACAGTGCCGGGTGCCAAGAAGTCGACCCAATGTCGACTTCCGGTAGATCTGCTACCGAAGGATGCCGAGCCCCGACTCAACATTACGCTAGTACCCGGCGAATCCGTCGCTCAATTAATCGATCCCCGGCTTTACTGTTTCGCGGCTGGTGAGCAGAAGCAACTGGTACCGGGTGCACGAGTGGTGCCGCATCTCGGATGGCCAGAATTGCCGAACAAGACGGCTTGGGCGCACGGGAAAAAGTCGAGCGCTCCGGTGCCTCAGCCGCCCCCATTCGTCGCTCATCAAGCAGACTTGGACGTCGAAATGGCTGTCGATGCCCGAAATACGGCGCTCAAAGTGGCCAAATCGGTGCGTCTTGCGAAGGGGGTAGTGCGGCCTTCCAACGCGGCCTTGGGCGTACCCTTGCCGTCGGGCGTCGACAAGCAGCTGCAAGGGCCCGAATTGTCGCTCAGAGATACCTACGCGGAGTGGTCGTCATCCAAGACTAAAGACAATGCGTCGGAATCTCCGCTTGAACTTAAACTGGTGCAAGGTTCGGATGCCCGAACCGAGCACAATGCAACCGTGAAGATTACGCTGCGTAATCAGTCGAGGCGGCGTCAAGTTGTGTACTTTCGCCGCGAGTTCGTGACGTTCGAAGTCGTTGGACCGGCAGGGGTGGTGGTCTGCGATCCGACTCCAGATGTGCGCGCTCCCGATCGCAAGGCATTCGTGACCCTCGCGCCCGGCGCAACGCAGTCGTTCTCCAGTCGCCTAGCGGAACTGTGCCCCAGGGACGCCTTCGATATGCCAGGGCTGTACCTCGTGAACGGGACGTATGACGCAACGGAAGACGGCTCCAAATGGAATCTAGCCGCGTTTACCGGGCGTGTTGCTAGTGCTGGGCCTGCAAATGTCCGCATTCGCATCGGCGAGCTGAGTATTCTTCACAAAGTGGTTCTGAACAAAATGGACGACAGTCATGCCATTCCCACTGCGAACGTACAATCCAATGACGCGGGGATTGCCGCACCCACTTCGCCGGGCCCCTAATTTGCACCCGGTGTGGTTGCTACACCAACTTCTTCACCGTTACCGCTCTCCCAATACTTGACCAATTCCCTGAGCGATAGATTGGCCGTAGCCGCGTCGCGAGCCAGCACGCGCCCCTCTAGCAGCCCTTTCAACCTGAGATCACCCGGCCTGGCCAAGGGAGCCTTTACCCAAGTTTGCTCCAACAGGCGAAGTATTTCTCCGAGGTTCACGGCATCTACATCGCGCGCCAAGGTGTAGATGGCTTCTCCGGAACGCTCTGCCATGACCAAGAGCTCCGCCTTCGCGAAGGGCTGAAGTTCATTTCTAACCAATGGCTCCGGCAGACTCAATCGGTTAGCGATTTCCGATATAGCCAGAGGTTTCTCTGCCGCCAAGTGGCGCTGTGCAATTGCAATTAGGCCGCCCAAAGCTATGAACAAACGCGAGGCGTGATCAACTCCCTGACCCTGAATCCTCCAAGCGTATTGCATTGGGTTATCGTGCGCAGCCGCCAGCCCCGCACCAAAAAGCACTACGATCCAGCTGATAAACAGCCATACGAGGAACAAGGGGATTGCGGCAAACGTCGAGTAAAGCGCGTTGTATCGCGCTACTCCAATCTGAAAATGGACGTGTACACTCAGCACCAAGTACCAGGAAAACCCAGCAACGACGCCCCCAAAAAACGCCGAGCGCAATCGAACCCTTCGATGTGGCATTACCCAATATAACGACGTAAGACCGACGATCATCACGAGCGCCGCCAATGTCTGCCAGGGCATGTCGCCTTGGATCACGGCGGATTTTTCGAAGCCGGTGAGGATGCCTGCCGTTAGTATCATGAACACAGGCGTGATAAATAGAATTGCCGAATAGTCCGCCAAGCGACGGGCTACGCTACGTGAACGCTCGACCCCAAATATGTGGTTCATCGTCTCCTCGATTGACACGAGCAGGAGCACGACGATGTAAAGCAGAAACACGAGCCCGAAAACACCAATCGTGCCAAAGCTTGCTTGCTCTACGATATCCAGAACTTTGAGAAAGACGCTGAGGAGGCCCACGCCCTGCTTATTTTGCTGAGCGCCCATCGACATCATGGTCGAGACGATCCCCGGCCGAATCATCTCGCGCATGAGCGCCTGATAGGCGCCAAAGCCTTTGAGCGCCGAAACCAAAAATGCAAGAAATGGAACTAGCCCCAATATCGTATCGAAGGCCAACGCCGAGGCGCGATACAGCCCTTCGTCACGCAGAAAGCCGCGACCCGCGAGGCCAAATAGCTTTCGAATCTCGTTGAGCTGGGTACCGAGCCGAGACAAGACCGATTGCCGGTCGCCCGGGCTTCGTCGGCCAGTTGTATCGTCGCTCATGGGGTATGACTTTGGTCGATTCCGTCGGGTATGTGAATCGATTTCTCGAGTTACCCGGCCCTCCCCGCCGCTAGAGCCCTTTTCAATGGCTTGGACCGCCATTTGTCGCGCCCTTCGTGCGCAAAATGGCTCTCCCGCGCAGCACGCACGAGAACCGGGGCTGGCGCCTAGCCAGGTGATTCAGGCTTTGCGATGCGACCCGTGTTGCCATTCACGATCGCGTACGCATGCGCCATGATCGTCCGTGTCGCTTCGAGCAGCCGGTGGTCATGTCCTGGACTCCGAAGAAATACTAGTGTGCCGGGTAGCGGAGTAAATTCGAGTATCTCGCTAGCCGCCTCGGCTATGGCCCGGGGTAAAGAACCGTCTGCTGCCACCGCCCGGAGATGATCGACGTAGCTGCGCCCCCAATCATCTCGGGGCACTGCGCAGAGCGCGCCGTTCAGCGCCATGCCGGCGGCTCGTTTCAGCGCGGCGGCCGCGGCCGGTGGTTGACGTTCGGCAAATGCCTGCTTTGCCACGGCTAACTCCTTGAGTGAGCGTTCAATCCAGCCTTGGGCAGAATACTGCGACAACCAAGCCCTTGAATCGGTGTGCTCGGAACCATCAATGGGCTTGTTGTCGGCCATAGTGCCTATTTATAGGCCAGCCTCGACGCAGACGGAAGTGTTCGCTATCACCCTCCCCAAACAATATGCCTACGGGTTTGCACCTTCTGCGATTTCGCTGCACGGGCTGTGGCAACTGTTGTCGTGACCCCCTCTTGCCCATTACGGACGGCGATCTACGCCGAATCGTCGATGCTACGAGGCTGCCTGCCCGGGACGTGATCAACTGGGTTGACCGCCACGGCATTGACCTTCCAGGAGAGCCGGAGTCATTCGTGCACTTGCGTTCGGGACGCAGGGTCATGGTGCTGCGGCACCGTCGCGGCGGCTGCCAATTTCTAGGTGAGGACAATCGTTGCAAGATTTACGATTCGCGCCCGCTCGGTTGCCGTATTTTTCCCTTTGATCCTGAGTTCAACCGGAACCGTAAGTTAGTGCGGTTGCGATTGATTGAAGCCACCGAGTGCTTGTACGAAAAAGATGGTTCAAATAGCGTTGCTGGCCTTTACAGTCTGCATAAGCGAACCGAAGCCGAATTGGGCGAATATCAAGCCAAAGTGACTGAATGGAACAGGCAGCAAAAGCGCCGTATCCGTGCCGGAAAGGCCGCAAGCACAACGACCGAGTACCTCGATTACTTGGGATTTGAATGACCGGTCAGCCTGGGGTATGCTGGCCGCTGTAATGCTAGAGCGACCGCGAAGAAACCGAGCCAGCAAATGGATACGCGCCCTGGCGCGTGAAACTGAACTTTCGGCGGACCACTTGGTTTGGCCGGTCTTCGTCCAGGAAGGACCTGACTCGGAATCTCCAATTCTCAGCATGCCGGGTATTTCGCGATACGGCATTCGAACATTGGTCGAGCGAGTCAAGGAGGCATTCGCGCTAGGCGTGCGGGCAGTTGCGCTTTTTCCGAAGATTGATGACTCATTGAAAGATCCTCGCGGGAGTGTCGGCACTGAACCGAACAATCTGCTGTGCATGGCCACTCGAGCCCTCAAAGAAGCCCTGCCGGAGCTGGTCGTAATTACAGACGTTGCACTTGACCCTTATTCATCCGATGGGCATGACGGCGTAGTCATCGAGGGTCGAATCGACAATGACGTCACCTTGCCGATATTGGCAGAGATGGCCGTGGTCCAGTCGCGCGCGGGCGCCGATATCGTAGCCCCGTCCGACATGATGGATGGCCGCGTGCAATGTATCCGCGAGGCGCTGGATTCCGAAGGGTTCACCCAGGTTGGCATCTGTAGCTATGCCGTAAAATACGCCTCGGCCTTCTACGGACCCTTTCGCGATGCGCTGGATTCCGCCCCACGAGGTGGGGACAAAAAGACATATCAAATGAACCCCGCCAACGTGCGCGAAGCCCTGCGTGAAGCGCAGCTGGACGTGGACGAAGGCGCCGACTGGCTTATGGTCAAACCCGGTTTGCCCTATCTAGACGTCATTCGCGCCGTTCGCGAGGCCACTACACTACCAGTCGCGGCCTATCACGTCAGCGGCGAGTTCTCCATGCTCAAAGCCGCCGCCGAGCGCGGCATGCTCGACTACGACGCCTGTTTGCTCGAATCCTTGCTGTGTATGCGGCGCGCCGGGGCGGATATCATATTTACGTATGGGGCCGTTGATGCGGCGCGGTTGTTACGGCAACAGAGGTAGCAAATTATCGACGCCAAGGCTTACGTGCGAATCGCTTTGGATTAAGCGGCTTAGAATCCTGAAACGAGTCCGGGAACGGTGCCTTGGGTCGAATTGCCGGTTCCAAGCTGACCCAATTCGCTGTCGCCCCAGCAGTAAACTGCGCCACCGGCAACAATGGCGCACGAGTGATTAGTGCCACAGGCGATTGATTTGGCTTGCGTCAACGTCAACACATTCACGGGCGCAGGCCGATTGGTTCCGCTAGTGCCATCGCCCACTTGGCCGTAGCTATTGTAGCCCCAACACTGAATTGTGCTGTTAGCATTCGTGAGAATTGCGCAACTATGATCTCCTCCCGATGCTATTGCGGACGCACTACTCGATAGCTGCACCGTGACCGGGACTAGGCTTTCCGTGCTCTTGCCATCACCCAAATCACCCCAACCACCATACCCCCAACAACGCACCGATCCATCCGAAAGCAATGCACAACTTTGCGAGCTGCCTGCGCTGATCGCTGTCGCCTGAATGCCGGTTACACGCAATGCTATGTTGCTGTCATTATTGGTCTGATCGCCTAGCTGACCAAAGTCATCAGGACCCCAACAAAACATGTTGCCGCTTGAATTCATTGCACAAGTGTGGGTTGAAGCCCTCATATAGTCAGTCGATACGATGCTGGTTACTGACTTCAAAATGGTTGCCGGGTTTAGGCGATCAGTAACAACGGTTGTCGGAATTGAACTATTGGCGGTACCACCATTGCCCAGTTCGTAACTCGAATTCTCGCCCCAGCATCGTACTGTCGTATCGGCAAGGATCGCGCAAGTGTGGTAAGTGCCTGCCACAATGGCCTTTGCCGTAGAGAGGCCGAACACATCTACGGGAGCATAGGTGCTCGTTTGCGTCGCATCTCCTAGTTGCCCGTAAGAGTTATCTCCCCAACATTTGACGTTGCCGTTACCGACGATGGCGCACGAGTGATACCCGCCAGCAGCGATTGCCGTCGCCTGGCTGACATTCTGCACTACTCCAGGCTTGGTAGTAAAGAAGTCACAAGCCCCCGGCTTTACCCCGTCGCCCAACTCGCCGTCGCAATCATTGCCCCAGCAACGAACCGTACCATCACTAATCAGTGCGCAAGTGTGCATAAAACCCGCCGAGATGGCCGTCGCGATCAACCTAGTGCTGCTCGACCCGCCGGTTGCCAATGTCCCGCCTGTACTCGGCGTGCCGCCCGTGCTCGGTGTGCCGCCTGTGCTCGACGCGCCACCCGTGGGCCTCGCGCCACCCGTGTTGGAAAGGCCACCCGTGCTGGTTGCGCCACCGGCGGGCTTGGATCCGCCTGTGTTGGCAATGCCCCCTGTACTCACGCTGCCGGCTATGTTCGTTGTCCCCGCTACGTTCGAAGTGCCACCGGTCGATTTGGCGCCGCCCGTAACGGCTTGCCCGCCAATTCCCGTTGAGCCTCCAGAGCTCGTAGCTCCCCCTGCTGCGAGTGCGCCGCCAGTCGTCGCCGCGCCCGCCGTTGCGGTGCCGCCATTGCCTGTTGAGCCGCCGACACTCGTCGAGCCGCCTGAGCTCTTCGCGCCTCCTTGCTGGCTCGTTCCCCCTGCCGAGGTGGCTCCGCCCACGTTGCTGGCGCCGCCCGCATTCGTCTTGCCGCCCACGTTGGAGTTGCCGGCGACATTAGAGGTGCCTGCCGAATGCCCCGAGCCGCCCGTGTGAGCGGCGCCCCCATTTGTTCCACCGCCAATACTATTGTCGTAGTCGGCGGTGATGCCCGGTAAGGCGCAACCCGTGGCCAGCGTGCCGGCAATACACAAAAGGAAATTGCCGACGCGACGTCCTCCAATTGTATGTCTGGTTGCTGGTTGCTGGTTGCTGGTTGCTGGCGACTCTATTGATGCGAACTTGACGCCTGCATATTGAAACCGACTAGACCGATAGCTGCGAATCATTTTCAAAACCCTCCGTACAAGCCGGCGCTACTGGGAGCCATCCAAAGCCCCACTCTTGGCTGCGATTCTTGCTTGGGCGCGGTAAGTAGCAGCGTCACACCTGTTACCGCCAGTACACCGCCCGCAATGAACCCCACGCTAGAAACCGTCCGCAAACTGTTGTACGCGTTAACGTCATTGGACTGGCTCGAAGCGCAGTGCCGACCGTCTACAGAACAAGTACCCGAGTCCAACAACGACGAACGCTTCGAGCTCGCCAAAATGCCGGAAACGGCACCGACAACCAGACCTGCGCCGCCCAGGCCTACGCCCATCCAACCCACGACCTTTTGGCCGTTTCCCCCTTTATTTTCCTTGGCGGGCGGTGGATTCATGGGAACTGTGGTGGGCTGTGTTGGATTATTGGGTTGTGCTGGCACGTTGGTCTTGATGGGTGCCGCGGGCGCAGCTGCTTGAGCAAATTGCAGCATGACTTGACCGTGATCTCCCTCTTTCAGGGTGATGCTTTGTTTCACGACCTCATTGCCGCGCTTGCCTTCGACCATTCTCTCGCCCGGATCAACGACTTGCTCGCTATCTACCAGCGCTTGAGGAACCGCTGCCCCGTCGATACTCACGGAGACGTCCGCCGCAGTTGCGCCCTTGAATATGATCTTCAATCGAGGAATGCGCGGCAACAGGTCATTGCGCTCTTTTTCTGCATCCCGCTGTGCGTCCTCTTGCGTCGATTGCCAGGACTTTTCCTTCGGAATGCGCGTGGCTTCCAAATACAGTTCCGATGCGGCAACGAGTTTGCCGACTTTTGCCAGGGCACGCGCCTCATTTACGGCGAGCGTTGGCACGTGAACCACTTCATAGGCTTTAGACAGTTTTTCGACGGCTTCGTCGTATCTTCCAGCGTCGTAAGCCTGCAGCCCCTGCTTGGCAAGTTCGCGCGCCGTGGTCTTGTCACTCGCAAATGCTGTTGCGGCTAGTGCCAGATTGGCCACGATTAGTGGCAGAAATATTTTCCTAGTCATACTCCATAACTCGTTTTCCTGATACTAGACTCAGAACCCTACCGACTTGTCATAGTCGCGATGCGCAGGCTGGGGGGGGGCCTTCCCGGTCAAGCTCTTAGCATTGCTCGGCGCTGTCGCCACCGAGTTCGCAGGTTTCCCCTTCGAGGAATCAGCCCGTTTGGATCCTGCTAGTGCCGCGGCCTGATTGGCGACAACCACCTTGCCCGCTGGAGTCGCGGCGCTGGCAGCAACCTGCGCCTTTGTTCCTTCTTCGAGTCGAGCCGACGTTGCTGGCTTGATCAGTCCCACGGTAGCCGAGATAACGCCCGTGCCGTTTGCTACGGGTGCTGAAACCAAGGGTACTGCGAGAGCGGATGCAGGAGGGTTCAGTGCCCCTGACGCATTGGAAGCGATGGATTCTCGTTTTGAAAATGTCCGACCTACTAGGACGCCTACGACCGCCAAGAACAAGACCGCCGCGGCAACGAGAACGATACTCTTGAGCCCTCTGTTCTTGGCCCCTGGAATAGTAACAGCGGAAGGGTCCCCNNTCGAGTGACTGGGTCGTGCCTTTGAGTCCACACACAACGCGCAATTGTGTGACAGCTTCAGTTGCCGATTGGAAACGCACGGTAAGGTCGCGGGAAGCCACTCGGGCAAACCACGCATCGAAGCCGCTGGGGACGGTGGCAACTTGGGATGGAGTGGGCAGCGGCTCGGTGCATATTGCGATGAGCAAAGAAGCGAGTGTCTCGGCCTCGAACGGCCTTAGGCCCGTTATGCACTCATACGCGATGATCCCAAGGGACCAAATATCAGTTCGGTGATCGACGTTCGCGTGGCCTTTGGCTTGCTCGGGACTCATATAGTAGGGAGTGCCGAGCATTGCCCCTGTGTGGGTTTTGACTCCACTACTCGTAGAGCTAAGGCCCAGCTTCTTTGCAATGCCGAAGTCGAGGACCTTTACGACTTCATCATCACCTTCAGGAACAATGAAGATGTTCTCGGGTTTTAGATCGCGGTGAATTATGTTTTGCTGATGAGCTCGTGTCAGTGCGCGCACTACTTGAGTCAATATAGTTGCTGTGTCCAATGGAGACAGCTTGCCGACCCGCTCCAATCGCGCTGCAAGACTCTCACCCTCCAACAATTCCATGGCGATGTACGGCGTGTCGTTTTCGACCCCGTAGTCGATTATATGCACCACGTGAGCGCTACGCAGCTCGGCGGCCGCCTGGGCCTCACGTCGAAACCGCGCCAGGGCCTCCTCGGACTGGGCAATCGAGGCGTCTATCAATTTGATGGCGACTGGAATGCCAAGCGTCAAGTGTTCCGCCCGCCAGACCGAGCCCATACCCCCTTGCCCCAGTTTGGTAACTAGGCGGTATCTGCCAGCCAGTGTGAGACCTTCTGCCATGTATCTCCGCTTTTATCAGAGTTTCCGCAATTCGCATAGGCGCCGGACACACTAAGCGCAGCCGAGTGCTTACGCGATCGTCCTTCGTACGTCTAGAAACGCCAAAAGCTTCTGAATCTTACGGCCTCGAGCGAATATTTGCTGGGGCCCACCCTGCCGGCGGCCAATGGCCTAACCAAAGCCCAGAAATCGTGTGAAGTTTCACGCGATCCCCAGCACCCCCAAATAGGACGCCCTTACCGCCTGTGTCACGTCCCGGTACCGCGTTCGAAGCAATTCCGCTGCTGGTGCACGCGGCGAATCCTGGAGGCGCATGCGGCGGGCCAACCGAGGCCAATTGCCTGAGTCCATATCGAAGGCCGACGAACCGCGACCGAATATGACGAATAGCCGCTGTTCCAACTGCCGGAGGAACACATAGCCGTCTCGAAACACCTGATAGTGTTCCGCCGAAAGGTAGCCTACTGCATACATTTTGCTTATTGCGTCTTCAGTGTTGGTCGTGTGTACACGAGTGTCCTCACCGTGAAGCATCTGTAACCATTGTGTAGCAAACTCGATATCCAATAGTCCGCCGTTACCGGACTTCAAATCGAAATGGCCCGCTCGCTCCCGAGCCAACTCCTGCTGCATGCGCAAGCGCAACCGGTGAAGGTGTTGGACATCCGGCGGACCTTTGGCGTACGCCGCCATCGATGCAAGCTCCACGGCCCTACCCGCAACGATCATGTCCCCCGCGCAGGCTCGCGCTCGCAATAACACCTGCCGTTCCCAGGGAGCGCCACTGGACACGACCGCCGGATGCTTATTGTCAACGGCGTCCGATATCACCCCGTGATAGAGGCCAAACGCTTGTAACGACGTTACGAGCATACCCTGTGACCCGCTGGGCCGGAGGCGCACATCGAGTTCATACCCGGGCCCGGCTGGGTGCGCTGCGGAAACGAGTCTAATGATTTGTTGGGCTTTGCGTATGTAATACGCTTGAGATTCCGCCTCTTGCGGCGAAAATGCGGGATCGTAAAGAAAGATCACGTCAAGGTCCGAGCCATACCCGAGATCTTGAGCGCCGAGCTTGCCCAGCGCCACGATGCCAAGGCCGCGCGGTTCGCCATCGAAGACCTGGCGTGCCGCTTGCTCCAAACTGGCATCGGCAAANNGATCGGTGTCCGAATTGGCGACGACCGCCCGGAGTTCGCGCGCCAAGATGCGCCTGGGGTTTTCGACCCGTCCCCCAGCACTCATTACGATATCGAGTGTTTCCGGGCGAGACACCATTGTGTCCGCAATGAACGAACTCGAAGCCAATGCCGTTACCAACCTGCGCACTGCTCGCTCATCCTCCGATAGGGCTGCAAAGTAAGCTCCTGGGTGATTGATTCGTCCAAATACCAATCTCAGAGCCAGTGCTGCTTGGGCAGGATCCGCCGACTGGGCGACGGCATCGAGAACGACTTCGGTCAACTGGGGGTATCGTTCGCGAGTTAGACCGCCCAATAGTCCATCGGGGCGCTTGGCTAGAATCGACAAATGCTCAATCAACTCCGCGGGCACACCAATTTCCTCGACATCCGAGGACAGGACAGACACTGCGTGCGTCAGAAATGGCAGTTGCTGGGGCATGACGGGCGGCGGCGGCGGACTACTTTCACGAAGGTAAGCGTCATCGGTTACAGAAGGATTGTTGATTCGGTCAATCAGGGCAAAAAGGGCCACGTGCCGCGATTTCGGGAAGTTGCCACCTTCGTGCAGGCTCGCGAATGCCTCGGCAACTATTGAGCGAGCGCGATCCAGTTCGACGATGAGTCTGCTTTTGTCTGGCATACTCAACGTTCGTGCCAGCAAATCGAGGGCGCGATCTTCTTTTGGCAAGAGATGCGTTTGAATACCCGTATTCCACTGAATTCTGTGTTCCACCGAACGCAGCAGCGTATAGGCTTCCGCCAGAAGTCGCGCCTCACGCTCCGTAACGAAACCTGCTCCGCGCAGGCGCTCGAGCGCGGGAAATATGCCCGTTACGCGCAGCGAGCGGTCTCTGCCGCCCCAGATCAGTTGCAGCGCCTGGACGAAGAACTCGACTTCTCGAATGCCCCCGGCGCCCAGTTTGAGATCGCGCGCTGCATCCGCTCGCAATTCGATCCGCGACCGAGTCAAGAGTTCGGAAAGCACGGCCACGATTGCCGGATCGACCTCGCGCCGATACACGAATGGAGTTGCGACTTCGCGCATGTATCGGGCTCCCAGGCCCAAGTCACCAGCGACTGGCCTTGCCCTTATCAGGGCGCAACGTTCCCAAAGCCTTCCCCAGGTTTCGTAGTAACGCTCGCTGGCAGCCATCGAATTGACAATGGCTCCCCGAGTACCTTCTGGGCGGAGCCTCAAATCGACTCGCCAAACGCTGCCTTCGTCGGTTGGCAATTCCATGTTTTGCACGACGCGACGCGCTACACGCGACCAATGCTCGTGTAAAACGGAATCATCGCTACCTTCGTCGGTGTCGTACAGAAAGCACAGGTCGATATCCGACCCCGCGTTAAGCTCCAGGCCTCCTAATTTTCCCATTCCCAGTACCACGAATTCAGAAAGCGAACCATCGGCGGTGCGCGGCGGACCGAGCCGATTCGATACATAGTCGCGAGCTTCCGTGCATGCGACGTCGAGCAGCGTCTCCGCGAGCCAAGAGATTTCCCGTGCCGTAACAACAAAGGGAGCTCCCCCCAAGGTATGCGGGAGCAGTTCTCGAAGAGCGATGCGGGCGCGTTCGGTCCAGGCTCCTTGACGAAGTGCCAAGAGCGTATCGTTTCGGTCACTGGGGACTTTCAGCCGCGACGTTAGCTGAGCGAGGAAATCGGCGCGTGTTCGAGGAATGCGCCA
>PMCK01000008.1 GCA_003154095.1 Myxococcales bacterium | reverse complement strand
CCACTTCTTAAGCGGCTACCTGCTGCCTGGGTCGCCTTCCAGACGAATATTCGTCACTTTCTCGTATTTCTAGACGAGGCGAGCATTCACGCTCCTGAAATCTAATTTCCGGCCGCCCAATTGGCAACCCCCTGGGCAAATTGTGACAGGTCATCAACGCCCGCTGTTGCTGCGGCTTCAATCATGTCGTAATCAATTCCAGCGTAGCCGTGTGCAACAATATTGCGCAGACCACGGCGCGACGGAGTGAAGCCGTCATAGGAGCGACCGATTGACCACTAGATGCCTCGCTCCGCGACGGCCTTGAGCCAAGCGTCGCGCATGCGATTGTACCACGGGCGATCAAGTTCAAGAGACGAGAGTGCGTGCGAACGCCATGTGCTGTAAATGTTATTCCCATTTTCGCAGATTACTATCCCGTCCCTCACGACTTCTTCTAAGAGGGCAACAGTGGGGTTGTCCAACAAGACAATGTCCACTTCACAATGGCACGCCTGGCTCAATTCAACTATCAGCTGGAGTTCGTCGATGGGGGAGCCGAGTACCGCCAAGTCAACGTCCGATTCGGAGGTTGATGTCTGGGTTGCCTGGGAGCCAAACAAGAGGGCAAGCCGCACTTCTGGGTGCCTGGAGAATACTCCTCGGAGCGCACCAACCAGCGATTGGGACGCGTGGTGGGAGGGTAATTCGGCAGCCATTGTCGTTATCTTATCTCGACAATGTTGCATTGCGCAATCGCTCTCGACTGCAGCGGCGGTTGTCGCTGCCATTGTCCACGTGCCGACGTGCCCAAATCAGCCACAAAACCAATCCCGTGGGGAGTCATGTCCGCCGACAAAGTCGGTCAAAGGCAGCGACTCCCCGTGATTGTCGAACAAGTTCTGGAACCCACGCTGCCGCCATTCGTCGGGTTGCCCCAGTAGATGACAGCATTAGGGGAGCGGGCCGTTGGGCTGCTGCTGCGGCTGCTTGCATTTGCAGCGATTCGGATCTACATTTTAGTAGAAAGTAAGGTTTTGACGATGGCTGAGACGCAAATTTCCGCTTACATCTCTAGGACGACCAAGCAGCAAATTGAACAATACGCGGATGCTCACGGCATAAAAAAGGGATATCTTGTCGAGGAGGCCATTTTACACCACCTCCAAGCACTTCGGGAATTGCCGGCAGATATCGTAATTCCGCCCCGGTTAGTGGTTACGAGGGAGTCTTTCGACAAAGTGGTTGAGCTCATCAAAAAGCCAAGAAGGCCTACCAAAGCTCTTAGAGATTTGATGGCTGGCAAGCGCATAGAAGGAGAGCCCTGAGGCTAAGGTGCCATTCAAGGTTCGCAGGCTAGAGCGAGGGGATGGCCGAACGGATTTCAGATCCGGAAACGTAGATCTCGATCGTTTCTTCGTGAGCTACGCTGGCCAAAATCAATTTCGACACCACATAGGAACAACATACGTCGCGGTTGACCGGACCGGCTTTATTGCCGGTTTCGCCACGGTGACGGCATCCGAGATCGCCCCAGCGTCTATTCCTGCCGGAAGCTCCAAACGGCTGCCGCGTTACGCTGTTCCCGTGTTGCGTCTGGCGCGTCTCGCAGTCGATGAACGCGCGAAGGGTCGGGGCGTCGGTGGATTGCTTGTGCGCTCGGTGCTCGTACTTTCGCAACGTATGGCGCGTGAGATTGGCTGCGTTGGCGTAGTGGTTGATGCTAAATCTCAAGCGGTACCATTTTACAAGAAACTCGGTTTCTTGCCTATGGACAGTGTTGCAGGATGTTTAGGCGACCGCCCGGAGCCTCAGCCAATGTTCTTGGAACTCGCACAAATACCTGAAGCGACCAATCCTCGCTAAGTTACTAGCTCGGAGGCTGTTGCAAGAACTCTCATTGACCCTTGCTTGCCCTCATGTAAGCATCGGGCCCGACCGGATGGTGCTTTTGATGGTCGAGGCATAATGAAATTCATCGTAACCGGAGCAGCCGGATTTATCGGCAAAGACCTCGAACAAAATGAGATTGTCACGCACAATGTGTTAGAGGCAATGCGCGCCAACGGCATCAAGCGAATTGCATTGGAGGCGCGTTCATGAATATCTGCGTTGTGGGCCTCTGGCATCTCGGGTCGGTTACCGCAGCTTGCCTGGCTCAAGCGGGCTGTATAGTTACCGGTCTCGATGAGTCGAGCGAAGTGATTGCCGGACTAAGTAGCGGGCACGCGCCACTCTCCGAGCCGGGCCTAGACCAATTGATCCGTGAGGGCATCGACGCTGGTCGTCTGAGCTTTACAACCGTCGCCGCGGATGCATTGAAAAATGCATCGGTTTTGTGGGTGGCATTCGATACCCCGGTATCCGAAGAAGACGTGGCGGACGTCGAATATGTTGTGTCGCGCGTTGAGGGGCTTTTGCCACAGCTCCAGTCGGGGTCTTTGGTGATCGTTTCGTCTCAATTGCCGGTAGGCTCCGTGCGTAACCTTGAGAAGCGAAGCGGTCGTAATGACATCTCATTTGCTGCACTTCCGGAGAATCTCCGTCTTGGCAAGGCAATTGAGGTGTTTACAAAGCCTGATCGAGTCATTGCGGGCGTACGCTCCGACAAGGACCGTGAGAGAATCTCCGAAATACTCGCACCGATTACCGATAAGATTGAATGGATGTCGGTTGAATCAGCGGAGATGACTAAGCACGCCATCAACGCATTTCTTGCAACGTCGGTTGTTTTCATCAACGAGATTGCAACAATTTGCGAAGATGTTGGCGCGGATGCTAAAGAGGTCGAGCGCGGCTTGAAGTCGGAATCGCGCATCGGGCCCAAGTCCTATCTTTCTCCCGGTGCAGCCTTTGCTGGGGGAACATTAGCGCGCGATATCGCATTCCTTACCGCGCTAAGCGAGAAGGCCGGTAAGCAATCGCCCCTAGTCGCTTCGGTGAAGACTAGCAACGATCTGCACAAAAATTGGACACGCCGCAAATTGCAATCTTTGCTGGGCAAATTACAGGGCCGGAACATTGGTGTTTGGGGACTCACGTACAAGGTGGGTACGGATACGCTGCGGCGTTCGAGTGCTATCGAGCTCTGTAGCTGGCTGCATGAGCAGGGAGTACGGGTGGTTGCTCACGATCCCGCGGTTAAGGAGCTGCCACCTGAGTTACAGTCGGTGATCAGCCTCAAGAGCTCGCCCGGGGAAGCAGCAAGCAATGTCGATGCCCTTGTAGTGGCGACTGAATGGCCCATTTATCGAGACGTGACACTCGACCTATCTGGCACGCTTACGGTTCTTGACGCGACCCGGTTCCTTCGCGACAAATTCGAGAAACATCCTTCTGTTCGTTACGTGACAATTGGAAAGGGGCTTGCATGACAGGCATGCTCGAAGGGCGCTCGGCGATTATTACTGGCGCGAATCAAGGTTTGGGTCTGGCCATCGCCAAGGCTTATGTGAGTGCCGGCGCGAATGTTTTACTTTGCGCAAGGGACGCGACCAAGCTTGACGCGGCAGTCCATGAATTGCGAAAAACCTTGATTCCTGGACAAAAGATCCTGGGGGAACGGGCAGACGTTTCGCAACAGCCGGACGTGGTTAGAGTTGTTGGTCTCGCCATCGAACATTTCGGAAAAGTGCAGATTCTCGTAAATAATGCTGGGATTTATGGACCATTGGGTCGCATTGAAGAAATCGATTGGGTGGAGTGGGTGAGGGCGATTGAAATTAATCTACTGGGGTCGGTATTGATGTGTCGGGCCATTCTGCCGCACTTTCGCGCAAACCATTATGGGAAGGTTGTTCAGCTCTCGGGCGGCGGCGCGACTAATCCACTGCCTCGAATCAGCGCGTATGCAGCGTCAAAAGCCGCTATCGTGCGATTTGCCGAAACCCTCGCGGAAGAAACACGCGACGATCACATTGACGTCAACGCCATTGCGCCCGGTGCTCTCAATACTCGGTTGCTGGACGAGGTGCTCGAAGCGGGACCCGAGAAGGTAGGCGAGTCATTTTACGCGAGGTCACTTAAGCAGAAGAAAGAAGGGGGCGCGCCGGTTGAGAGGGGAGCCGAGCTCGCGGTTTTCTTGGCTGCCGCCGCGAGCGATGGAATTACTGGCAAGTTGCTTAGCGCCGTGTGGGACCCTTGGGAAGATCTCCCGAACAGGGGACAGGATATGAAGACGGACATCTACACTTTGCGGCGAATAGTTCCCAAAGACCGTGGCTTAACTTGGGGAGACAAATAATGGTGCCTCACGTTGCTATCGTTGGATGTGGCTTAATCGGTCAGAAGCGGGCTAAGACGCTAGGTGGTGCCAAGCTAGTTGCTTGCGCCGATATCGTTGGGGCGCGTGCTGAGTCTCTAGCGAAACCTCACGGAGCATTGGCTACAAGTGATTGGCGTGAAGCAATCCGTCGCGAGGATGTCTCCCTCGTCATCGTGGCTACAACTAACAATCTACTTGCAGAGATCACCATCGAAGCCCTGCAATCCGGTAAGCATGTGCTCGTTGAAAAGCCGGCTGCAATATCTGTTGAGGAAGTCGATCGCGTGATTGCGGCGCAGAAGAAGAGCGGTTGTCTGGTGCGCGTTGGGTTCAATCATCGGTACCACCCCGCTCTGCTGAAAGCCAAGTCACTCATGGATTCAGGTGAGTTGGGTGAAATGATGTTCGTACGCGG
>PMCK01000532.1 GCA_003154095.1 Myxococcales bacterium | reverse complement strand
GCAGGAGCGACACTCGATCCGCCTCCGGTACCGGCCCCCGCGCTCGAGCCGCCAGTAGCTGCCATCGTGCCGCCCGACGCGGAAGATCCACCAGCGGACCTCCCGCCCGTCACAGAGGCGCCACCCATTGAGGCACTGCCGCCCGTCGCGGACTTTCCGCCCGTTGTGTAAACGCCGCCAGCTGCGGCTCCCCCNNCACTTGGATTCTGACCACCGGTGCCTAGGCTCGTCGCACCACCGTTGCTTCCGCCGTTCGCCGTCGCTCCGCCGGGAGATGCGCTAGCACCACCTGAACCCAAAGCGCCTCCAACGGATACTTCTCCGCCGGAACTGGTTGACACAGTGGAACCGTCTGAGCCACTGCAGGCAAATAGACCAACCAAACTTCCCAGCATCAATAAGGGAATGCTCTTGATGCGACAAGTATAGCGAGGATTTCGGAAGTAATTCTTCGATGCGGCCATTTCGGCAAGCAGTGTTAAATCGAACTGAGTTCTGTTGCCAAATCGACGAGCAGAGTCATTGGGCTTCGATGCGACTGTATCGAGTTCGCCCCGTTCCTGAGATTCCAAGACGGCCGGTCTTCTGACACGCCGACATAGGGCTACACGCGCCGTCATGCCAGACAAAGAAACGACGACCTGAGTCTGCCAGATGCCCGCAATGGAGTTCTAGCGGTTACGCAACCAGCGACATGCTCAACTTACGCATATCATTGGGTTATCTTGAGCATGACGATGCCGTGCATCGGTATGGCGGTTGCCGTGTAAGAATTGGTGAACGAGCCAAGATCCGTCTGGTTCCACAAATCGCGGACGGTGGCTGCGCCAGCGGCAAGTCCGATCGTGGTCCATTGGACCGTCATCGACGCCGCAGATCCAGAACGATTGAACAGCGCAACCGCACGCGTATTCGTTCCTGAAAGCTGCTTGGACCAGACTTCAAGATTCGTGCCGGGCGTGGCCACCACCGTGGCTTGTTTCCCTAGCGGATCTTGGTTGACGGCGATCACGTCCGGATTGGTCATGATGGCCTTGGTGGTCGTGCTCATCGAGCGAATGTCGTTGCCGGCGATGAGTGGTGCCGCCAACATCGCCCATATGCCAAAGTGCGAGCGGTCCTCGTCGGCCGACATGCCTCGGCCGACCTCGAGCATGTCAGGATCGTTCCAGTGCCCCGGGCCAGCGTATTGAGACAATGGCTTGTCGGTATCGATAAGCCCCGTAAACGATGCCCAGGTGTTAGTTATATCGAAGCCGATGCGCCACATGTTCGAGATCTTCGCCTCGTCGATCGAGCAGGTAGGTGGCACACACGAGCCAGAGCCGTAAACCGGATTGATGCTGTAGAAGATGGCACGACCGGTCGCGATGAGCGCGTCATGCATCGTCTGAAAGCTCGACATCTGCGCCCCATTGCAGTGGTCGTACTTCAAGTAGTCAACACCCCAAGAGGCAAATGTATTGGCGTCTTGAGTCTCGTGTCCTTGGCTTCCGGTCTTGCCCGCGCATGTCGTGGACGCAGGTGATTCGTAGATCCCGAGTTTGAGCCCCTTGCCGTGCATGTAGTCGGCCAGCGACTTGATGCCGCTTGGAAACTTGCTCGCGTCTGCCACAAGGTTGCCACTCGAGTCGCGGCCGCTCATCCAACAGTCATCGATGTTGACGTACAGATATCCAACAGCCGACATGCCGCTCGAAACCATGGAGTCGGCAACCCCCTTAAGGAGCGTCTCGCTCGGGCTGCATCCGAAGTTGTTCCAGGAGTTCCAACCCATGGGCGGGGTTGCGCCGACAATCGTGCTCGAACTGCCACCAGTTGCATTGCCACCAGTTGCGGCACTACTCCCGCCAGTCGCGGACCTTCCGCCCGCTGTGGAGAGCCCGCCGGTTGCGGCTCCACCCGTTGCGGCTCCGCCGGTTGCGGACCTTCCGCCCGCTGTGGAGAGCCCGCCGGTTGCGGCTCCGCCGGTTGCGGACCTTCCGCCCGCTGTGGAAAGCCCGCCGGTTGCGGCTCCACCCGTTGCCGATGCGCCACCCGTTGCAGGGGCTCCGCCAGTTCTATTTCCGCCAGTCGAGGAACTGAGCCCGCCGGCGGCATCCGCACCACCCGTCGGGGGACTTCCGCCGCTACTTGCACTCCGACCGCCGGTGCTCGGCAACCCACCGGTGCCCAGGCTTGTTGTGCCACCCGTGCCATTGCTCGCAGACGCGCCGCCGGTGCTCGCACCGGCGCCGCCAGTAGCTAACGCGCCACCCACGGAGATTGCGCCGCCAGTACTGGTCGTAGCAGGCGTGTTGTCACTGCCGCTGCACGCGAACGGACCGACGAAGCTTGCCAAAATCAGTAACGAATTGCGCTTGAAAGATTCCATGAAGATATCTCGTCGTGGGGAGTATTGCGTCGAAATCATCATACCTGCATGTGCGCAGTGCGAGGTCGTCTTGTATTCCGTCGCAGAATCGACGATGTCATATTGTCGGATAGACGCACCGAGCCTCCAGCCGGCCACGCCGCATCAAAGCCATGCTTGGCTTTTCTGCCACGTCGGCACGTGGCTATGTGGGCCGTCACACCCTCGTCCTGCCCAATGCAAGAAGAAGATTCAAACTATGGCAAAACGTTCTGAATGGCCGCATACCCAATGCCTGCCATGTACGTGTAGCCTGCTTGTTCCGTTCGCCGAGGAACCACCCGAACTGACGCCACCTCCTACACCGGGTCCGCCACCCAAGGATACTTCTCCTCCACTCGAGGAGTCGGTCGAACTACCACTGGAGCCGCTACGGGCTGCAAGCGCGTATGCGATGGCGACCGCGGCGATCGAAAGGGTCCGATTTTGCATGGCTTACTCCGAATGAAGCTGCACTTTCGCCCATGTATCAGGCCCCCGCATGGCGCCATGCGGGGGCAAAACTGGGTACTGCTGGGGATACTACGTTGGTTACGGTTTACCGACGAACGTCGTAACGGACGACGCCTCAACCGAGCCGCTGAACCGACCTGCCGTGACCGTAATGGCTGTCCCGGCTGCGAGCTTCGAGCTCGCGGTGGTTACGTATGGGGTGACGGAAGCCGGCCACCCTGTGCCTCCAACGAAGAAGCTTAGGGTGCGGGCTGCGCCAGCGTTCACGACGACTATGGACGTTGTTCCATCCTTGGGGCTCGAGAATGCAATCAC
>PMCK01000047.1 GCA_003154095.1 Myxococcales bacterium | reverse complement strand
GCCGAGGCCACTGAAACGCAGCAAGTACCGGACTTCATCGGGGCGCACGTCCAAGTCGGCATTCAGGCAACCAAGTTCGGGGCTAGGCGGTCACGAACGGTGGACCCGACGGCTACGCACTAGCTTTAGGGAAGCGCGACATGCTTTGCATTTCCTTCGCTCCCGACGTCAGGGTTACGGCAATGCCGCGCGTCACCGACCAGAGTCTACTTGCCGACATCGCTAAGAATGACAAATGGTGGAAGGTGGGTAAGAGCGCGGCTAGTTGCGTGGCCGACCAGAGTCTACTTGCCGACATCGCAAGGAACGCTTCTAACCACCAAGTGCGCATCGCTGCTGTGGAGCGTATCACTGACCAAAGCTCACTCATTGACATCGCGACCAAGGACGCGAACGGTGACGTGCGCTTGGCAGCGGTAAGGCAAGTGAACGACCCCGCCTTCAACAGGGTTGTTTGGTTTGTCTTACACCCACTGAGACACAAGCGGGTCCCGTGCGACGCGCACCCTCTCGGCGCATTCGCTCAGCGCCCCAGCAACTTACATTGACCAATAGCGCCACGCCACCGCGACTGCGCAAAGCCCGCGGCCATGCGCGTATTCCCACCCGCTTGCTGATGCGACCTTTGCCCATCGAAACCCCACTCAAAATCGGGGGTACCCTCGTTCTCAACCACGAAATCTACACGATCGAACGGCTGCGCTTCGATCATCGGCTCAAGAACGTCGAATGGTGGGGCGATCGCCCTGTGTCCCGCGACTACCTCTGGCTGTCGCTCGCGGGAGCCGTGGGCAAACTCGAGGCGTTCGGTTACGTCGATCGCGAGTCAGGGAGAGTGTTCGTTCAGGGGATGCGGGATTGATCGGCAGCTCCCCAGCTACAGCCCGTAGCTGGGGAGCTGCCGAGGCGCACGGTGAGGCGGCGCAGCGCGAACAGCAGCGCTTCGGCGCGCTCGTCAGAGTCATGCCGGCTTGGTAGGCCGCGGTTTTTGCCCTACGATGCACGTCGTCGGCAAGCTTGATCTGAATCGTCCTCATGTGGGAAATAACCTCCGTCATGAAACGGTAGGTCATAAGTGATTTATCAACGCTGACACTAGGCCCTCATGCGATTCGTGTCCCGCACCATCGTCGTTCGCACCGCTGCCGATCATCTTCATCGGGGAGCCAACGCAAAAACAGCGAAATTCGCGGGGTTACCAAAATACCTCGTGAATAGACGGGACAAGTCCGATACCCAGGCAAGGCGCGTGGTTCTAAGCATTCTAAAGACCATCACCTTGCCAGCGCACGCCTCGATCACCTTGCACTAGTCGAGGTTCAAGCAGGGCGATTCTTGAGCATGTTGCGGAAGTAGCAATAGCTGACCGCACCGTACAGATCACCTGTGGCGGCGTAGGCTAGACCGCGGCAACCACCCTGGCATAGTTGGTTGCGGCAAGAGCCGCACGGACCTGAGATCTGTTCGCGTCGGTTGCTTCGAACCAAGGACATGCGCGGCGACGCCAAGAGTTGCTCGACAGGGGTCTCGAACACGTTGCCGACCCGAAACGGACTCGCGATCAGTGACGGGCAGGGATACAAGTCACCCTCGGCCGACACATAGGCGACTCGCTTGCCCGAATCACAATGAAACTCGCCGCTTTGCTGCCACGGGCCTATGGCGTGATCGATCGAAATCGAGATTCGTGAATCGGGATTCTGATTGAGCGTGTGAAGAAACTGAACGAAGCGATCGAGATCGCCTGCGTCTACCGTAAGCGCGTTGATTGAGTCCGCGCTGGCGCCTCGTCCCGTGGGAACGAAGGTACAGTATCGAAGGCCATTGACGCCGAGGGCCTCGCAGAACATCGCCATCTCGGGCGCTCGCTGGACGTTTCTGGGATTCAGGATTGTTGCGACGTAGACCGCTACGCCGCAACTCTTGAACAGGTTGACGGCCCGCACTCCCCTGTAGAATTCGCCTGGCCCGCAGCCACGCGCGGCGCTGTGGTCGGTGGCGTCGACACCGTCAAGGCTAACCTGGACGGTATCGAGGCCTGCTTCGCAGAGTTCGCGGACGCGAGCCGCATCGGCGAAATGTCCATTGGTGACGAGCCCAAACTCGATGATTCCCGCGTCTTTGCCGTGCCGTGTCAATTCGCTCAGATCCTGGCGAATGAGCGGTTCGCCGCCGGAAAAAGCGACCGAGCGGATCCCCGCGCGAGCCAGTGCGGAAAGCAGCTCCTTCAGTGAATCCGTGGACGGGCCGGAATGCGCCGCCCCCCCCGATGCCGTAAAGCAATGCGGGCAATGCAAATTGCACCGTCGAGTGACTTCGATACCGAAGAACGGCGTTTCATCGAAAGTGGCATCGCCCATCGGATTGGCTTACGTTCGACGCAAGGCGGCTTCGGCGGTGCGCCACCAACTGTCCGCGTCGTGCAAGTTGGGATCGCGCGATGACGCGCTGGATGACGGCGATTCATTTGAACTTGTCGGCGACATAACGGGATACATAATTGCGCTCGAGCCGCCCGTCGCATTGCGACCACCGGTGCTAAGTGGCATGACGGGATAGTAGACGG
>PMCK01000349.1:1752-2693 GCA_003154095.1 Myxococcales bacterium | reverse complement strand
AGTAGGCGCCGCATTTCGTCCTCGTCGGGGCGGCCCACTGAAGCCAAGTTGATAATATTGACGAGCGGTCGCTCGCGCTTGCTCTCGGTGGCTCGTGGTAGAGGACGTCCTTCGGGATCCTTTTCGATGTAGCCGTGAACGATGGCATGAAACGCGACATCATAACCGGTCGCCCATACTTTGGTCTTGAAGCCTGCGCAAGACGAAGCAAGAATCGGCGTCTTGGTCAGGTTGCGAACCCGTTCAATGACACCTTCAAAATCATCCCCAATGATTGCGGGCGTGCATGATTGAAGCACAACGATGGACTTTGGATGATAACGCTGGTCCACCTCCAAGATGGACCTTTCGAGTTTTTGTTCACCACCGTGAACCACATCTGTTTCCGTAAGATTCGTGCTAAACCAGAGACTGTCTTTGGCGTTTGGGTCGCCTCGCAACAGGTGATGAAGCCGAATCGAAATATTCATCGGAAAGCCCGTGGAGCCACAGCCAATGGCGCCATGAACGATTACCGCCGTCTCGGGTAACGTCAGTAACATGCCAAGAGTGGGAAGTAACTGACATATACCAGCTTGACTAAATCCCCGTTCCTGCACCTTCAGGCACAGTTTTCCGGCTTTTCCGATGCCACAGGCCGTTCCACCATAAGCAATGCACGCACCCACACGCTCTTCACGACCCGGAACCGTCTTATCCGTTTTGAGGGACATGATCTCCTTGCTCTTTCACTTTAGGCTCGCTTCTTATCCAAACTTGCTATCCGTGCGAGAAGTAGCTTCCTTCCACAACGTCATTGCCAAATACCTGTCTGGCGAAATCAATTCCTGTGCCTGGAACTCCGCAGGCATCCGCTCGACATTGGCGGCACGTTCGGTACACCGCCAAGTGGGACTCAGCAATTTTTCGCGCAGTCTCCAGGTCCTGGGCATTGGGTGCTA
>PMCK01000349.1:0-1706 GCA_003154095.1 Myxococcales bacterium | reverse complement strand
CGAATCCCCTCAAGCTGTTGTTCAATTAGAATTTCGGCTGCTTCTGTGCCGCGAATCACCCGACGCTGGAGCACGATGCGAGAACACAGCTCTGTCAGAACGTTTGGATCGACTGCATTGACCGTCACGGTGATACTGCGTACACCTGCCGCCCAGACTTCGTCTGCGCGCTCGGCTAAACGCAATCCATTAGTGCTCAAGCACTTAAGCAATTCGGGAAAGCGCTCGTGAACTTCGCGCAAAGCCGCCAAGGCGTGATCACTAGCAAGAGCATCGCCCGGCCCGGCTACTCCCACTACCGAAATATCCGGACATAACGCCAACGCCTTTTCTACGCTGGATACAGCTTCTTCCGGCTTTAGCAGGCGACACGCCGTTCCCGGTCTTCGTGCTTGGGCGTTGATGCCACGAGTACAGAACCTGCAATGGATATTGCAAGAGGGTGCCACGGGCAGATGAATGCGTCCGTATCGAGTGTGCGCAGCAGCACCACCAAAGCACGGGTGCCGCTGGGAAACCTGGCGGGATACCTCAGAAGTTATTGTCTGTGCATTCGGCACCCCGTCCAGGAAGGCATTTGCCTGGACGGGAAGGTGATGCCTTTGACTGGAACCACTGAGGCCTGATGTGTCCACGTCTTACACCGCAACGGCCACGGGGAGTTGCTCGCCCGCAGACTGAAGCTGCATCAATTCACGCCCCCAAGCCGCGGCCCATTCACGCAGCTCGGTCTCAGTTAGAGGAGCCGGAGTCGAAGCGTCTTCTAGTGCTAGAATCTTACGCGCTAGCGAGCGATAAACATCGGCCTGCGCCGATGTTGGAGCGGCCTCGATGGTCGTTCTGCCCGAAAGCTCAGCTTGGGTCACGGTAACCGACCGCGGAATGTACTCCATGACACGTGTCGATGTGCGTTCGGCAAAATCGTCAACGATACGACGCGCATGAGGTGCGTTGATAGAGTTTGCGATAACACCGCCCAGCAACGCTCCGCCTGAATTCGAGTACTTTTTTATACCTCGAAACAGGTTATTGGCCGCGTAAATTGCCATGAAATCCGCGGAAGTCACAGTGAAGACTTGGTCTGCAATGCCTTCACGAATCGGCACAGAGAAGCCGCCACACACGACGTCTCCAAGAACGTCGAATACCACGACGTCAACCTTAAGTTCTTCGACCGCACGCAGCTGGTTCAGCAATTCGACAGCGGTGATTATTCCGCGACCAGCACACCCGACCCCAGGTGCAGGACCACCAGCTTCCACGCAAAATACACCGCCAGCACCCTCGTGGACCACTTCATGCAATTTGACATCGGCCTTTTCGCGAAGGGTGTCCAGAATGGTAGGCACGTACGAACCACCGCGGAGGGTGGAAGTCGAGTCGCTCTTCGGGTCACAGCCGACCTGCATTACTCGAAGACCCGATTCGGCAAGAGCCGCNNGATTTGCCTATTCCGCCTTTGCCGTATATCGCGATCTTCTTCGGTCTCGATTGACTCATGATGATGTTTCCTTATTCTTGTCATTCACTACTAATACAAAACTTTAGTCATCCGAAAAGGCGCACGGCCTTGGTACTCACGAGTACGCTTCAACCACGTAATTGGTGTCATACTTGTCACGATATTCTCCCCGTTGCTAAGTCTTCGATGAGCACGCGGCGTTCGTCATAGCTGGGTCGCCATCGAATGAGCCGTCCTTCTGCGC
>PMCK01000345.1:5390-12792 GCA_003154095.1 Myxococcales bacterium | reverse complement strand
CATAGTAAGCGACGCGCCCATCAGGAAAGATGAACCGCACGAAGCGGGCGTCCTCGATTCCACGACTCTCGTTATCGCTAACCGGAAATATCACACGCTCGGAAATCGCCGTGTCGGGAGAGAACTTGAGCTCGTAATTCGAGCGAGCAAGCCAGAGCATGTTGTTGGCCAGCTCCTTGAGCTGCGTGACGCTCCCCTGTGTGTTGCACTTCTCCACGGCGTATTTCAGGCTGTTCATCGTGAACTGGTCGTCGAGAAGTGCCAAGAAGGGCTCGGCCAATGGGCTATGCGCCTTCATCTCAACGAGTTTCTGGATGTAGCTCTGCTTATCATAGAGCGCGTCCGCTACCGGTCGCGCAGTGAGCGCGAAGCGTGTCGGCGGATTGACCGTGATGCGCTGCTCCGCGTCGACTACGCCGGTGCGAAACTCGATCGATGAAATGTGCCCTTCCCCGCATGCTCGTAAGCTCATGATGAAACGGGCAGAACCGAACGGCACGCCGTCCTGTTCTGGGTGTAGGACCATTGATGGGTTGAAAAGCGCAACGGACTCGAACGAATACTCACTTGTGAAATAGGCACCCAAGAGAAGGCGGCGCTCCTCGCTCGCGTCGGGATGCTCGGCTACTAGGGCGATCGCGGCTGCATAGTTCTGCTGAAAGATTTCCCGAATATCCTTGTGCCGTTTCCGATAGTCGGTCACCAGCGTCGCAACCATCGACGACACTTCGGCGCCAGGAAGCGAACAAACACGCTCGATGATGGCGTGTATACGCGACGGCTCGCCTGGAAGAAAGGAACGAGCAATTACTCGGTGATGATCGGCAGTAAGGCGCAGCGGCAGGCGCGTGACATTCATGAGTCCCTTTCTAATCGTCTAATAGTACTTGGCACTGAAGGCCTCCCTTGTCCAAGTGCCGACCAAAACAAAAAGCACCTCGGATTGGGTTCCGAGCGGCCTATCAATCCGACTGCGACTGCAAGTCTTAGGGTCGCTTCGGTGACGGGGTACTGAAAGAATCTTCGGCGCCTCAAGTCACGTATAATGATTTTGCCGCATCCTTATTGCATTTTGCCTCTTGCCATTTGCAGAATACCCAAACTTGGCGCCTCGCGTTTGGCGTAACTCGCTGAGACCGAGTGCGCCAACCCCAGGAGCCACAGCCAAATCCCACAAAGTGTTGGCATGGCCGATGCTGGTATGAATTCCAAATGTGGAGTTCAGCAATGGAGTCGCTCAGCCAATGGCTACAATTAGCAACCCCCACCCAAGCTGCAGTCGCCGCCAACTGCTCCAGCTGCCGAGGCCAGCGACGGTCAATGGGTGGGCGGAATGTCTGCACGAGGGTCCCGCGGTAGTGGACGGGGAGGTCATCGATAACATTTCAGTCTTTGTACGCTTTCAATACGTTGAGGCTTTTGCATGCTCAGCACGAGATTCATCCTTAGGGCCTTAGGCGTCACGCTTGTCACGCTTGTGACCTGCGTGGGCTGCGACAGCGCTTCGCGTCGTTCGGTGGGCTTGCTGGGGTCCACCTCACTGCAACCGTTCGCTGAGGTCCTGGGGGAGCATTATGCGAAGAAGACCCCTGGTCAGTTTGTGGAGGTGCAAGGGGGTGGCTCGACAGCAGGCTTGCAGGCAGCATCTCATGGGCTCGCAGATATTGGTATGTGCTCGCGCGCGCTCACCGCTGAGGAGATTCGCCACTTCACGCCAATCCTCATCGCCCGTGACGGCCTGGCTATCGTAGTAAACGCCGAAAACCCTGTAGTCGGACTGTCGCTCGGGCAGCTCCGCGCTCTGTTCGCCGGACGAGTGTTGAATTGGAAGGACGTTGGTGGCAAAGATGGTCCAGTAAGACCCATTACTCGCGAGGAAGGTTCGGGCACACGCGAGAGTTTCGTGCGGCTTGTGATGGGGGATGATCGCATATCTCGTCGCGCCTTGACGCAGGAGTCCAACGGCGCGGTCAAGGAGTTGGTCAAAGGGGATCTGTCGGCCATCGGCTACATGTCTCTCGGGCTTGTGGGTAACGAGCTCAAGGCCTTGAGAGTCGATAATGTACAACCGACGGTCAAGAACGTTCTCGCGGGCAGCTACACCTTGGTCCGACCGCTCCTATTTGTCACCAAGGGCGCACCCGGACCTGCTGCGCAAAAGTTCGTGGATTTCGTGCTCTCCCCCGAAGGACAGGGGCTGCTCGAAGCCGAGGGGCTTGTGAGGGCGCGATGAAGCAGGACAAGATAATCGGCGCGATCTTGCTGTTGGTTGCGCTCTCGGCCATCTCGGGCCTTGGGCTTATTACTGTCTTTATCTTCCGCGAGGGTGTACCAATCATTCTTCGACTGGGCGCAAGGCAGTTCTTTCTGTCGACAGACTGGGAACCGAGCCTCGGTAAATTCGGAATCCTATCCATGATCGGCGGCTCCCTGGCGGTCACGGTCGGTGCGGCTGCCATTGGTGTCGTATTCAGCCTGGGCCTTGCTATCGTGCTGACTCAGTTCTCTCCGCCGGGGCTCTCTGCCGCTTTGAAGCCCCTCATCGAGCTTTTGGCCGGAATTCCGTCGGTCGTTTACGGGTTTGTGGGAGTCGTCACGCTCGTCCCACTCATTCGTCACACTCTCGGGGGGCCCGGCCTGTCAGTGCTTGCCGCCTCGATCGTGCTCGGGATCATGATTCTGCCGACGATCACCAGTATTGCGATCGATGCGTTGCAGGCGGTGTCACCGACCTATTTGGAAGGCTCGATCGCTTTAGGGGCTACGCGTTGGCAGACGGTTACGATGGTTATATTGCGAGCGGCCCGATCCGGCATCGTTGCTGCGGTGATTCTCGGAATGGGTCGAGCCATTGGTGAGACGATGGCTGTAATCATGGTGGCGGGCAACGCGCTCGAAGTTCCCCATAGCCTACTCGACCCCGTGCGAACACTCACCAGCAATATCGCCCTTGAAATGGGTTATGCCTCGGGAGCCCATCGCCAGGCACTCTTTGCTACAGGTGTTACGCTTTTTGTGATCATCACGCTCCTAAATATCGCCGCGCTTGGATTCTCTCGCCGGCGCCCGGCAAGGAGTCGAGTCGGATGAGGGTGTCGCCGGCCATTATCCAGCGAATCGCTGTAGTCTTCATGTGGGCTCTTGCTGCAATAACATTCGCCGTGCTGGTGTTCATTCTCGCGTACGTGCTCTTGCACGGACTACCCCATGTAACGTGGAGCTTTCTCACACAATCGCCAGCGAACATGGGGCGCGCGGGCGGGATCTTTCCAATGATCCTGGGTACATTCCTCGTATCAGGCTTGTCAGTTTTAGTTGCAGCGCCGGTTGGCGTTGCAACCGCGATCTACTTGACCGAATACACGCACGAAGGGCGGATGACAGCAGTAATCCGCTTTGGTGCCGATTGCCTTGCCGGTGTCCCCTCTATCATATTCGGGCTCTTCGGTTTCGTCTTTTTCGCAATTACACTTCGGATGGGACTTTCAGTACTTTCTGGCTCACTCACACTCGCCCTCATGGTGTTGCCGACCATCATACGTACGAGCGAGGAGGCCATTCGTGCAGTTCCTGACACATACCGGCAAGTCAGTTACGGCCTCGGTAGTACCCGCTGGCAAATGGTGCTCTACGTCGTTCTACGCTCCGCCATTCCTGGAATTTCCACCGGAATCGTGCTGTCGCTGGGTCGGTGTATTAGCGAGACCGCTGCTGTGATGCTGACGGCGGGTTCCGCACTGCGTCTGCCAAGGTCCCTGTTCGATTCCTCGCGCACGCTTGCGCTGCATTTCTACATACTGTCGCGCGAAGGTATTTCGATGGCGAATGCCTACGCAACAGCGTCCGTTCTGATCATCGCGATTTTGGCGCTGAATCTGCTCGCCTACTGGCTTATGCGCAAATTCGTAGCGAAGGTTGGCCGATAGCGATGCAATTGCCAAAAATAAGTGTCCAGGGTTTCAACGCAAGCTTCAATGGGAAGCCGGCCGTAAAGAATCTCGATCTTGAAATATTTGCGCAGGAGCGCCTCGCGATCATCGGACCAGCAAGTAGCGGCAAAACGACCTTTCTGCGCTCCCTCAATCGCCTAAACGATCTTGAACGCGGCTTTTCCCACAGCGGCGACATTCTACGCGACGGCAAGAACATTTACGACCCGGACATCGATGTTGCCGAGCTTCGTCGCAAGGTCGGGATGGTCTATGCCGTCCCCGTACCCCTGCCTTGGTCGATCTATGACAATCTCGTTTACGGACTGCGACTGGCTGGAATTCGTGACCGTGCCACTCTGGACAATCGGATCGAGGTTGCCCTCAGGTACGCGTTTCTGTGGGACGAGGTCAAGGATCGGTTGCAAGAACCTGCCAACGTCCTTTCGGGTGGCCAGCAACAGCGATTGTGCATCGCCCGGGTACTCGTGCTCGAGCCCGACGTGCTTGTACTCGATGAGCCTTGCTCTGGTCTCGATCCTATTTCCACCGCTAAGATAGAAGACGCACTGGTCGCCCTCAAGGAGAGCCACTCTATAGTGCTCGTCACCAACAACACCAAGCAGGCTGCCCGCGCTTCCGATCGAACGGCCTTCCTTTTGCTCGGGGACCTCATTGAAGTCGGGCCCACGTCACAGATTTTTACAAGGCCGACCCAAAAGCGAACCAACGACTACCTCGTAGGCCAGTTCGGGTAGGGACCATTATGGCGAAGAAAATCGAAACGCAAGGCCTGGACCTCTATTACGGCAAATTCCACGCCCTATCAGGTGTGAATCTTTCGATCGAATCGCATGTGATCACTGCGATCATCGGCCCTTCGGGCTGCGGAAAGTCGACACTGCTCCGCAGTCTCAATCGCATGAACGATCTCGTCCACGGTGTACGTGTGGCTGGTCGAGTGCTTTTGGACGGAGTGGACATTCTCGCCCCTTCGACGAACTTGTCTCTGCTTCGTCGGCGCGTGGGAATGGTTTTTCAGCGACCGAACCCATTTCCGCTATCGGTCTTCGACAATGTCGCATACGGCCTACGCGTTCACGGTGAAATGCGCCGGTCACACCTTCTGCCTGTCGTGGAGTCGAGTCTTCAGTCCACTTTGCTCTGGGACGAACTAAAGGACAAGTTAGATAGTTCCGCGCTAGAACTGTCGCCAGAGCAGCAGCAGCGGCTGTGCATTTCTCGCGTCGTGGCGGTGAAGCCCGAAGTACTTCTCATGGACGAGCCTTGTTCGGCGTTAGACCCAATCGCTACCGGACGCATCGAGGACCTTATGCGAGCCCTCGCGGGAGGGTACACGATCGTAATTGTAACCCACAATATGCAGCAGGCAGCACGGGTTGCCGCACAAACGGCCTATATGCTCCTAGGCGAGCTCGTGGAGGTCGGTCCGACTGCGCATATCTTCGAGAACCCAAAGGATAAACGTACCGAGGACTACGTATCCGGGCTGTATGGCTGAAGAAGGAGCACCTTATGTCCAAACACCTGCAACAAGAAATAGAAATGCTCAAGACCAAACTTCTCGCGCTCGTAGCGATCACCAAAGGCGCTGTAGAGAAGGCGGTAACGTCCGTCGACAAGCGAGACGCTGCGCTTGCACAATCGGTCGTCGACGGTGACCTGGAGATCGATCGCGCTGAAGTCGATCTCGAGGAAGACTGCCTGAAGATCCTCGCACTCTACCAACCCGTCGCGACCAACCTTAGGGTCATTGTTAGCGTTATGAAGATTAATAATGACATCGAACGCATCGGTGATCTGGCAGTAAATATCGCCGAGCGAACGCTGTTTCTGTGCACCGAGCCACCGTTTGATGCGCTATCGGACCTGGCCGTAATGCGAACCAAAGCGCTCGCAATGTTGACCGGCAGCCTAGATGCACTCGTCGGTCTGGACACGAGTCGTGCGCGCGAAGTGAGGGCAGCGGACGATGAGGTAGACGAGATCAATCGCCAGATTTTCAAGGAGTTTACGGCTGCTGTTCGGAAGAACCCCGACCATGTCGAGTCTCTCTTGTGCTATCTCTCAGTGAGCCGGCACCTGGAGCGCATTGCCGACTACGCCACGAATATCGCGGAAGACGTCATCTACTTGATGGATGGAGAGATTGTGCGACACAAGCCTACTGTCCCGGAAGGTTAGTATCCATGAATCGCGATAGCTGCTGCGGGTAATTGGCCGTTACTGTCGACGTTGGCGGACAATGCATCAGTTCCTTGAGACATAAATTGGGCAAGTTCGTCCATCTCAATCTGTTGGGATGTGGTGAGCTACGCATTTTACTCAGTCACGGCAGTTCCGTTCCCGCCCTTTACCGAACAATGTGCTGCCGTCGAAAGGATGTGAATGTCGGATACGCCCAAATCACGCACACTGATCTGCTTGACCGCCAGAATAAGATCCCCTTCTACTCGATGGAACGACCACAACGCTATGTTCCCGAACGCCGTGTCCTCGACAAAATACGCCGATTCACCTGGCGCGTTGGCAATAGCGCGAAGCCGATCAATCCCTACGTTCCCGGCCAATGTGAGGCGACCGTCAATGACACTAAATTGAAACGTCTGCTTCTCGGCTTTGGTGCTGACGTTGCCGTCCAGTATGCCATTCTTTCTATTCAGTCTCGTTTCAGCAACGAATCGACACCGGAGGTGCATTCCTTGCTGAATCGTCGCCGTTAGCGGGGGCAATTGCGAGCTACCCGCGTCAGTCGCACCGCCTCCAGGGACTTTTGCTGAAGCGCCGCAATCTTGAATCAGCACAACACCGCAAACGAGCCACTTGAATAGAACACCCAACATATATTTCGTTGTGTTCATCACTTTACCTTGCGTTAATCGCTTGCCTAAACATGCCGACATTGACATATCGCCGCTTCAAACCGCCGTTGACTGCCCGCACTTAGTCACTAATCACGCGTGATGGTGCGGTGGCGGCACCCGCGCACGTCGCTCGCCGTCGTCCCAATATGCAGGGCGACCGTAGTGCTTGTATAGACGCGTTTCGTAATCGCGATTAATGGCGGTTCTTTCGCTCCACTCCGGACTTTCCTTGATTGTCTCGCGATTCAAGCCAACGCAGACGTTCTTTTGTTCCCAACTGACGGTGGTGGCCCAGTGTGGTGCAATCAACACTCTCTTGCCTAACCACCAATTGCTCGTATCGATCACCAAGTATCGTATCGCCCAAGTCTCATCGTCAACGATAAAGTCCTCGACGTGACCGATCGCTTGGTCGGTTCCCTGAATGTGATATCCGCGGACTTCATTGGCACTGCGCAAATGGCAGTCGCACGATTGATCGGGAAGGTCAGCAGGCGTCTCGTTCCATTCGCGCGCCGCCAGCAAGCCCGGGTATGCACCGGCGCCCCAGAACCATGACGAACCCCAATAGTACGGAATTCCATAGTA
>PMCK01000345.1:0-5366 GCA_003154095.1 Myxococcales bacterium | reverse complement strand
ATCGGCGAAATGAGCACCTGGCGATCATTGAGGAAGCCGCCGGTCTCGACGACCAGATAGCGAACTGCCCCAATGTTCATCGTCCAGAAAGAAGTCCACGACGCTCCCAATGTTGCCGTCCGTCGCGCTAACCTTGTACCGCTCAAGATCTTTCAGACATCGTAACATCGCTAATACTCTTCGCTTCATGGCGCCAAACATTTCGGGGCCTCTGAGTCCAATGCACGATCGATGCCATCGTGCTTCTCAATACGTAGATGCAAACTCTCTTGAGGGGCTTGTGGTTGTCGCGGTGGCACTGGACCGCCCATCGCGACCAATATCAAAAAGGAATGCTCTCAACCACGTGAGCGGCGCAATATCAGTTTTGCGCGAAAAACTCACCAGGCACTTGCGCCGATACCAGTAAGCTAGTCTAACGGGCGTGGAGCTTGAATTGGCAAATTGCAATTTCTTTCAAATTAAGTTTTGCGTTTTGCAGCTCTATGCGGCATTCGCGAAAGTAGAAGGTAAAGTCATTGATTCCCTCAGAGAATGAAACCCTCGCATATCCGACCGGGTTCAGTTTCCATCTGCGGGGCACATCTGTTGCATACTACACTTGTCACCATCCCGGCCCATGGAAGCGCGACGAGAGTCAGTAGGGACCGAGACCGATTGGAAATGATTCATGACGGAAAACCAGCGAACTAACTATGTGCTTCGACACGGTATTATGAACCTGCTTTCCGACGAAGAAGCAGCAAGCATCGGCGTTGAGGAAACGGCCGAGCGGCTATTTGAGGGTGATGAGTACGTCGACCTGAATCAACTCGATCTAGGCATTTTCGGCCATGGGTCGGACCATTGACGTAAGGCGACGAATTCGAGACCTCTACCGAGGGCAGGGCGCACAAGGAGCACTCGACGGCGTGCAGGACCATAACGAGAGTAGTGTGGGATCAAAAGTTTGGGCAGGGCGGTATGTGTTGGCAGGGTTGCTGAAATGAAAGTTCAATGTTTGCCATTTGTTCTCTAAATCTGACTTCCTCTCCAACGTCCCGGTCGTTGACCTCTTCGACTAAAGCCAAAGCTCTTACAAAGTTCCGGACTACCGTGTTTAGCCGAATGTCATCCAAGGGAAAATGACAAGCGTCGATCACTACATATTCAGTTCCCGATTCTGCTCTTGGGCCTACGCGCAATTGCGCGATCTCATAGTCGAAATTGGCCTCACCGATGCGACTTCTATCGTGACGTAGAGATTCGACCCGGAGAATTCTCCGAAAGATCGTACCTGATGGTAGATCCTCTTGTCCTCGCTCACCGATGGAACATCTCGATCGACCATTATTCTCCAGACGAGATGTTAGGACGGCGAAGAGGGTATCGGCTATTTCTTCTAGATAGGTTCGACGGCATTCGCCACACGGTCTTCGTCCCATGAGTTCCGGAGTGTCATTGCCATTCAGATAAACCATGCGCGCACTGCCGCAATGTGGGCATTTTACAGTTTCATTTGTGCACATTTAGAGCCCATTTCCCTGTCAGTTTGAATGGTCACGTCGCAATTGGCGCGACCTTTGCTGCCGCATAAGCACTCATTTTGATCAAAGACGGCATTTTCGTCGTACGTGCAATGTCACCTCATTGCAAACGCGGTGGCGAGAAAAATGGCCCACAGCATACCGATAATGAAGACAGCCCAGACGACGTCGCCGCCCCACCCCCAAGCATGGTGATTAAACGGCACCGAAACACCCGCGGCAACTGCTCGTTGCCCGCGGCGTCGCTGAATGTACCTAGGGTAGGGTGGGCCCCACCCGCGGTAGCCCCATCCATAGCCCATCGGGGGAACCAGCAAGAGGAACATGACTAACATCCATACAAACCACCATGAGCCAATCATTGGGTAACTCGCTTTCCTTCTGATCTAGCTACGCAACAAGCGTGCCGCGCCTTCTTTTGAGAGGTAACGGTCGGCCGCACCCTCCAGTCGCAATCGGCAATGCCGTGCGGCCGCTCAAGAAATCTTAGACCTCGATTACTCGGTCACGAACATGTAGTCAGGCTGTCGAACGATGTTCACTGATTCTTCCGAATAAGTCACGAAATTGGGCAACGCATCTCTGGTCGGCCTTTTGCATTTTGCAAAGCGCAATGCGAAATCGCGGGTCAAAGCAAGCCCCATTCAGAAATTGGTGCCGTTCGTGTTATTGCCGTAGCGACCGCAGATGCACGCAATCGCGGGAATGTTCCAAAGCCAACGCCTGTTGTTTGGAGCAACGTTGGGCTGCACGGTCAGTCAAAGTGACGCTCTTGAATCAACCGCTAATATCCCGTGCCACAACTTCTATTCCGAGGTAGTGGTGCTAACCACTTGAGGGACTAGTCGACCATGGCGATACCGTGCGAGAAGTGCCAAGGAGCAGCGGAACCAGCTGCACAAATGAGAACCTTTGAATACAACGGCCAGAGCCTGCATTGCCTCACTTTTGTGTCAAGTTGCACACTCTGCGGGCACCGATGGGAGGACGAAGCGTATGAAGCCGTGAATGCGCATCACGTCGAGCAAGCCCGCGCTGTTGCGACCAGTCGGCAACACACCCTTCGTGAACTACACAAATGCGCTACTTTGATCGAACAAGGTGCCTTGGCTTCGCAATCGCGGTAGCAACCTGCAGAGATTGGCGGGCCAAAAACTACCGTTTCAATTCAGACAGGCGATGATCGCTTCAATCACGCGTTTCGATTCATTAGGATCTCTGACTTGAATGGACTCGGCCCCCGCTTCTTTCGCGGGGTAATCGTTTCCGCCTGGAAATAGGGCATCTCCGATAAAAAGCATCTCGCTAATTGCGATACCAAGCGTGTCTCGAAGTCTTCTAATCCCATAGGCTTTGTCGATTCCAGGTTTGGTGACATCAACGGATGTCGTGCCCCCCAAGCGTACCGAGAACTCGGGGATAAGGCTATCAAGGATGGTTTTCATCTTCTTGCGCTTCGTGAAGTCAGGGTCCCACATTTTCTTTTCATCAAGCGGGGCCAGCTGCCCGAGCGCGGAAAACGTAATCTGGCTTCCCCGGTCTTCAATTTGCTCTCCCCAAGTCGATTCAGTCTTGAATTCCGATATCCCGATTGCTTGCTTCAACGAACTAACAATCTTGTCCCTTTCCGCAGCGGTGAAGTCCTCGGAGTAGAGTATTTCCCAACCTGATTCAAATTGGTAGAACTTCGTTCCGCAAGTAGGAAGGAGAGACAGATTCTTCAACTTCCTGTCATTGGGTAGATTGGAAAGCAATTGCATTTGGAATTGCGGCCAGTTGCCGCCCGATATGACAGCGACCTTTACGATTCCTAGTAGCGCGCTGAGCAGCGTGGCCATTTCAACATCGAGAGATGATTTGCTCTCTGCGAGCGTACCATCCAAGTCAAAAACGATGAGTTTCTTCATTGAGATCCAAAATATCAAGATGTTTCCATCGTGGACTTGTACTCACCTAGGCGCGCGAATCGATTACAGCGGGCTCGATGATACAGTGCCTTCTGGGCTGCCGATACATTTGCCTCCTCGCCGCGCCAAATCTCCAAAGCCGGCTGTTGGATGGCGCGGGCAAAGGAAAATGACAGCGCCCATGGCAGTCGCATTTCAAAGGCAGCATTCATGGCATTCAAGCGGGCCGAGGCCAATTCAGCGGATTGTCCGCCCGACAAAAACGCAATGCCTGCAATCGCAGCTGGAACGGAACGCAGTAGACACCTCACCGTGGCGTCTGCCACCTCGTCCACTCCCACTTGCAACGAACAGGATAGTCCTGGAAGCGCCATGTTCGGCTTCAGGATCATACCCTCTAGCGTCACCTGCTGAGTGTAAAGTTCGTTGAAAACCGTGTGTAAGACTTCAACCGTTACCTCGCAACACCGCTGAAGAGAATGACTGCCGTCCATGAGCACCTCAGGCTCAACGATGGGGACCAGGCCCGTTTCCTGGCACAGCGCGGCGTAGCGCGCCAACGTTTGAGCATTGGCTTCAATACAACCCCGGCTGGGAACGCCGTTGCCCACCGAAAACACCGCGCGCCACTTGGCAAAGCGGGCGCCCATTTTCGCGTATTCAATCAGACGCTCGCGTAACCCATCCAAGCCTTCCGTTATTTTCTCACCGGGATGGCCTGCCATGTCCTTTGCGCCGTAGTCCACTTTGATGCCCACAATGATCCCTGCATCCGTAATGGCCTTCACGAATGGTGTACCGTCCTTTTTCTGCTGCCTGATCGTTTCGTCATATAGGATTGCACCACTAATGCACTCACTGAGATTGGGCGTCGTAACTATCAATTCGCGATAGGCACGCCGGGCTTCCTCGGTCTGGGGAATTCCCAGCATTGCAAATCGCTGGTTGCACGTTGGATCGCTTTCGTCCATCGCCAATAAACCCTTGTCGCCGGCGACTAGCGCCCTAGCCGTGTTCATTTGTTCGAGGGCGTTCATTGGGGAATGCTCCACTTCCAGTTTCGTATTTCGGGCATGTCTTCACCATTTTTGTTGATATACTGTTTGTGTTCAATGAGCTTGTCCTTGAGCTGTTGCTTAAGGTAGATACCTTGCTCACCGGTCTGAGGTACGCGATCGATGACGTCCATCACGAGGTGGAAGCGGTCCAGCTCATTGAGCACGGTCATATCAAACGCCGTTGTGATGGTGCCCTCTTCCTTATACCCGCGGACGTGGATGTTCTCGTGGTTGGTGCGACGGTACGTTAGCCGGTGAATCAACCACGGGTAAGCATGGAAGGCGAAGATGACCGGCCTGTCCCTGGTGAACAGTTCGTCGAAATCTATGTCGCGAAGCCCGTGTGGGTGCTCGGTTTGCGGCTGCAACTTCATGAGGTCAACGACATTGACGACTCGGATTTTTAGGTCTGGCAGATGCTCGCGCAAAATCGAGACGGCGGCCAGTGTCTCCAGCGTGGGCACGTCGCCGCAGCAGGCCATAACCACGTCCGGAGCTATGCCCTGATCGTTGCTGGCCCACTGCCAGATTCCAATACCCTCGGTACAGTGTTTGATAGCGGCGTCCATCGTCAGCCATTGCGGCGCGGGATGTTTGCCCGCGATGACGACATTGACGTAGTGGCGACTACGTAGGCAATGGTCCGTCACCGACAACAGGCAATTGGCATCAGGAGGAAGGTAGACTCGCACAATCTCGGCTTTCTTATTTACAACGTGGTCGATAAAACCGGGATCTTGGTGGGTAAAGCCATTGTGATCCTGTCTCCAGACATGCGAGGCAAGCAAATAGTTCAACGAGGCGATCTTCCGTCGCCACGGCAGATCTGACGTAACCTTCAACCATTTGGCATGTTGGTTAAACATCGAATCGAT
>PMCK01000300.1 GCA_003154095.1 Myxococcales bacterium | reverse complement strand
GTGCATGGGTGTGGAGAGTTTTTCCCGCTCGGACCAAAGGGAGAAACCGTCGACCAGAGCACGCCCGATGGGCAACACATTCAACAAGACCGACGCGTCGAGGTGTTCTTGTTTCCGTCAGAGCTCGGGGTGTTGCCTCCGGTCCCGGGGGAGAAGGCGAGCGGCAGGGGGGAGAAGGAGTATCCGGAGTGGAGGCTCAGATCGGTGGATGTCGAGCTTGCGGATGTATCACGGTAGGACGAACAGGGTTCCCCTCAATCGCTGCAAGTTACGTTCATGTCGCACCCGAGAACCACGGGGCATGAGTCCGAGGCGCACGAATGTGAAGCTTTCCACCACAAGCGGGCTTGGAGTTAAAGACATAGGTCTTTGGCAAACGCACCGGAGGATACTTGCAGCATTGCTGCGAATCGACTCCAAAAGCGACCCCACAGCCCTCGTAGGCCGAGCACCGCTTTGGGCAGGCGATGTTGCCCGTCGAGCAAAGTCCATTGCAGCAAGTTTCGTCGATTCCACAGTCGAATCGTCGGTGCACGGAACGGGGCACTTGCCAGCTGCGACGCACACTTTATCAGTCTGGCTGACCGCGCAGCACAATTCCCCCTGACTCGGATCACAGTCATTGTCGGAGGAGCAGGGCACGGTGCAGGTATCGGCGCAATAACCGTCTTTCGGCAAATTCCCCAAGTCGCCGATTGAACCACCGGTGCCGCGAAACCACCCAAGCCCGTCCAACCTTCCTATGTATGTATCCGCACTCGCGTCGCACGTCCACCATCTACGTGGCCCATTTGGACACGGGTCTTCTCTCCAAGGCAGCCAGATTAGCCAGGTCGCAAATTATGCGCTGTCAACGGCAGCTGCACAAGCGAGCCAGATTCGTCGCTCGCACGAATGCGCTTCGCTACCAACAACCCGCCGCCGTTGGCCCGGCGAGGACTCGGTCCACGAGTATCGTCGCGGTTGCGCCGGCCCATTCGGTGCCCATGGCTAGGGCTCCAATACCACCTGTCGGGAGTGTGTCGGTGCTTGACACGTCGATGACGGAAGCGCCGTCGAGGTTCACTTGAATGCGCCCGGCATCGGCAATATCGATCGTCGCTTCGAGGCAGTGCCATTCACCCACGGAAATGGGCGCAGTGCCGGCAATTGGCGTCGTGTACGACCAGGCCTGTAGTTGGCCGTCTTTGGCGACTACGCGCAATGCCCAGGCTGGCTCCTGGTCGGACCAGAACGCCAGCGGCGCGAGATCGTACGTCGTTTGTCCCGCGGGCACTTGGATCCAACCGCGCACCGAGAGTGGACCCGTCGAGATGGGTGCAAAGTTCGCGCGCAAGTAGGCCGTCGAGGGCGCTACGAGGACATCGGCTTTTAGTGCGCGAGCCCCCGATGGAGTTGCCACGGTAACGCCCTCCGCAGTGTTGCCAGAAGTTATTGCGGTTTGATACGTGTCGAGCGCGCCCTCGAAGTCCTCGCACACGAGCGCATCCGGATGATCGGCGCAGTTTGCGGGCGCAAGGGAGTGCGTGCAGGCGCCGCGGTAGCAGACTTGACCCGAGCCGCAGTCGGTCGATGACGCGCAGCGCGGCAGGCAAAGCCGCGCGTTGGTCATCCCCTGGCACTCGAGTGTCGTAGAGTCCGCGCTGCTGCAGATGCCGCCGAGCGGCGCACAATCGGTGTCAGAGGTACAGGTTGGTGTGCAGTGGCCGCAGGAGCATGCGAGCGTGCCGCACTCGGAAGTGCTCGCGCAGGCGCGCAGCCAATTGGTATTCGTGCCCGTGCCCTCTTGGGGCTGCCCGCAGCCAAGTGCCGCTGCGACAAAAATCAGAGCGTATGCCCGAATTCGCATCATGCCTCATCTGCCTCTGACGGCCACTCGAGCTGGCCAAAGTAGAAGGTAACGCGCTGGTGCTCCGGTTCGCCCACCGGATGCGCTGCATTGTGCGCTTCGACGCGGTTCCAGAGCTCGTTGACATCGGCACGAACGCGCGCCAAAAGGCCGAGAACCTCTGCGCGCTGCGGGTGGTTGGCGTGGATCTCGAACGCAAGCGTCGCACCACCAGTCGTATCCGCCGTTTCGGCTCGGGTGCGCCCCTGACGAAGTTTCGTCGCGAGAGCCACGCACATCGCCTGAAAGTGGTCGAACACCGCCGCCTCCCAACCCTCGGTGGCCCCAATCGGTACGACCATCGGTTCGACCTCGACGCGACCCTCTTCGCGGCGAATTCGACCCTGATCCTCGAGGTAAGCGATTGCAGACTCGACCTGCGCCGGCGTGAGCGAGAGCTCGGATGCAAGGTCGTCGACACTGCGCGTGGCATCGCGGCACAGGCCGAGCCACACGAGCGCCGACGCGGTCTCGAGCGTGCTGTCGTGTGCCAGAACCTTGCGATCCTCATCGCGAACGACGCCGTAGAGCGTGTCATCGCCGCTGCCAGTTCGATAGACGAGGCCACTCGAGGACAAGTCGTTGAGCACCGCGCCGACGGCAAGCGGGTCGTCGTTGCGGAACCGTTCGAATAAGCGTCGTCGAGTGAGCGGGCCGTGCTCTTGCACGTGTTCGAGCAAGGCGCGCCAAAGTGTTGTGCCACGCTCGGTGGCGCTTTCGCGCAAGCGCTGAACGCGGCGCTGGTAACCGCGGAGGGCTAGGCCGAACATGTCGGCGACGACTTTGCGCGACACGCCTTGTCGCTCGAGTTCCTCCGAAAGGTTGAGGAACACCTCATCGGCCAAGTGCGCGAGCGGCGCCCTCACGCCCGCCGCAGACGAGAGCTGCGCGATGAGCACGGTCGCCTGCCGCATGATTGAATCGACGAGAACCTGCGTGTCCACGTGGTCGCTATTGTCCTGTTGAAGGCAATCCTACGTCTACACTTTCCAAGTCTTCGGCGGCAGATGGCGTGCAGGCCACCTTCCCCACCCTTGTGACGCTCGGTAACTTGACGGCATTCTACACTGGAAGAACGAGGTTTTTGTGTGCGTTGGCCGGCCGTGTGCACGAGCATCATCGTGGCAAGCGAGATGCGGTATGGCGCCCCTTCACTTACTTTGAAGCCACCCGTGGCTATGTCGGCAAAAACGGGTCACGCACCTGGAGGAGTTTTCGTACGGCCTCCAAGATCGCTGGAACCGCTTGCGGCACCGCAACGAAGCACCCAAAGCTCGCTGGGCCGCCCCGCCCCCTGCCGATTCGGTCGAGCCAGAGGCAAGCGACGCGGGTATTGTTCCCGCTTTTCGACCCACGGATGTTGGCCCCTTCAGCCCCAAGTGCTTTGCACCCGGTGATAGACAATGGGTCAAAGTGGCTGATCCGCGCCACCCTGACGCCCCCACGCTGCTCTACAAAACGCTGCTCCACCCCGACATCTACCGATCTTGGGCCGATCTTTTTGTTGTCGCGGCGTCACTGGACAGTACAGTGCTCCACGCCCAAGCGGGCAAGGGTGAACCCAAAGCCGATCCCGGGACCCCCGCTATCGAGCGAACCCGGGTGAATACGTGAGTAAATCCGCGTTCCGAGATTTTTTCTACTTGACGCGAAAGAGCGAGGCCACCATATCGCCCGGGCCATGCCCGAGCTGCCCGAGCAATCGAAGTCGAAGTAGTTCGCCTTCGATTGCTCGAGGGTCGTGAATCGACGCATCGGAACGAAAATGCAGGCCGATGCCGGAATAATCCGGGCAGTTTACCTCGCAACCGGCGCCGGTGCACAGCTCATTCCAATCCGGTTTCGCGTCTAGCCCGATGCGGACCGCCCGGTTTCTGAGGCTGAGTCTGTGTCTGCCGCAGTGGCTGGCCCTGCGGCAGTCGTGAACGGGAGCAGGACAATAGAACCGGTAGCGAATTTATTCCGAGCAAGAAATCCCCTGCCCAGCTTCAGTTACTTCGTTTTCCGATGTGACTTCGACTTATCCCCAGCGCTCTGTTGATTCTGGAGCACCTGCTCCACTTGCGATGCGGCGGCCTGCGTGTCAGCGTTTGCAATGTAAGCCAGTACTTTGGCACGGTATCGCTGTCCGTCAGGTGTGGGCACAAGCTGTGACTTACACCATTTCTCGTCTTTCACGTGCTTGGCCACACCTTGCGCCGCTGCCGTCACGGATTGTTCATCTTCAAGAACCCCCTTGAGCAGACTTTCCTTGGTAGACGAAGTACTCGTGACTGACTCGCTTAGGAACTTTACGGCCTGTACTCGGGCATTTCTCATTGCCAGGTCACGCGCCTGCGCTTCACTGGGGGAGTCTGGCGAGATACCACAGAAGTAGGTGCCGTCTAATCGCCTGGGCACATTCTCGCACCAAGAGCAGTCGGCCTCTAACGTTGTTGAGGCGCTCTTCGTCAGACTTAATGGTGTTGCCGACGTCAAGAAGGCGAAATATACATCTCGAAAGGTATTTACTGTCCGCCACCCCTTTTCGGAGCCACTAGTGGCGCCGACATCAATGCCCTGTGGAGCCACGGCATTCGCCGCAACCTGATCCTGCTCACTACTCAATTGTTGCACATTGCCTGAACCCATCAGAAACTCGCCTATGATGGTGCCTGTGCATTGCGAAGGATCCGCCCGGCAACATTGCATAAGACCATCAGGGTCGATGTCGGATTGTATCTTCCGAACAATTCCGTAACGTACGCGCACTGATTGTTGCGCCTGCTGACCCGCTGAAATATTTGCCAAAGGAACAATTCCGAGCGAAGCTTTGGTTTGCTGTGAAACGTACATCATCTCGTCCATGTTCTGGTTGGCTTCGACTGTGCGAGGCTTGATGAATTTGCTGCAGCTCGTGATGGTTGCCGCATTTTCGTCAATATCTTCGGCTTTGATCCCATCGGGTATGAAGCGGCCAATATATACCGCAGGGTCTTTGTCGAAGGTTGCACGCAGATGAATGGCTCGGGACGGTTCCGGCAGTTGTATGGTTGTTAACGTGCCGGGCGACTTTGTGGGCTTGGATTGCGCACACCCGGCAAGAAGCATCCCCATCAGTCCAATATAGCGTTTCACAGAACCACCTCATTTATCGCGCAAACTTTGAACACAACGCAGGGCCTCGAATGTTAGCCGGCACCGCATCAGAATGAACAAATCGGAAGGCTATTGAGGGCTGCAACGACGCCCTCGCGCTTACTTCTGCCAGGCGGATTTGAGCAATTGGCACCGGACGTCAATCGGTACCCAGTAACCGCGACCTTTACGCCTTGCGGAATATTTCGCACGGCATTCAATTGCTGCGCAATCTCCGGGGTTACCCGACAGGGCCCCTTGGCGTCCGTAAAACGCCCCAGCGCCGATTCACTTCGCGCTCCAAGTACCAAAAACCTCTCCTGATCAGATCCTGGCACCGGCACGGCCTCGAACCCCAGGCGGCCTCCGAGTGGGACAGACTGGCGAGCAGGAACGAGTGACATCGGCTGTTCGCCGTTGGGAAAAAGCGCAAGCGCTTCTCCATTTCCGTAAAGATTGAACACTCGTACGTACAGTTGTTCGTCAGCCTGCAACCATATCTGAGTGCGATCACCAGCACATAAGCTGCCCCCGCGCCGAGAGTCTAGCCGAACACTAATTCCTTCGCTTTCCGGGATGGTCTTGGGTGCCTTGGGAGCGGGAATGGGTGGTGCAGCAGATTCGGGAATTGAAACCGAATCACTATGCACCTTTCGATCATGAGGACCAAGCGCGGTCCATTCCGTGTCCAAAGTTGGAACGCCACGCTCCGAGCGAGAATAGATATCACAGCGCACAACGACATCGACACCTGGTGGGACACCATTCCCGGCCCAACCCTTTGGAATGCTTGTGATCACAGCGTACTTCTGCAACGCCAGCTCCATTCGATCACTTAGCCAATCCGCCCGAAGACCACCGGGCACTCCCAAATCCTTGATCAAATCGATCGCCACACGGCTGTTTTGCCGGAAGTCTTTCAGGAGTTGGCGTGCGGCCTCCGCGAGTTTTCGATCCAGTTCAATCGTCGTCGCTACGAGATTCGTCCATTCCTGCCAGTCATCGGACTTGATGACAGCCATCGCGCAAACGTCCTTTTCGGTTGAGCCGGTCTTCCACAGCTGAACTCGAGCCTCGAGAAAACTGCAACTGGCGCCGTTACCGTCGGCGCACTTGCGCTCGATCAGCTTCTTGATCGCCGCATTTCCCGCACGTTCACGCGCCCCGTCATTTCGATTGCTCTCAAATGCGGTTTCTTGCTGCCAGCCGGTTGGCGGCACAAGTTCGCCCCCGCAATGCCATTCGTCATCGGACGCGCCTGCTCTCATTGCTGGAGCTTGGCTATCTGACGCAACCCGGTGATTCAATGAGGTTCCCTTGCGAGAAGCAACCGACGCTTGGGACGGCGCGGGATTCGCTGAATCAGTCTTCGCCGAGTTGGGCGGAGCAAGTTCGGACTCACAAGAGGCGGAACAAATGGCCACCAATGATAGTAGCGTTGCGGTTATTGCGCTGTTACGTTGAGTAGTATTCATGTCAGTTGGCGGTGAGTCATATTTGCCGTCGGCCTCATTCGGCTAATCAGAGCTAACGCCAAACGCAACGATGGACTCATCAATCGCGGATTCGCTTCCCCGCCCGATATTCACATCGGGTTCCTGTATTCGACTAGCCTGTTTGGCAGCGTTTTGAACACGATTGTTCACCCAGTCCTTGAGCTCCTTGAACGTAATGTTCCGGTCACCATTGTACTCGGCCTTTGCGGAACCCAGGGCTTCGATGAGATACTTGGTGAATAGGCCGCGCTGACCGGTCGAGTCGGGTCCCGCAGTTTGGTCGGATTTGGACGCAGCATACACCACCGCGTTAACTGGAGGGGTCAACTCTACCGGTACGACCGGATGTGTACCCGCAGACGGCGGCGACCTGAATCCCTCATTGCCCGAAAAACACGAATCGAGAAAAGCAAAAACTTCCTTCGCTGAGCTTCGCTTCAACGTTTCGAGTATTTGACTTAGCGGGAGCCCTGTCTTTGCAAGACTGGTTGACTTGCCGTCGTACGGCACCAAGTATGGTGTCTCCACACGGCTGTTCCCGCTTGATTTTGCGCCTGGTGCTCCGTGCCCGCTATAGTAGAAGAACACGCGTCCGCCTTTGGGGACATTCAGCTTGATCCATTCCAATTCATTTTCGACGTCCGTTTTCGTGGCTCTTTCATCGAAGATTTTGTGGATCTGGGGCGGCGGCACACCCAAAGTTAGTTCTACCACTCGAGCAAAATCCTCCGCATCGGCACGTGCTCCGGCGGCTGCTGGCACATCCCGGTACTTTTCGATGCCTACCACCAAGGCGTATGCATTGCGTTGAGTATCTCCTCGCGTGAATCTCTGAGGTGGTGCGTTGGTTACTCCACCCGGGCCAGCAGCTATCCCGGTATTGGCAACGGCAGTGGTGCTGGTGTTGCTTGACGCAGGGCTGCTTGTTTGCCAACCAATGATAGATCCGCCTCCAATTCGGCTGGCGATAGCTTCCTTGAGTGATTTGACCTCATTGTTTAGCGCGCGATGTACTTTGTTTTCGACCACCAATGCACCCGCGGGACTGAGCTGTACGGCGGCACTGTCATCGACCTGAATTACTATATACGATTGGTGCCCAGTGTCAGACTCGTCCACATGAGCAAGAACTTGCATGATTCGCTTAGCATCATCTTGCTGTACAATTCGATATTTTTGCTCCGCAACAATATCTCGCACGGTCCTATAATTTGTCGCAGGATCGGTGGCCGCTACGGGTCTGACAACCTCAGGCGCCAGCGGCTTCCACCTGCCGCACCCGGAACCTCCCGAGGCTAATCCCGCGATTGTCAACACCAACGCGCTACCTCTGCAACCCCGGACAACCGCGGACCATTTACCTAGCATGCGACGCTGATAGATTATCTACATCGGATCTGCAAGACATTAATCGGGAGCAAATCGTGTAATATTCTGGCAACAACGGGCTGTGTATCCCATGACATGTCATTCACAATCACTATATTCCAACGGTGTTGACAATAAGCCGTCATCAGAATTCTTGTGTTCGAATATCCGGATCCGCACACACACTTATTTAGTGTTCCGCGTCCTTGTGGGATCGATTCCGTTTGGACCTAATGACTGACGAGCCGCCATAACAGTTATGGGGTGCAGGCTGAGACTCGTCGCGTGAGCACCGAACCCACCTGCGGCATTACGTCCGGTCGCCCAGCCCGCATTCGATGCGATTCTGAGCAGATACCCATTCCCGTTCAATGCATTCAGCGCCTCATCCCGAACGTCGCCCACCACGCATGAGCAAGCATAAATCGAGACAAGCTTTCGCCAAAAAAGAATAACTCGAGGGCACGCTTGGCTGTCTTGTGCAGTGACAAATTGGACGTCGATGTTGTGATGCTGGCTAATACTTCTAGCATTGATCGAGGGGTAGCGCCACGCACCCTGATTGCACGATCCGGTTCCGCGCCGCTGTGGCATCAAAGAAACCAGGCTCGCGACTCAGCTGCGCCGTCTTGCCTTCGCGAATCACGTTAGCCAGCGCGTGCGTGACGGCCCGCTAACGTTCCATGCCGCTTAAGTGTCTATAGTGCATGGTCCCTCCCGGTTTCCCCAGATGCCAAACCCACAGGACTCGGAGGGACCAACCAACCTAGCCTCGAGAGCGTCCAACTTCGGCAACGCACGTGTACGAGTCACCGTGCCGTTTTCTTATGAGTCCCTTGGGTTCGGAGCGCCCCCAACCCGAACCCGAGGGGCTCAACTATGCGCGTAGGCGCGACTGCCTGAAAAGCACGCTTTGTGTCAATAACGTTTGTTGCACCTGGGACTGTCCCTTGATCGCCTCGGCCTCCCGCACGACCTGCATCAAGAACTGCCTGCACTACAACTCCTCCGACGCATTGGTTTCCTCGCCGGTAGGGGACCTCCTTGCCGACTGCAACGGGATGGTGGATTAGCGACGCCCGGCACATGCGGCGAACACATCATTGCTACAGAACCGCTATTCAGCTGGACAGAGAAGTGAAGGATTGTCGCATGAGCATCGCCAAAAACGACAAGGATCGCAGCGTGTGACGCCAGACATTGCTAGCTCAGTAGTGCTTGCACCTAAAGTGGAATTTTGAGCAGCATTGAGAGACCCTTCGACCGCACGGTGTATACGGCCCCACCTTACATCATCTCCGAATCACAACTGTCCCAGATCACGTCAGTCATGCGCGAGTGGTTTGCTTCTCGGTAAAGGAGCGCACCGGCGCTGGCACTGGCAGCCGAGACCAGCAACCGGAACCAGAACCGAGCCTGGCACGGGCAACCGGCAACAGACGATCAGCGGTGGCCTCCAAAATCGACGGCCGGAAGTCCATGTCAGTAGCTTGCTTGCGCCGCTGCGTGCGTCTTGCCGCTCGAAACAGTAGACTCCGCAGCGTGACCAAAGTTCAATTGCAGCCCTTTGACTCGGCCGAGCATGCCTATGACAGCAACGGCGTCGACTTGACTCTCATTCGATGGATGCTGGCGCTGACTCCCGTCGAGCGCATTGAGCATATTCAACAGGCCGCCGATGCGCTGGAGGAGCTACGGAGTCTCAATGGCATCTCGGAACCTGGCTGAACTACTGCGCTGCCTCGTGAGAGGCAATGTGGAGTGTATTCTCGTCGGCGGTATGGCGGGGGTGATGCGTGGCGCGCCGGTCGTCACTGCGGACGTGGACATTGTTCATCGCCGCGAGCCTGACAACGTAGAACGCCTGGTGCGAGTACTCGAGGAACTTCAAGCGGTATACCGACACGACGACCGCCATCTGCGACCCACGGAATCACACTTGATGGGGCCAGGTCATCAACTGCTGGTCACCCGCTTCGGTCCCCTCGATGCGTTAGGTGCGCTTGACCATGAAACCTACGCGGAGCTCGCAAGTCATGCGAGCACCATGGAGCTCGGTGAGGGGCTTTCGATCCTGGTCCTCGAACTACCGAAGCTCATTGAACTGAAGCGCAACGCCGGGCGACCCAAGGATCTCGCCGTATTGCCCGTTCTCGAGGCCACGCTTGAATTGACACGCAAGCGAGACTGACCCTCAGCGTCGGGGTCGCAACTCAGCGTACGTGGGGGGGCAAGTGCCAGGACATAACGCCCAATATGCGCAGTAGTGCTTGCACCTAAAGTGGAATTTTGAGCAGCCTTGAGATTCTTCGCGGATCGGCTTTCCTACGACGGCCAGCGTCTTTCATTCGGAAGTCGTGTGGGCGTCGTCGTTCACACACTCTGGCAGATGCGCTTGTCGCTCGTGGTATTCCTTGTGACGGGTTGCACCGAGGTTTACGTCGCGATGCTCGGGCTCGCGAGGGATTGAATGCTCAGTCAGCCATTAGAATTCTGCCCTCTGAATCACGTTTGGCGTGTCTAGGCTCCACCGCGGTTCCAAATCAGGTAAAAGGGAACTGTGCGTGGGTGCTTTCATTGGTGCGGTTACTTGTTCGTGTCAGCGGCCGCTTTTGCTCAGGCGCCCGACCCTGAGCCATTGCCTTTCGAGTTGAGTTGGCAAGGGCCCGAGGCTTGCTCCGGCGCGAGCGAAACGGTTGCCGAGATTCGGCAAATGCTCCAAAGCGGGCGGCCCTCCGTGGGTCTTACACGGATCACGGTTTCCGTGGATGCTCAACCGATCGAAGAAGGCAAGTGGGCGATTCGCGTGACGACTGTCTCGGGCGAGTTGTCCGGCGAGCGGCAGCTCAAAGCGGATAGCTGCGACGAGGCACGTCGAGCCGTGGCTCTGCTGGTAGCGCTAATGATTGATCCCGACGCGCGCGTCACCAATCCGGACCCGTCGATTTCACGGCCCGGGCCCACGAGTCCGCCGGCTTCCGAAGCGCGACCCCGAACTGTTGTCAGCGCTCAGCGGCCACCTTCGACGGAACCCGGCGCGGGAGCTGTTCGATTGGCGCCGCGGGTTTTCCTGGGTGCCAACCTCGTGGCGGACAACGGTACTCTCCCCTCCGTGGACCTCGGTGGTCGTCTGGACTTCGGCCTCAATGCTCGTGCGTGGGCGCTCGCCTTGCGTGCGGGCACCTTGGCGCCCCGGAACAAGGACTATCAGGGCCAAGCCGGCATGGGCGCCAACTTCCGTTTGTACGAAGGAGAGCTGGCTGCATGCATATTTGGCATTCGCCAAGGCAACGCAGCTCTAAAGTGGTGTATCGGCCCCCATTTCTACATGTTTCACGCTTCAAGCTACGGAGTTAGCAATCCGGGCTCGACCACCCAATTGTCTTATGGGGTCTTCGGCGAACTCGCGCTACGGTACAGCGTTGGGCGAGGGGTTGCTGTTCGATTGGGACTCGAAGGTCTGTTGCCGTTCCAGAAGCCGCGGTTCGCCATTCAGGATCTGGGGCACGTGTATCAGCAGCAATCGTTTGCCGAACGAATTTCGCTCGGGCCAGAGTTTGAATTGTGATGACCCTGCGGCTGATCGACGAGGGGGTGACAGCCGGCCGGTCCTAATAATTCAATGGAATACTTCGCCCCTGGTCATAAGCTGGATGAAGCGCCGTGACCCGTTTAGGAAATACCCCGCCCAGCTCGGTCGAGACTCGAGCAGCTTCGGGAAAGGTCGCACCTGCCGGGCCCAGTGACCTGTATGCCAGCCACTTCCCGTTCGTGTGGCGCAACTTGAGGCGCTTACGCGTGCCAGAGGCCATGCTCGAAGACGCCGCGCAGGACGTGTTTCTCGTCGTGCACCGCCGTTGGCAGTCCTACGACCCGCGTTGGGCGTCCGTGGAAACGTGGCTCTACGGGATCCTCGACCGAGTCGCGGGCAACTATCGCCGCACCCATCGACGGCGTTACTCATGGCTCATGCCGTGGCGGGACTTCGACGACGAAGTGCCGCGGGGTGTAGCTCTCGATGCATTCGCAGCTGACTTCGAGTCGTGCCACGACACCGAGCTTCTCGATCGATTACTCGACTGCATGGACGAAAAGAAGCGAGTTATGCTCATTCTCGTGGATGTGGAGGAGATGAGCGTTCCCGAAGCGGCGCGCGTGCTTGGCCTGAACACGAACACCGCGTACTTTCGGTTGAGGACGGCACGCCAGGAGTTTCAGCGGCTCGTCAACCGCTTACTGGTGAAGGACATTCGAATCGCGAAAGGAGGGAGGCCATGAGGGACCCTGTGGAGCTTGACGACGTCGCGCGCCGAGTCATTGCCGAGGGTCGGCACGCTTTCGAGCCATCGGAGCTCGTGAGCGCGCGTGTGCGTCGATCCGTTGGAAGCAAGTTGGCTCAAGGCGCAGTCACACCCACGTGGCAAGGAGCTCATGGCGCTCCCGGCTGGGTCAAAGTCCTCGTTGGCGCTGCGGCAGCCAGTTTCGCTACGGCGGCTTTGGCCTACGCCGTGTGGCGGCCAAGGCCGGCCCCGTTGCACGCGGTGATTTCTACTCCGACGCAGCGCGCAAATTCGGTGAACGCGGGTGCCCAGGTGCTCTCTGCGAGTGCTTCCCCAGTCGAACTGCAGAAAACCGAGCCATCCGCGGTGTCCAGCGTGACGGGTTCACCTGCCGTGACGCGCCCTCAACCAGTGAACATAAACAAGTCCGAAAGCCTTGCCGAAGAGGTGAATCTGTTGGCTAGCGTGAACTCGGCGATTCAAAGTCATGACGGCGGGCAAGCGCTGCGGTTGCTGCGTACCTATGATCGCCAGTTCAAAAAGCCCCAGCTTCGCGAGGAACGTGCCGCTGCCGGTGTGCTCGCGCTTTGCGCGGCTGGGCAGGTTGCCGCCGCTCGAACCGAGGCCAAGCGTTTTCAATCGACTTGGCCGCGTTCGCCGCTCACGGCTCGCGTCGTAGATTCGTGTATCGCAAGCAAGTAAGTGAGCCATGCGACGCCACGTCGGGATCGGATTCTTTGGTTTTTGGATCCCACTCGCAACGCCGGGGTTCGTGGCCTGCTCAGAACCCACGGTGTATCTCGGTTCGAACGGAGTTCCACAAGCTTGCGCGGTTACGCCAACGGTGCCTCCCGCGAGCTTAGGACTCAACAGTTTCTACCGCAAGTTCCTCGATGGCAACGGCATCCCAATCGTCTCCTCGGCGCAAGTGTCAGACGTGGCGCTTCGTCAAGCCTGCGTGATTACGTCGCATATGACACGCAAGCGCGACGATGTTCGGCAATCCATGATCGGCAAGAACCTGCGAGTCGCTGTCATCGGCGTCTCGGAAGTGACGCTCGATATTCCAGAGTACAGCGATCTTCCGGCCACTGCAGGCCGCAACTGGAACCAGGAGCGTGGCGAAGGCGCGACCGAGGTGCGACCGGTATGTTCCGCAGGCGAAGAAAACCTACTGTGCCTGGCTGACGACCCTTACATCGGCGGGGTTGTCCTGGTTGACACTCTCGCTTACGCGATTCGCGACTTTGGGCTCTCGGTTGTCGACCCGAATTTCGAACCGCGCTTGAACGCGGCTTTCCAAGCCGCTACCAATGCGGGCCTCTGGCAGAACACCGCAGCCGGGCAAGAGACGGCCTACTACTTTGCCGAAGGCGTACAGGATTGGTATGACGCCAATCAACAAGCGGATCCCGCCGACGGCGTTCACAATTTCGTCAATACGCGCGCGGAGCTCGAGGCGTACGACCCGACGCTGGCTGCGATTATTGCCGACCAGTTCGTCATCGACGATTGGCGACCGCGGTGCCCGTGACTTCGCTTTTAGCTCCCGTGGCGCGGCGTGCGCGAGTCAGCCTCTGTCAGGTCCAAACCGCTTCCGAATCGCCAATATTGCGTGAAGGAACTCGTGGTTGCCAGTCAGTCTTTCGACTGGGATACAGGCCGATAAACGCAGAGCAAATCTTTACTACGGATCGGCCTGGTGCCGGACATTCACCGATGGCGATATGATGTTCGACAGGAGGAACGCGATGTCTCGGCGAAACTGGATGCTGCCTGCCGGTTTAGTTTTGGCCGTTGGGTTTTTGCCCAGTTTGGCCCAGGCCACAATTGTGTGGGAAGGCAAAATGGTGCCCGCGTGGCCGGATCTGCAACCTCCGGCCGACGCCTCGAAAGCATTCGCCCTGCTCGGGCCAATCCACCTTTTTCCCCATCCGTCTGGTGTGGTCAAAGGGCTGGTACTTCTCGTCGACTTTTCCGACACGCCAGCGACCTTGTCCAAGGACGAGATAGACGCATGGCTCAATACCAAGGGTTACAACAAGTATGGCCTAACCGGTTCGATCCGCGACTACTACCTGGGACAGTCCAACAATGTGGTGGACTACCAGAACGAAGTGCACGGTTATTACCGCGCCAAGCAGCCCAAGTCCTACTACGACGGCGGAACCTCTTACACGCGCGCTGACGAGCTATGGGCTGAGGTTGTCGCCGCCATGGACGCAGAAATTGATTTCTCGCTCTTCGACAACGACAAGGACGGAAGGACAGACGCAATCAGTCTGCTTTACGCGGGTGGCGAGGGCACTTTTGGCCAGGGTCTTTGGCCGCACGCCTCGAGCTCGAACATCAAAAAGGACGGCGTCACGCTGAACCGTTACATGATGACGGCCTTGCATACGCAGCCAACCAACTATGTCTTTGCTCACGAGAGCGGTCATATGTTGTTCGGATGGCCCGACCTTTACGGCGTGGGCGACTACTGCATCATGGCCAATCGGGACGCTGACACCAATCCGGTCGGCATCAACGACATGTTCCGAGTCGATCAGGGTTGGCTGGACGTGGTGGACATCGATAGCAGCACCAACGCGACCTACACGACGGCACCCGACGCCCCAGCGTATCGTTATGTGAACACCGCCAGGACCAGCGAGTATTTCCTTTGGTCGAATGTGCAGCCTACGCAGGAGTGGGTGTCCCTCAAGGGAGGCGGGATCCTCCTGTGGCACTTCGACAATTCCATCTCCGGAAATTCCCCGCCGGCGACACTCCAGCTTGCGGTCGTCCAAGGCGGGGGGACGCGCATCCTGTCGGCGACGACTTGGCCCAGCCCGGGCACTGCAGCAACGGACTTCTTCTACAAGGGCAACAACAGCGAGTTTAGCGCCACGACGAAGCCGGCAAGCTCGTGGAACAACGCCACCGCTTCGGGACTACGTATTTACGATGTCAGCGCCAACGGCCCGCAGATGACCTTCTCAGTCGGAACCGGAACGATTGTCCCAGGGAGTACTGGAGGAGCAGCTTCGACGGGAGGCGCGAGCGGCGCGGCAGGCATGAAGGCAACGGGCGGCGCAATCGCAGCAGGGGGTGCAAAGTCCACAGGCGGCGCGGTTGCAACGGGTGGCAGAGGCACGGTCATCTCGGGTGGTGCGGTCTCCTCGGGCGGTGCAGCTACGACAGGTGGGAGTAGCGTAGTCGCTTCGGGTGGCGCAATGTCTTCAGGTGGAAAAAGCTCAGCTGCTTCGGGCGGTACGGTTTCTACCTCGGGAGGCGTGAACACAGGTGCCACCGTCGGTTTGACAACTGGCGGTAGTGCAACGGGAGGCAATGCCACGGGCGGCAACGCAACGGGAGGCAGCGCGATCGGCGGCAGCTCTCTTGGTGTGGCGGGCAGCAGCCCGTCGAGCGGCGGCGTCCTAGCCCAAGGCGGCTCAAACTCAGTGCCGGTTTCGAGCCTCGGGGGTGAAACCGTTGTTTCGACCGTGGAGGGCAACTCGAGTGGTCCGAGTGAGGGCGCTTGCGGCTGTCGAATCGTGCGCTCAGAGGGCTCACGCGGCACTGCATACTTCTTCGGCATGGTAGGCCTGCTGTGTGCTGTATTCAGGCGCACGCGGTCGCCACGGCGTCGCAGGCCTGTTCTTCCGTGACGAACCAATGCTCTGGCGTCGGGTTGCAGCTACACGACGACGAATGTCGTTGACGTAATGCCCTTAAAGACCACGTACCCCGTATCCGCATCGAAGTCGTATGTCGATTCGAACAAGCACGTGATCTCCCGGGCTCAGTACCAGGTGACCCGGACCTTCGAGTTCGAACGGGAAGTAAAAGGAGCTCTTCACGACAGGACACGGACCGAGCTGAATCTCGAACCCGAACTCAACCGCCTCGTTGCCGAGAATAAGGGCGATGCGATCACCCAGTTCAAGCTCGAAGGCTTCGAGTACGCCACACTCGCGCAGACCCTTGCCGCAGCCTCCGGCGATGCGGACGGCTTCGCCGAGTCGGGCCGTCCAATGGTAGAGCAGTTGAGACGGGCGGGGGGTGAGCGCGGTGCGCAGGTTGCCGCGATTACAGGACTATCTACGAGGACGACGACATCCGTATCGGACCAGATTTTTTTCGGTTTGGATAACGAGGAAGCAACGACTACCCAAATGGCGATGTTTCGGGTGCAATTCTGGAGGTGTCCGTCGTTGCGCTTGACACCCATCAAGGGTGAATTGGTTTGGAGTCGAAACGGAGGGACGTCGAGTGGTGCGCTTCAGTTGTTTCAGGATGGTCACTGGGTTGCCAAGGCAGACGACACCACCAGGCTGCGTCAGCTCGTCGCTACATCGCCACTCGCTGTCGAATTCGTCGACGCCGCCGAATCGGCGCAATCGGCGGGTAGTACGAAACTTTACATTGGAATCGGACTGTTGCTTCTATCCTTGGTGAGCGAGGGGGTGGCCGTTGTGGGCGCTGTACAGAAGGACTATTTGGTTGCAGCAGGGGGGCTCGGCGGAGGCATCGTCTTGCTTTCGGTGGGGCTTCCCATCGCCTCCAGCGGGATGACCTCGGAGGGAGTGGCCACAACGAACGCCATGAACGCCGTCGACGCCTACAACGAACAACTTCGGCGTCGGAACGATTTCTTTGGGGAGTGACGGCACGGAAACGCGCTGGGGATTCTATTTCCGGCCCGACTAGTGACCAAAATGGGTCGTCCCGAGCAGCGTGTTCACTGGACAAAATCAAGGCTTGCTGCCAGAAGTCAATCGAAAGGAGGTGTCCGGGCTATGGATATTCTGGTTGTCGTAATTGCAGTCGTGTACACGATCAAGCGAAGCACAATTAAGGGCAGAATCTTCAGCGATTCTGACGGAACACGGAGAAGAGATTTCGATGAGTGGAAACGTTTGGAATTGCGCCGGTTGAATGTATTCTTGTTGATTTTATGGAGTTGGGTGGCCATCGAGGCCGTCACTGTTGTTCCCTCATATCTCAAGACCAGAGATGAGGACGTGTTGTTGTTCGGATGGATTGCTCTGCCCGTGCTGGTGATTGCTTCAATTATTTACTCAGTCCAGGGGCAAGAAGCGAGGAAGCTGAAGAAGGCATTCGCTTCCAAGACCGGACTTCACGCCTCGTAGTCTGTCCTCGTAAGGTGCAAATACTCGATCGACCTGAAACTACGCGGCCTCCCGGTAATTATAGTTGCGCGTAAGCCGAGTGATTCGTGTAGTGATGGCGTAACGGCTGTGGTCATTGCGGTATGGCGCGGCCGGTTTTGGCGATTTCGGCACACGGGTCAGCAAAGGTGCTGCTGGTACGTGAGAGAATGGCATGGTTCAGATGCACCTTGGCTTCGCCCAACGCGCCAAGAGACGTGGGTCAGGAGCGGCGATTTGCGCCGCAGCACCTGCATCTTGAAGTACGGAGGGTCGCGCGCTGGCGCTCGTTTCGGCGGTTCGAGGGGTTCGCGAAGATGTCGCAACAAGCGTTCGATGTTGTGAGCTTCGACGACGCCGAGGAGTGGTTGAAGAACCATGACCAGCGCCCGTAGCTTGAGCCGCCCGCCGTGGTTCTTCAACCACTCCTCGGCGTCGCAGTTGGGGCAAACCTCAACGTCAATTTGAAACGTTCTCTTCATGAGCTCAGCGTACGTGCGATATGGTCCTTCGACCATTCCTCGGCGTCAGACAGAGCGATGAGTGGGCGGATGGTCGCGATGCGAATGCGTCGAGTCCGTCTCGGCTTTCGGTGGCGGTGCTGGCACGACGAGCGGGCGTAATTTCGATGCTGCACCGAGGACTCCTGAATAATGACTCCGAGTCGCAAAAGTGAAGCTGCATGAGTTTGCTCGTGGCGTCGTCGACGTAGACCAGTAACGTACAACGAGCCGCACGCTCTTCGAACCACTCATGGTCGCAGCCATCGATCTGAATGAGTTCACCCAAGCAGGTCCTGCGATTGCAAGGCTGCTGGACACGGTCGCGACGGCGTGCATGTGGCACCCACAGCCCGGCTTCGGTCATCCACTTGCGCAGCGTTTCGTTGGAAACCTCCAGGCCGTGGCACTCCCGAAGCTTCTCTCGGGCCAAGGTCGGCCCAAAGTCAGCGTAGCAGGCTCTGACGAACCCCAGGACGTTCTGTCTGCGCGACTCAGCCACGCGATGGTTGCTCGCTCGGCATCGCTGCTCAGGACCGGGGCCGACATGCCCGGTCACGTACCGCGAACCCGACATTTCTACTTTGCCCAAACCCGACATTTGCACTTTGCTCTTATAAGCACTGTGCGCATACCGGGCGTTTACCAGGCGTTATTTTCACTGCCGCGTGTTTGTGCGTGGATTGGCGAGACGATGGCCTTTCGAATACCTACGCCCCGGCCTTGATTGAGCGTCGCGTCGTTTTGTCAACCCCCGACGATCCAGCCAAAGTGCCTAGGACCGTTGGTCAATATTCAGTGCATCTGCGAACACGCAAGTATTCCACCATCTGCACTGGTCTGGCAGTAATTTTGCAGGCATGTTGGGACGCCATTCGAGGGTGGCAAGTACGTTTGCGAAGGAGTGTCGTATATGAGCCCATCGGACTGGTACGCCCAATTTCCAGAAATGTCCTGCTGAATACACCAGGCCGAAGTCTGGCTAGCGTTCGCACCGGTCCCAAGCGACGTATCGAAATTGGGCGGGCCCATAGCACCCCAAAGGGCCATCGAATAGGCTAGAGGGCCCAGTAGACTATCGATGGTGCCGCCAATCGACGAAGGTCCAATATCGACCCAAACCCCACTGGTCTTGTCGATTACATGTAGAAAACCGAACTTGATCTCAATGGCCGCTGGCACCGCGCTAGCAGCATTGCGGGCAGCCGCAGCTATCGAATACAAAAGGTAATACGCACCATCGTAGAAGTTCTCGGTTCCGGCGAGCGTCAGAGAACTGCCTTGATTGGCAGCCAACAGCCTCGTCAAGTATGCGCCGTAGAGAGCCTTCGAACGACTGTCTTGCGCCTGTGCGTAGTTGACACCAGAAACCCGCAAATTCAAAGGAGGATTCCTATTCGCATTGGATGCGGCCATTGTCGTCAAAGTGGATGAGTTGTAGATGAGGTGCGACATGATGTAGTAGGGGCGAATCATGCCCGCGGTAGCGGTTGTCGTGCCCCAAAAGTTCTCGATTGGTGGAACGACATCCGCAGGAAATTCATTAGTTGCCATGGCCAAAACCACATGCGGCGGGTGGGTTTCTAGATCCTGAATACCCGCAGCCGTGTTAGGCACAGACACAACGTTAGCCGAATCAATTTGCACTTCTCGATAGTTAGTTCCATTGTCCACGCACGACTTGTTGTTGAAAGTTATTTGAGACCGTGGGTGGACATTGTCGGTAGCTGTCAGCACATCGTGCATGTCGAGCATCTTGGGGTCACTTGAATAGACCATCGTCACACGAAGTGGCACGCTATCGGGATCTTCACCGCCATTGGCGGCAAACCTGGCTTTTCGCTGCTGGTAAATATAGGGTTCAATTTGGTGCAGCAACGATACGACTGGCGCCGCAAGCACGTGCGGGTCACCCAGCAAGTGCCAAAGCAGGCCTCCCGTGGCTAGATTTGCAAGCCTTAGGTTGGCACTTCCGGTGTCTATGAAAAATACGTTCTGATTGGTTGCCGTCGTGTTCCATGCTGCGTAAAGGTCGGTTGGAGTCAATGTGGAAAGAACCGATGTGACCCCGACGTCTTGTGTGAGGTGCGCCATCGTACCAGGAATATCTGAATTGTTCTGTTCTTGACAAACCAGGCCCACGAACGGCCGCGATGGCCCCCCAGACTGGTAGCTGGGGAGACCGGGAAGAGTACGGCTGTTGAATTCGTCGAAGGCGAGATCCCAATTGACCGTCGCCAGCGTGCTGTGCGGGTCAAGAGCATTTTGGCTAGCAAACCCGCCTACAATAATGGGTGACTTGGTCGTATCCTTGAGCAGCCCCAGCGCCGTCAGCGCGGGAATCAGTACCGGACAATTGGCACTCATGAGCTGAACGCACGTGCCGCTCCTGCAAATGTATGCCTGATCGTTGTGTTGACTGATACAGTCATTGTTGTTTGTGCACTGTGACACGGTCGAGCTGCCACCCGTGGCACCTCCCCCAGTGCCGCCATTTGTGGAACCCCAGTTGCCCCCGGTGGAATTCGACGTTGAAGCGCCCCCTGCACTCATGCCGCCGCTCGACACCTTTGTCGTGCTACCAGCGCGATAGCCATCTAGGCTCATGCAACCGTAACTTACTGCGCTCAAGGCGATAACCTTGAGCGCCGTGCGAAAGAGGGCAAAATAGGTCGTCATCCTCAACACCTCAGAACCTCTGCAACAAGGCAATTGCCGCCCCGTTTGGAGTGACGGCTGGATAAAATGCGGTATTCGGAGTTTCTGACCTTCTATCGCCTGAGACACCCAAGTAGATTCCGATACCGAGCGCTGCGCTGCCGGCAATCAGCGCAATCGTGCTGACGGTTTGCAGTGTCCTTGCGCTGGAGACGGCGTCCATCCCGGTTGGGTCACAAACCCTATTTGCGTCACAATGCCCCTCGATTGTCGACTTCTTTCCAAATGCGACAGCTCGCGTGACCACACCAACAACAATACCAACTGCGCCAATGCCGCCAATTACGTAGGCTGGCGCTCGCGACTTGCCACTTTCTTCTGGCTTCCCCGGGGCTCGCGCTCGAACATCGGGGACGCCCTGAACCGACGCAGTTGCGGGGGTGAGGCCCTGTGCCGCAGCACCCGCTCCAAGTTGCGCGAACACAATTGTCTCACGCCGGTCCTTCTGTGATTGCAGAATAACTAGCTGTTTCTGAATCGCGGGGTACCCCGCTGCTTGGAAGACGAATTGGTGCTCACCCGGGTCCACGCCAAGCGGCACTCCTTCGAGCCGATACGCTAGCAATTCACCGTCCACTGCAACCGTCACAGCGCTCAAATCATTGCCCGCAGCGTCTTTGGCTTCAAAGACGATACTCGGCATGACCCGATCGACTTCTTCGAACCGGAGTGAACATTCTTGGCGAATCTCCCCCGGGCAGCTTGGCGCTGCGCAGATTAGCAGTTGCTTACGTTCGGCACGCAGCCTATGTTGACTTGCGAGCTGATTTGCGGTCTCGCTCGCGGTCAAGCAATCTTGCGTGCTCGGGGCGGTTGCGCGCGCTGGAAGTGCCGTGAAACTGAGGCTGGCAGTCACCAGCATTGCAACGAAGAAGATTGGGCGAAATTCCATCCAGGCCTCATTACTTATCAAAACATTCTGGCTTGAAGTGTTTCCGACCGTCGCCGTCTAGCGTGTAGGGGGGAGTGCAATTGCGCTTTGTGCCTGCTGCGGTGGCGGGGCTTTCGAATGTGATATTCCGGTCGAGTTTGGGAGGTGGGCTCTTTGCGCCTGCGCTCGATGCTGCACCGCTGCCGTTGCGCTTAGTGATATCTGCCTTCATCTTCGAGGCTTCGCTTGGCGCGGAAGCGGCCGGCGCCACGACGTCTGTAAGTCCTGCGTCGTGCAGAGGTTCTCTTGCAGTTGGGGACACCCCAATCGCATCGGATGCGGACAGGACGGGGCGCACTGCCTCAGCCGTTGCTACAATTGCAGGCACAGTTGGGGCCGCGGGCGCGGACTGTGTCGGAACACGAGTTGTGTTCCATACGAGCGCTGTTAGTACGAGTGCCGCAAAAACCCCAAAAAAACCAAGCGCTTTCCAGGTCCGGGTCTTGCGGTTGGCTCGTGCCGTATGGCCCCAAGACACCCCGGTTGAGCCCTGTGCTGAACTCGCATCCTGCGATGGAATCGCAGTCGCTTTCACGCTGGGGCGGCGACCCTCGCCGTGAACGATGCCGTTGATGCGTTCCACCGAGTCGGCGGCTCGTTTCGATCCAAAGGGCAAGAGTGCTGCGGCTAACTCAGCGACGTCTGCGTAACGTCTGTCGCGGTTCTTTTCCAAGCACCTGTCGAGAACCGGCTCGAACTCCGGGGGAAGGTCGGGGCGCAAGTTTCGAATGGGCGGTTTGGGCTCATTGACTATATTGATTGACAGCGCCGGTAGCGAATCGCCGTTAAATGGAACCTTGCCAGTGAGCAACTCGAATAGGATGATACCCAGTGACCAGATGTCCGTGCGCTGGTCCACGTCGCGTGACGACCGCAGCTGTTCCGGCGACATGTAGAAAGGGGACCCCATCATCGTGGCCGTCTTCGTCATGCCAGAACTCTTGTCCGATGCTCGAGTATCGGTAACTTTGGAGATTCCGAAATCGAGCACTTTGATGGAGAGCGATCCGTCGGGTCGCCGAATGCAATACAAGTTAGCTGGCTTCAGGTCGCGATGCACAATGCCAAGGCCGTGGGCTTCAGCGATGGCTTCCAGGGCTTGCAGAACAAAATCGACGGCCTGAGTAAGCGACAAGACTCCGCACCGTTCGAGCCAGGCGCTCAAGTCGTCGCCTAGGAGCCGCTCCATGACCATGTACGGCATGCCGTTGTCGAGTGTTCCAACGTCAATGACACGGGTCACATGTTCGCTGGTGATCTTCACGGCGGCACGAGCCTCACGCGAAAAACGTGCTTGAGCTTCTGGGTTGTCCGCCGCCTCGGGGAGCAGGAACTTGATGGCCACCTTTTGGTCGAGCTGCAAATGCTCTGCAGCCACAACGACCCCCATTCCACCGGTTCCAAGCACTTTATCGATACGGTATTTTCCTGCTAGGATTTCTCCTTCGCGCAGATTGCCTGTGATTTGAGCATGGTGGTCCGACAAGTTCACAAGCTTTCGTTCTTTACATTCGAGGTAATCTGAGAATCATCCACTAGGTTCGCAAGGGTAGTTGAGATTGTCAATGTGAGTCGTTGTGTGCCGCTAGCCATCTTTCTGGCCCAACGGAACCGACGCCCGGCCTCCAAATGGTGGCATTGAGTCGTGTCTAACAGATCACATCCAATTCGGCGGTAAAGGCTCCCAATTACCAGGACGAAAGAGTGAAATAGACACGGCGACGACATGCACGACGCCTCGCCACAGAGCCAGCACCCTTCGGCAGGTGATCGGTAAATTAGCGTCGGAGTAAACAGCACTTGATAGCGGTTGGGAGGTTATTTCAACTGAGCCAAGCTAAAGTTTCTGGAGGCATCAAGGACCGCAACCGGATTTTATTGGCTCTACGGCACCTGCTGATGATAGAGTCTTGAGTTTGAAGGAACCTATGTCTCGCGTCGTCGCATTGTCACTGCTTCTAACCTTGTCTTGTGGAACGGGTAGCTCTGATAAGTCAGGCAAAACCATCCACGTGCAAGGCATCAATCTCACGAATGATCCTACTTTGGATCTTATCCTGGATGTATCTGGTGATGCCTATGGGGAGGTTTCAATTGAGGATATCCCCTCAAACGAATACAAGACCATAGACATAGCGGAATCTCCAGAGGATTTGACCTATGTATCGGTCTGGATGGGATCGGATACTCTGGGGACTAGCTCCGTCTTGAATCTGAATGTGAACGCGTCCAGTACCAATTCGCTGCACTGCTCCGGAGCCGTGAGCTCGGGTAGCCTCACTACGACTTGCAGCGGTGCTCCGCTTGCCGCTACAGGCTCCTCCAGTACGGCCTGCAGTGATTCTTCGATGACTGCAGCTATCAACGCTTGTAGTGGCCTTGCCAATGGTGCAAATCAGGCGGGAACTCAATGTGCCGCTGCCTGTGTCTATTCGGTAGATACCAAGTGCGGAATCGACTATTGTTCGGCCTGGAAGAATTCTTGTACTCAAGTTGCGGCATTGAGTTCAATTGGTTCAATGAGTGCTTGCTCAGCCTATTGCCCAGCTGGGTGTTAGTTGGTCAACCAGCATGAGTAGGGGATGCGAATTCGCCTGAGTACCGATGCTTCTCGGCCATTACTTGGCTATAGGTTTCAAGTTACATCTGCGCTGGCGAGTCGTTATGCAAGGTCAACGCCAACGGGTACCCGCTGCGATATAGGGGTTCGCGAAGATGTCGCAACAAGCGTTCGATGTTGTGAGCTTCGCAGAACCGAGAACTCCTGCGTAATGCACTAGGTGAAAACCTGGTGGCGGGACCGACGCAGCTAACCGGCAAAGCAG
>PMCK01000688.1:2892-7142 GCA_003154095.1 Myxococcales bacterium | reverse complement strand
GTGCTCTACCACTGAGCTACGCGCCTCTTCTAAATTGTGGCCTCTTCGACCAAGGTTTCGTCGTAGTTCCAAACGCAGGGGACGCATCAACTACAACCCCGTTGAAGAACTGTCAAGCGCAGTGAACCATCCCGCAGGGCTCGGATTCCCGCCGTAGTCGGGCCGAGCGTCCGCGTCATCCCCAGATTGTGACCGAATGACGGCGTGGACTGCGGCTTGCGCGGCCCTCACAAAGCCGGTATACGCCGCGCCTCTCGGCCCCCAAATTTGGGGACGGGACCACGAGCCGTCTCTCGTTCCGGAGGGTGAAGCGGCCGTGGCCTTTGGTCTCCCTCCTCAATTCTCGAACACCGCTTCGATTTCGTTTTCGGCGGACGCGAGACAAGCGTGGCATCTGCATCTGACTATCAACAAACTCCAGTAGCCGCCGGGCGCCCCACCGGGCCCAATCAACAACAAGTGGTGGCTCATACCTCCGAGCCTGCACACGCTGCTTCTGATCATCCTCAGCAGTCGGGCGGACCAGGCTTTGGCTTCATACTGATAATGCTTCTGCCCATGGTCTTTTTGCTGTACTGGATGCCGCGCTCACAGCAAAAAAAGCAGGCAGCAGCTTTGTCGAAGCTTGCAAAGGGCGACAAGGTCGTAACCCACAGCGGGATGATCGGCAAATTGGTCGAAATGGGCGAGCGCAGCTACAAGCTGGAAATTGCTCCCGGCGTCAAAATTGATGTTCTAAAGAGTTCGATAGCCGGCAAAGATGGCGTTGACGCGCCGGCGGGCGACAAAAAATAGGACTATTCCAGCGGATCCGACGTGATCAATACCGTATTAATGTATAGCTTTCTGGGGATAGCCCTGCTGCTCATCGTGGCTGGGCTAATTCGACGCGCCAAACGCGTTGTCTTGTGGTTTGCGGCAAGCTTGGCTTTGTGCGCCGCAACTGCCGCGCACTTCGACGCCTTCTGGCCGATGGCGATGCTCGGCTTAGGCACGCTTTGGATGTCGCTGCTCGGCATGAATTTCATCGATACGAGTTGGTGCTTTCGACTCGGGATGACACTCGTTGCAGCCCTGCTGGCATTTATTGTGTTGTGGCCGACACTCGACAGCATGAGTAGCGGCAAGCTTCGCTGTCCGCAATGGGTCGAGCAACACGTGAAATTCCGACTCGTGTCGGGCCTCGATCTGCGGGGCGGTATGCGCCTTGTCTACACGGTTGACGTCGACGAAGCGATCAAGGACAAGCGCGACCGCTACTTCGAGGACATGCGCGTCGAGCTGTCCAAGGTCTATGGCCTCTACAAGGGCAACGAGCGACCCAGTGAAGATGTTTACATAAAATTGCGGGATATCGTCGAGATCGACGCGCCGCGGCGACCCGCCAATGTCCTTCGGCTCATCGTTAAGCCCGGTTCCGATCCGAGCAAAATCGACGCTCGCTTCCTTCAGACTTTCTCCGGCGACATGAGCACGACTCGCTCGGGCGATCAGCGAACACTGACGTTTACGATGAAGTCGCGGGCAGAGTCCTCGATTCGTGAAAGGGCCGTCGGCCAGGCCCGCGAGATTATCCTGCGCCGCGTCGATGAGCTGGGTCTGCGCGAAGCTTCCGTAAGCACGCGCGACGAAGACGTGATCGTCGAGGTGCCCGGCGAAGATCAAAAGGCATTCGACAGTATTCGGGAGATCATTAGTCAAACCGCGCGGCTCGAGTTCAAGTTGCTCGCCGACGACGAGGACTTCTTTGGTCCCATTGCCAAGAAGGAAAAGGCGGATGCGCTACCCGAAGGGCTCGAGTTCCTGGAGGAGACTCCCTTGGTTGGCCTCGACGAAGGCGGCGAGCCCAAGGCGAAGAAGAGCACTTACGTCTTCATTCGAATGAAACCCGGTGAAACTTCACAAAAGGCCCTTGAAAGGCTGAAGGAATGGGTCAGCACGCTGCCCATCACTTCCGATCGGGAAATCGGGTATCAAATGATGCACGACACCGACCCCGATACCCAAAAGGAGAAGGAGATCGGTTGGCGTACCTACTTCCTGCGCAGTCGTGCGGAGGTAACCGGCGACATGGTGCGCGACGCCGTTTCGCAGCCGGATCAGGAACAGGGAGGCCTCGGCGGCTGGCATGTAGCCCTGACGTTCAGCGACCAAGGGGGGCGGGTTTTCGATCGCATCACGACGGTCAATATCAAACGACGCTTCGCCATCATTCTCGATGGCAGGACCGAGAGCGCCCCGACGATTCAATCGAGAATTCCCGGTGGCCACGCGCAGATCACAATGGGTTCGAGCGACCCAGAGATTCAACTCCGCGATTCGCGCAAGCTCGAGCTAGTGCTCCGATCGGGCGCGTTGCCGGCGCCGATTTCTCCGTCCAACGAGCAACGCATCGGTCCGACACTGGGCAAAGATGCAATTCAGTTGGGCATGCGCGGTATGGCCGTAGGCATCCTGTCCGTTCTAGCGTTCATGATTGTGTATTATAAGAAGGCAGGCCTGATTGCGGACGTTGCCGTAGCGCTCAACGTTCTGATGCAACTGGCAATTCTAGCCTCCTTCGGAGCGTCCATGACCTTACCCGGGTTAGCAGGTCTAGCACTGACCGTGGGTATGAGCGTGGATGCCAACGTTCTAATCAATGAGCGAATTCGAGAGGAATTGCGCGAAGGTAAGAGCCCAAGGGCGGCGGTGGAAATTGGCTATTCTCGCGCCTTGACGGCCATTATCGACGGCCACGTCACGACTCTCATATCAGGCATCGTGCTCGCTCAATACGGTACAGGTCCGGTCAAGGGCTTTGCGGTGACTCTCATCGTCGGTGTTTTGGCAAGCATCTTTACGGGCGTTGTAGTTTCAAGGGTCATGTTCGACGGATGGGTGCGCGGCGGATTGAAGCGCGACCAAAAGCTCGATCTCGGGTAAGCCATGCAGCTATTTCCAGTTGGCAGACTTTATGACTTCATGGGTGTTCGGCGCTGGTCGATCACCGCAAGCTTGTTGATGGTTATCGGGTCGATAGTCCTTATCTTTTATCCCGGGCCCAAGTTGGGTACGGACTTCAAAGGTGGGACCGAAGTCGAGGTTGCGTTCACCAAGATGGTGACGGCGGCCGAGATTCGATCGGCCGTAGTTCACTCTGGGTTCTCGCAGCCCGATGTCGTGCGCGTCGATGATCCCAAGGTTCCCGCGCGCTACCTGGTTCGCGTTCAGGAAGTCTCGAATATCAGCGAAAGCAAGCGCCAAGAAATCGAAGGCCTTCTTTGCGCAAGCGGAAATTCCGGCGAGTGCGCGATCGACGCCCACCAGTCTACCGAAGTGAAGTTCAGCCCCGGCGGCGACAAGATCACGGTTCGTTTCCGAGATGATCCAGACCTCGGTTGGGTAAAGGCTCGTATGGCCACCGTGGCCGGGCTTCAGCTGCGGGCCGGCGAGCACAATCCGGTTCTGCAGAGTCCCCGCGATCACAAGGTTGAAATCCTGCTCAAGAGCAAGGGTGACCAGTTATTGGATGGAATGCGGGTGCACCTGGGCTCGGATCGAGTGCCTCACGATGCGCTGCGCGTTGAGTGGATCGGGCCCAAGGCGGGCGCGCAACTCCGCGATTCAGCCCTCAAGGCTATCGCCTTTGCGATTGTATTCGTGATGATTTACATCGCGTTGCGNNCGCGAGATCAATCTGACGACGGTCGCGGCCATCCTTACGATTGTGGGTTACTCGGTGAACGACACCGTAATTGTATTCGACCGAGTTCGCGAGAATTTGGGCCGGCTGCGCGGTGCGTCGTTTGTCGGGTTGATCAACGTGAGCATCTCCGAGATGTTGGGACGAACCATCTTGTCGTCAGGCACGGTGATGGTGAGTCTCCTGGCGTTCTTCGCCTGGGGCACAGGTTCACTCAAGGACTTCGCACTCGCCCTTGTGATCGGTGTCGTGCTCGGCACGTACTCATCAATCTACGTCGCGTTGCCACTCACAGAATGGCTCGACCGCCGCTACTTCGGAGGTCACGGAGCCATGGTCCGTAAGGGTACCGTGAAAAAGAAAGTCACCGCGGTCGTCTAGTTTGCGACTGCCCTCTGCCCAACTAGCTCCGAGTTGGACAGCATAGAACCAACCGCGCGCTTAGCTATCAGCATTCAGGCATCAGCTGTCAGCTGAACATCAGAAATCCTGATAGCTGACGGCTGCTAGTTCCGCGACGACAGCGACATCATCAGTCGCAGCACGTACCAGAACATCAGCGCGA
>PMCK01000688.1:0-2807 GCA_003154095.1 Myxococcales bacterium | reverse complement strand
CCCAGAAATGAGAAGTCCTTGCGAGTCGCGAACGCGATAGCAGTGAGACCCGCGAACCCGACCAATGTGACGGCGGCGGCGCTCTTGATTGTCGAGGGAGCGAATCTCTCTGCGACGTAAAGCAAGGGAACGAAGATTATCGCCTCCGCGGCGACGAAGCCGGCTAGGGCAGCATATTGTGCAGCCACCGAGTTGGACGAGAACGCCGTGCGGCTGGCAAGCCAACCCACCAACATGAAACCACCCATAACGACTAGCCACCCATAACCTGTCGAGAGCAAGGCCACTGCAATGCTGTCAGCCAGCCCGGACTTGAATAGTCCGATTTCTATCGCTGTGAACAGCGCGAGCGCCCCGAATAGATGGTTGTAAGTCCTAACGATGAAACGCGCTCGCGTATCAACTGTTTGGGACGTGGAATACCCGACTCGACTGACGCTTTGCTGATAGGGGTTCATCATGGCTCCNNTGGGGTTGACAGTGCTCAATTGGCATGGTGTCTGGCCAATCGTGGCTGCACCCGACATATCGACAGTGGCAATGGCGAGCCCCAGGTCGGAATCGCCGGCAGTTGCTTCAGAATTGTCTGTGACACTTGGGCTATCGCGAACGGCGGCCCAACTCCTTTGCAGTCGAGGGTTGCATGACCCGGACCTCGCTAGTCGATTTCTGGATCCGCGACTGGCTCAATTGACTCCTCCGGACTTGATGGCCGATCGAGCAATGGCCGCCGAGCGCCTTGCGCGTGCCGTGCAAACCAAAGAACGGATATGCATCTTCGGAGATTATGACTGCGACGGCATTACCTCCGCGGCAATAATGACCCACGCCCTGCGACGGCTGGGTGCTAGCGTCGAGGTGACGCTCGCGAATCGGTTTGACGGTGGCTACGGAGTTTCGATGGCCGCAGTGAGTCGCATTCGGGACAAGAAACCGACGCTGCTCGTCACTTGCGACTGCGGGTCCAGTGATGCGGAGAGTTTGCGCGTGCTCGCGGGCTCCGGCATCGAGACAATCGTGATTGATCATCATTTGGTGCCGAGCGAGCCGCTACCCGCGGTCGCGTTTCTCAATCCGCACCGACCTGATTGCGGGTTTCGATACAAGAACCTTGCGTCTTGTGGCCTGGCACTCTCCATCATTGCCGCATTGCGGACTCGACTCGGTGCCGCGCTCGACCTGCATTCTTACCTAGATTTGGTAGCCATCGGCACGATCGCCGATGTTGCGCCCCTCGACGGAGACAATCGCATCCTGGTTCGTGCAGGCCTTCTGCGAATTGCGCAAGGCAAGCGGCCTGGATTGAGCGCTCTGCTCGAGCGTGCGCGTATCGAAAAGGGTGCCCCGATAGCCGGCGAAGATATCGCGTTTCGCATCGCACCGCGCCTCAATGCGCCGGGGCGACTGACTTCACCCGACATTTCGCTCGAATTGCTATTGGCTGAGGATACGGCGACAGCCGAGCAACTAGCGGATCGGATTGAGCAACTCCAGAGCGAACGGCGCAGTATTCAAGACAAGATGTTGGCCGAGGCTCACAGTGAAATCGAAACACAGGGTTGGAAGAGCGATGCGGGTATCGTAATTGGGCGCAGCGATTGGAGTTCGGGCATTGTGGGGATCCTGGCAGGCAAGTTAGCGGATCATTATGGAATCCCTGTCGTTGCGGTCGGCATTGACGGTGAGATTGGACGCGGATCAGTTCGGGGCCCTGCGGGATTTGGCCTTTACGATATATTGGCGGGCCTATCTGATTGCTTGATTCGATTTGGAGGACATCAGGCTGCTGCAGGGCTCGAAGTGCGAAGCGATGCCATGGACACGCTGCGATCGCGGTTCACGGCTGCCTGCGCTTCGCGCTCGGAAGAACGAATCCAAGCCGCAGTTGTCAACGATACCGAAGTATTGCCGATCCACGAAGATGACGACCTCTTTCAGGTAGCGCAAGACTTGACGCGCTTCGAACCCTGTGGGGAGGGCAATCGACAGCCTTTGTTGTTAGCCCGCGGAAAGGTGATTAAAGCGCGCGAGGTGCGCGGCGGTCACCTTCAGGTGGAAATTCAAACCTCGAAGGGAGAGAAGCTGCGAGCGTTTGGATTTGGCCTTGGTTCCAAGGCGGATAGTCTAGCCGACCAACTGGGCATCGTCGGCACATTACGAATATCGCGATATCAATCCGTAGAAAGGGCTGAAATGCGGATTGAGCGACTGGCGGCGGATGAAAGTGTTCTGGATACTTCTCGTCAAGATGCAAAGAGTTAAGGGTTGGCAATGGAACCAACGCACNNAAAACTTAATCAAATTTACCAACGTATACAAAGCGTTCGACCAGAAGGTGGTCTATGCCGGGCTAAACCTTTCCATCTACCGTGGCGAGGCACTCACAATCGTAGGAGGTTCTGGGGTAGGCAAGAGCGTAATGCTCAAGATGCTGATTGGTCTACTAAAGCCCGAGCGTGGCTCGATTGTCTTCGATGGCACGGAAGTGACGACGATGCGGGAATTCGAGCTGGGTCGGGTTCGTCAACGGATTGCAATGTTGTTTCAAAGCGGGGCACTGTTCGATTCACTCACCGTTGGACAAAACGTCGCCTACGGGCTCGAGGAACATTTTAATCGAACAATGTCGAAGACTGAAATCAAGGAACGCGTCGCATCGTCACTAGCGGCGGTTGCTCTACCCGGTGTCGAGGCTATGTGGCCGTCGGACTTGTCAGGCGGCATGCGCAAGCGAGTGAGCCTAGCCCGGGCGATCGCGGTCCGTCCCGAGGTTCTGCTTTACGATGAGCCGACGACAGGCCTTGACC
>PMCK01000324.1 GCA_003154095.1 Myxococcales bacterium | reverse complement strand
GGGATGCGGGATTAGGCGACGTTCGACGAAGCGCAGTCGGGTCACCGATTCTCGGGCAGAAGGTCAGCGCATTCCTTACATTGGTCAGCGAGAGAATTGTGGGATTATTTGGTGAACAATCGATGAATACGCCGTCATCAGTCGCGAATCGCCCTGAGTCTTAAAGCCTCCATGCTAAACTAGGCTCGATGTCTTGCTTGGCTTTTCCGACGGCAGCTTGCTTGGCCTCGAGCTTGATACTGACGTCGTGTCTCGCCCCTCCGCCCGTGGCGTCACCGGTGAGCAACCAGCAAGTCGCACCCAACGCCATCAATTCAGCTACGCTGGAAGGCTATGCGCTGCAAATCGACGGACAGAATACCCGAAGCTTTGCAGGTTCCGTTGAGATTCCCTTGGGTTGTCACGTCGTAGTTTCATCAAAGGACCATTACGAGGGGTGGGCTGCATCCAGAGCCTCGGCTCATTACGGAATTAGTCCCGATGTCGCGCGCACGAGATACTTCAGATTTACGGCGAAGCCGCGTCATCGTTACGTTATCGAGCGAACTCGCGAGTATATTCCCAGCGCAGGCTCTGGAAGGGGACTCCCGAATTTCTTCGAAGTACGAACGCTCGCCGAGCTCGATGAATATGGCGTCCTACGGAGGCGCTACTTCGAGTCCGAGGAAATCGGAGTGCCAACGAGCTGTTGAAATTCTATGGCCAGCGAACGCGGTCCGCTACGCGGGCGCCCACATACAGTAAGCTAGCTGACACCCGCGTACCCGTCGGAATGCGATGATTCACGAACCCTGGTGATTGCGCTGCTCCGCCTGCCGCTGCATCTCGACGCCTGCGACGCCACCAGCAACCGCTCCTGAGGCTCCTACGAGCATCCTGCGTTGGCTCGCGTGTTGCCCTGGAACCTCACAGACACAAGCGCTCGAGTACTCGCCCATGTACACCATCCCAGCAACTTCCATGCCCTGACCTTTGCACTTGCTCTCGCAGCCAGAACGGCCATTTTCCACGTGCGGACTTCCGGTAAAGGACGTAGCGCAACCACCTAACGAAATTGCGAGTGAAACCAAAACGAATTTCCTAATCATGAATATCTCCTAATTTCCAAATTGAAAGCCCGAGCCTATCTGCCAATCAGCCTTCAGCCTTCAGCCTGGGATCGGAAAACCCGACCGCTGATAGCTGATAGCCGGCAGCCAATGCCCATGAATACATTGCGAAAGTTTAGTCAGAATTGGTCGATCCCCACCATTTATCGAGCTGAATTGGGCTCCCACCACGCTGTAGTCGCTCCCTCCTGAGTGCTGCCCCGCGACGCATCGTACAAGTAAATTCCTCCCGCCGTGGACACTGCGACGCCGCCCGCCATGAACGCGAACCCGGCAGCCTGTGCCCCGGAATCATGGCTGAGCGCGAAACCTGTGCCAACAGCGAATACGGTAATGCCGGTCAATACGATCACGCTGGGCCAGATGTGTAGCCATTGGGGCGGATCGAATTTACCGGGCGCCCGCACGTAGTAGTTGGTGCCTTCACGAATCGTGATTACATCGACATCACCGTGGTTATACGTGCCACCTGCCGAGGTCAGGTAGAGCTTGTATTTGCCGGCAGGTAGATCGACCACGCAAGGTGTAACGCATAGTTCGCCAAACCGAGTCGGACGATAGTTGCCTCCGGGCGGTACGAATTCGAGATCGCCCCGCGCTTCTACTCGCATCGGGCCGTCCGTCGTATCCAGCACCACACGCGCCAGACCCGCGGCGGGCGGATTGGGCGGCATTGGTACGGTTGGGAGCTGCCGAGCCGGCGGGACACGTGGTGGCAGCTCCTTCGGAACACCCGTGCAACCGCTCATGAAGACGATTAGTGAGTACACCTGCCAACGCGGTACTCCCGAAGTAATCACAACGAGCAACATACTCGGAATCCGATCGAGTTAGAAGATACAATTTGCCCCAGCTACCGGGAACAATGTTGGCAAATTATGCGCTCTAGCCCGAAACCAGCCAGCGTTTGCCCAATTCCGCGCCTGAAACGGCTCCGGCTCTTATCTATTTTGCCGCTGTTGGTGGGCGTAATGCGTCGTCGACGGCCTGCAAAAACTGTGACAAGTGCTGATCGTAATTCTTGCCCGCCTGCCGACGTGCGACGGCAATGACTAGCTGATGATCGGGGTCCACGCGAAAGACAGTGGACGATGCAGCGCCATGCCCAATTGTGTTTGGACTGAATAGCACTTTGTCCGCAGCGAAACCGCTTTGCCCAGCTCGCGGATCCTTATCGGCCATGCCATCTATTCCAATTCCGACTCGCAGGGTTGGATCTAGGTCCGGGTAGAATTCGTGGAGTGGCCTGGGCAGAAGCGCGTTAAACGTTTCGGACGAAAATAGCTTCTTGGCTCCATATGAGCCACGATTGAGCGCTAATTGACCCAGCCGCAGCAGATCCATCGCCGTTGACTCAACGGAATACCCAAGAATTGGCGGTCCGATGGGTGTGCCGCCCAGGGGTTCATATACTTGTTCGTACACCAATCGGGGCACGCTTTTGCCACTGATGGACTCCATGATTTTACCGGCCAAATGGTACCCAAGGAAGTTGTATTCGAATCGCTTGCCCGGCTCGAGTACGGCCAGGGCATTGGCCAATTGATTGTCCAGCCAAGGCCCTTCCGGATACACGTCACCGAGTGATCCCAGTCCAGAGGTATGAGTAAAACATTGGCGAATGGTAATGGCCTTAGGACCCGTTTTTGGCCAATCGGGCAAGTGCTTCCCGACTGGGTCGTCCAGTTGCAATAGGCCTTGGTCCACAAACCGCGCGACTAGCATACCTGCGACGAACTTCGTAATCGAGGCCAAGGGAAAGCGCGTCTCGCGATCGACTTTGCCGAATGGCTCGTGGTAAAAGACTACGCCACTCTGGCTGAGTGCAACCACAAAGGGCTCTGCAGAATCCGCGTACCAATTTTGCGCCGCAGCCCGAATCTTTTGCAGGGAGGTGGCTGTAATGCCAACCTGGGCGGGACTGCCCTTCTGAATCGTGGGCGCAGCGTTAGCGAGGGCTTCAGGGGGGCGTAACGTTACCGGCGGCGTAAGGTCCAACAACTTGCGGCGTAGCGCGACTTGCAAGTCGCTGGCAGCGACCTCAGGTCGGTCCAAGTGGTCCAATTTCCTGCCGACGGGCTTGGCTTCATGCAGATATGAAGTGACGATGGCCCCTTGCTCTCCCGTATAGAAAGACTGAATTACTGCCTGGCCAAACTGTTCGGCAACCACATCCTTACGTTCCCTAAAGGCCAATTCGTCGAACGGTGCGCCAGGAATGAAACTCATGATTGCTCGGTTTCTAAGTTTCCAAGGTTCCCAGTTCTTGGGCGAGCAGAAGTACGTTTCCGCCCGACGAACGAGTATGCCGTCTGGCGTTCGCCCCTCTGCGTAGGCCATATAACGCCCGGGGCCTGAAGGCTTCTTCTCCTCTTCGAGCCGCTCGTTGAACCAACGAATTTGAAACTGGGGGATCGCTCCCGGTTCATCGGGTGTCNNTTTTCGCTGAGCCGTTTGATACCCGTGCTCGTCGAAGGCCTGCAGCACGAAGCCCCAATCCCCGGTTCCATCCTCGACTTTGACGAGAATGTTATTCATGCCTGCGTGAAGCTTGGCGACGAATCGATTTTGACCGCGAATCAGCGGACGGCCTCGAGTAGTTACGCGAAATAGTGGCTCACCATTAACCCAGACACGTGCGCCGTCATCCGAACCCAGATAGAAGCGCACCGACTGCTCGCGCTCCGAGTTGAGATGGCTCATGGCGTAGGCCGTGCCGTAGTCGAGCTTGCCCAATATTTTTTCGAAATCGACGAGACCGTCAGCGGTCTCCACGAGCCTTGCCGGTTGCGGTTTCGTGGCGGCATCCTCCAGCGGAATCTGCAGATCCGGCGCAATGTCGGCCTTCGTCTCGCCACCGATTGAAACCAGGTAATCCCGGTCAATTCCAGTACGTTGACCGCCCTGCTCCGGGTTGGGAAACGGTCCTATGACGACCCATTGCCGTATCACTCCATTCGGATCAATTGCATACTTTTTCAGGATGGCTGCCGGTGTCGAGCCGGACATCGTCGTCTGGGGTAAAAGCGCGCTTGTTTTAGGCGGAGCATTGGAAGGAGCCTGTCCGCAACCACTTGCAAGATAAACAGCAAGTGCGCCTCTCGCCAGAAGCGACGTCCATGTGTGACAACTGTGTGATTCAACCATGACCCACCTTCGCCGAAAAACGCGCTTCGATTCACGAATTTGAATAGCGCTTGCGCAAACGATTAAACCTTGCGGCGTGTATAGCCCACATTGAGCCGGCTTGCTGGATTGAGCAGGCTAGGACAGTTAGTTCTCCGTATATTTCGAAACAAAGTCGATAACGAACGGGGGTGGCGGTCGACCGATGCGAGCATTAGGTGTGAGCAACGGGCCCGTACCTCTCTAGAAGGTAAAGTTATGCGTTACGTGATTGCGATACTGAGTCTGGTAGCTGTACTTGCCACTTTGGCCGGGGTAAAAGCCTCGCAGATTTCAATGTTGATCGGGGCTGGTAAGGCTATGAAAAAGGCCGGTCCGCCTCCCGAAGTTGTCAGTACCGCTACGGTGGACAAGCAAACGTGGGAAGGAACCCTCACTGCAGTCGGAAGCGTAGTGGCGGCCAAGGGAGTGGAGTTGAGTAATGACGCGGCAGGCGTAGTTACGCGGCTATACTTCGAATCGGGCGCTGCCGTGAAGCAGGGCCAAGTATTGGTGGAACTAGATGCCAATGTCGAACGAGCGCAACTCGCGTCAGTTCGTGCGCGCAAAAATTTGGCTGATACTTCGTTGCAACGTACTCGAGCCCTTGTGAACTCGGGTTCCATTGCGCCAGCGCAACTCGATACGGATGAATCATCGCTCAAGAGTCTATCAGCGGATGAGAGTGCAATTGGCGCGCAGATTGGCCGAAAAGTCATTCGGGCTCCCTTCAGCGGCAGGCTTGGCATTCGTGCAGTAAACCTGGGCCAATATCTCGCGCCGGGCACCACGATTACAGTGCTCGAGGCCATCCAGACCGTCTACGTCGATTTCACGTTACCCCAGCAAAAGATCGGCGATCTCAAGGTTGGCATGCAGGTGCGCGCCTCTGAACCGAGTCACAGTGCAACTCTAGCCGAGGGCACCATCAGCGCCATCGAACCCGCAGTGGACACGGTTACTCGCACCGTAAAGGTTCGTGCCAGTCTGCCCAACAAGGACGAAAAACTTCGAAGCGGTATGTTCGTCAAGGTGGATGTCGTGCTGCCCGAGCAACAAGCGCTAGTAGTCATACCGGCGACCGCGGTTGTCCACGCAACTTTCGGCGATTCCGTGTTTTGCGTGGATGACAAGCCCGCCGTGAGCCCCACAGACAAACCTACAAAGATTGCTCGACAACAATTCGTGAAGCTGGGCGATTCAAAAGGAGACTTCGTGTCAGTGCTGGCTGGGCTCACGCCGGGTCAACAGGTCGTGTCTGCGGGGGCCTTCAAATTGAGAAACGGTAGTTCGCTGGTCATCAACGACGAAATCAAGCTGGACCCGAAACTTTCGCCCCATCCGGACAATCGCTGACTGCCGACGGTGATCTCATGAAGTTCACGGATCTATTTATCCGCCGACCCGTCCTTGCGATTGTGGTCAACCTGGTCATCATCATAGCTGGCCTTCAAGCCATTCGTTCGCTGAACGTTCGGCAGTATCCGAAGCTCGAAAGTGCAACTGTAACCGTCCGTACTGCTTACGTGGGTGCCAATGCGGATTTGGTTCGCGGATTCATAACCACTCCTCTCGAGCGGGCGATTGCCGCCGCGGACGGGATTGACTTCATAGAATCTCAGAGCGTGCAGGGGCTCTCGACTATCAATGTTCGCTTGAAGCTCAATTTCGCGGCGGCGAATGCGCTGTCCGATATCAGCGCTCGAGTCAATCAAGTGCGAGCCGATTTGCCCCCCGAAGCAGAGGTCCCGTCGATCAATATCGAGCCTTCGGACTCGCGAATTGCGGCCATGTATCTCAGTTTTGGATCGGACATACTCGAAGAAAATCAGGTAACCGACTATTTGATTCGCGTCGTCCAACCGCGCTTGTCTGCCATCGAAGGCATTCAGCGCGCTGATATCTTGGGAGGTCGTGCATTTGCCTTGCGCGCCTGGCTGAAGCCAGAAAAGATGGCAGCGCTGAATGTGAGCCCAGCTCAGGTGCGTCAAGCGCTCGCTGCCAATAACGCATTATCGGCCGTTGGCGAAACCAAGGGTCAGTTGGTGCAAGTCAATTTGACTGCAACGACTGACCTGCAAAATGTCGAAGGTTTCAAGAATCTAGTGATTCGGGAGCATAAGGGCACACTCGTTAGACTGGGCGATATAGCAGAAGTGGTCATGGGTGCCGACAGCTACGAGCAGGACGTGCGCATGTCAGGCCGCAAGGAGACGTTCATGGGCGTCTGGGTGTTGCCCAACGCCAATTCGCTCGATGTCATCTCGCGCGTGCGTAAAGAAGTGGATACGATCAAGCAAGAACTGCCCAGCGGAATGCGCGTCAAGATCGCCTTCGATTCGACGAACTATATCAACAATGCCGTCAAGGAGGTTACGCGCACCCTTACGGACACGGTTTTGATCGTCATCGTCGTCATTTTCCTGTTCCTTGGCTCGATGCGCACGGTTCTCGTCCCTCTGGTTGCGATACCCGTTTCGCTCATTGGCGCCATATTCCTAATGCAAGCATTTGGCTTCACGATTAACCTCCTGACACTCCTGGCAATCGTGCTTTCGGTGGGTCTAGTCGTCGACGATGCGATTGTAGTTGTCGAGAACGTGGAACGTAATATCCGCCTGGGAAAGACGCCGATGCAGGCCGCCTTTACCGGCGCGCGCGAATTAATTGGCCCCATCATAGCCATGACGATTACGCTGGTCGCCGTTTATGCGCCGATCGGTTTTCAAGGCGGACTTACCGGTGCACTGTTTCGCGAATTTGCATTTACTCTCGCTGGGGCCGTATTCATATCGGGCATCGTTGCGCTGACGCTCTCGCCCATGATGTCGTCGCGCCTGCTGCGAGCCGAGCATTCGCCGGGCTGGCTACCCCGGCATATCGACTCGGGTTTCGAGGCGTTCAAACGCATCTATGCCCGCATGTTGAATGCCACGCTGAGAACCAGGCCGGCGGTTTATGCTGTCTGGATCACGCTGACTCTCATGATCATCCCGCTGTATATGTTTTCTCCTGCGGAATTGGCGCCGTACGAGGATCAGGGGGTCGTGTTTGGCGCACTTGACGTGCCTGCCAATGCAACGCTCGAGCAGCTCACTCCGTACACTTTGCAGGTAAATAGGCTGTTCTCTTCCGTACCCGAGTTTGCTCAAAGCTTCCAGATAACCTTCCCCAGCGGCGGCTTTGGGGGTGCGTTGATGAAGCCTTGGGAGGAGCGAAAACGAAGCATATTTCCGATTCAAGAGGAGCTGAGCAAGAAGACCTACAGCCTTGCAGGTATTCGAGCGCCCGTGTTCTTGCCGGCGGCGTTGCCGAGCGCCGGATTTTTCCCAATCGAGTTCGTAATTGCGTCCACGGCGGACCACGAAGAACTGCTGAAATACGCGCAACAACTGGTGCAAGAAGCCGTCAAGAGCGGACAGTTCGCTTTTCCGCCGGTTATGGACGTGCGCATCGATCAAGCCAAGAGTGAGATTGTGATCGATCGGGACAAAGTCGCTTCGATGGGACTTACGATGCAACAAGTAGGATCCGATCTCTCCTCGATGTTGTCCGGCAATTTCGTAAACCGATTCAGCATGGACGGGCGCAGCTACAAGGTTATTGCCCAGGTGGAGCGCGCCGGGCGTTTGACGGCCGAGCAGTTGACGGACATTCACATCACCGGGCCTGGCGGCGAATTAATTCCGCTCAGTTCGATTGCGACGATCCGCGACGGGGTAGAACCGAGGTCGCTCAATCGATTTCAGCAGCTGAATGCCATCAAGATTTCGGGCGTTGCTCCCCGCTCGGTCGATCAAGGCCTACAGGTGCTGGAATCCGCCGCGAAGCGAATACTTCCAGCGGGCTCGCGTGTTGACTACACCGGAGAATCTCGGCAATTGCGGCAGGAATCCGGAAAATTTCTGCCCGCCATGGGGCTTGCGATTGTTCTAATTTTCTTGGCGCTGGCGGCGCAATTCAATTCGTTTCGGGATCCATTCGTCGTGCTCGCCGGATCGGTCCCGTTGGCAATGTTCGGGGCATTGATGTTCACCTTTCTCAAATTCGCGGGGCCGCCGGGCATGCATTACCCGCTCACGCAAGGCTGGACGACTACGCTCAACATCTACTCACAGGTAGGCCTTGTGACATTGGTGGGTCTGATTGCCAAGAACGGCATTCTCATTGTCGAATTTGCGAATACCCAGCAGGCCGCAGGCCTTAGCAAGTTGGACGCCGTTCGCGCCGCCGCCGCGACCCGTCTGCGGCCGATATTGATGACCACTGTTGCCACGGTGGCCGGTCATTTCCCGCTGACTCTCGTCACAGGGCCAGGCGCAGTTGCGAGAAACTCGATTGGTATCGTGTTGGTCGGAGGCATGACCATCGGTACGCTATTCACGCTGTTCGTGGTCCCTTCGGTGTACGTCCTGATTGCGCAAGACCATCGTCGCAAATCAACCGAAAGCGAGCCCGCCGAGGAGGCGGCCCCCGGGGGGCATTACAGTGATGTAAGGGAATTGGCGCCGGGCCTAGCGACAGGCACTACGCTGCTGCCTTGATTGCCGTGAATCGCGCCGTAAGATCGTTAGGTGACGTCGCTGGGCGGACACGGACGTCCGCCCTTGTCCGCGCCGAAGTACTAGGCATTAGCCTCATCATAGTGATACCCCGACTCACCATGGTCGGCCGCATCGAGCCCGGACTCCTCTTCTTCGCTGTCGGGCCGCAGACCAATAACGGCTTTGATGATATAGGCCAGAACGGCTGTGCCCCCGACGGCCAGGGTCAGCGTAAGCCCAATCGCCTTGAGCTGTTCTATCCACAACGTCTTGCCTACGATTGAGCTGAGATTCGTACTCAGATTGGCATTTGCCTTCGATGTGGCGAAGAACCCAGTCAGCAGCGCGCCCATCGTGCCACCCACGCCATGAACGCCAAATGTATCGAGCGCGTCGTCGTACTTGAACCAATTCTTCAGTGTCGTACAGGCAAAGAAAGGTACAGCGCCCGCGAAGACTCCGATAATTACGGCTCCAGTTGGCATCACGAAACCTGCAGCAGGTGTGATGACTACAAGGCCCGCCACGGCGCCCGAGCAAAAACCGAGGACCGTTGGCTTGCCGCGCGTAAGCCACTCGAGTGCGGGCCAAACCACGCAGGCGACCGCTGTTGCCAGCGTCGTAGCAGTGAACGCGTTTGCGGCAATGCCGTCAGCAGCAACCGCGCTACCGGCATTGAACCCGTACCAGCCGACCCACAGCATGCCCGTGCCGACCATCGTCAACACGAGACTGTGGGGAATGAATGCCCTGTGTCCGAAACCCCTACGTTTGCCGAGAATCAGGCAAAGGGTGAGAGCCGACCAACCCGACGACATATGAACCACGGTTCCACCAGCAAAGTCGATGGCCTTGATGGTTGCCTTTGCATTCCACACACCATTCATCATGCCATCAATGCCCCACACCATATGCGCCAGGGGAAAATAGATGACGAACATCCAAGCTACGATAAACGCCATGATAGCGGAGTATTTCATCCGCTCAGCAATGGCTCCGACAATGAGAGCAGGAGTAATGATTGCGAACATCATTTGATACATCGCAAACACGTTATGCGATACCCAAGCGCCATAATCGGCATTGGGAGTGGCGGTTACGCCCGAAAGCCATGCAAACTTAGTCCCGCCGAGAGTAGGCGAACCGGGCGCAAACACGAAGCTGTAACCAACGGCCCACCAAAGAATCGTGACTATTCCAGCGCATCCCAGGCATTGAGCCATCACGCTGAGCACATTCTTTCTGCGAACCAAGCCCCCATAAAATAGAGCCAACCCAGGTAACGTCATGAACAACACGAGTGCCGTTGACGTCATCATCCACGCATTGTGGCCGGGGCCCGGCGTGATGAGTGCTTTGGGGGCGCCATTGGTTACGTACGCCTCTAGGTCCGCGACACGAGCGGTGAGTTCCGCAACGGTCGGGGAGCCGGAGGCTGCGGGCGATTGAGCTTGCGCGATTGCGGGCAGCACCAGAGCCACACCCGAAATCGCGATCGAAACAATCCGTAAACACAACGCATTCGCCAATTTCACTGGGCTTTTCCTTTCCGCTGAGTCGCGGCTCGACGTTCGCACAACCCAATTCCAGTACCGGTGGGGTCATGAATACTCGAAGTCGTTTTCCAAATTATTTCTAAACCATGTCTGAACGATGATCATTGTGTCTGATTGATATTAGGGTTTGTAATCATTTGGAAATATTCTAGCCACTTGTTTTTGGCGGCACGAGTGAGGTGAATGCTCCCCATCTCGAAGCCGCAATTAGCCGGCTACTCTCGGGTCGCGCTTCCCTTTGGGCGTTTCTCGCTGCGCGAGGAGCGTTGGCCCCGACCCATACGATCGCCCGCTGATTCGCCTTGAGCTCGCTAACGCGAGCCATCGACGTGATAGTGCGCCATGTCCACGTGAATATGATTGCGGTGCAGTGATAGCGGTCCGATTCAACACCTGCTCGAATCGAACGAGCGAGAGCGCCAAGTTGCAAGTCAGAAGCGGGGCAGGGGTGTATCCCATCTCCAATGGTGACAGCGGCTTTGGATCCTGAAAAATTGTCAGTGCATTTTGTCCCAAGGTAAGAGCAAGACGCAGGTTCCGTAAACCGATAAGACCGCAAACATGCGGGCGTCCTGCTTTGCAGATCGGGCGCACGAAGGCTGCGACAACGAGGCCCACAATTCGAATGTGCCATTCAAGCCAAAGGCCGCCCGAGCTGGGCGGCCTTTGCGTAACATCGTGCTCGGCAAAGATTATTGTCGGCGGCGGCGACGTAGTGTCAGAACGGCGAGCAGGGCCACGACCCATGCTGAGCGAGTAGTCGACTTCGGCACGGAGCAATTGCACCCGCCTTGATCGACCGACGCTGCGCCATTTGCGTCCACTCCCGCGTCAACAAGCGTGCCGGAAGTCGTTTTCGCGGTGTTTGATGAACCACCCGTTTGGGTAGTCACCGTCGTGGTGCTCGAACCGCCAACTGGTGTCGTCCCCACTGCGCCGCCGGTTGCGCTCGGCTGGCTGCCGCCAGTACTTGCGTTGCCGGTCAATCCGCCCGTGGCGATCGCGCCTCCGGCAGGATTACTAGTGAATCCAGCCGTGCTAGTCGAGGCGCCGTTTGCGGTCATGCCACCTGCATTTGTACCTCCAGTGGCATTTGCTCCACCGGTAGCCACGCCGCCCGTAGCAATGGCTATGCTTCCACCCGTGCTGGCGGCGCCGCCACCCGTTGAACTCGACCCGCCCGTTCCGCAATTCGATACCGGCGTACCTACGCAAGCGCCGTTTCCGTCGCAGCTGTCTTGAGTACTGCAGGGATTGCCGTCATTGCAGGTCACCGTTGCTGGCTTGGGCGGATAAACGCAGATGCCGGAGCTATTGCACTGACCTTGGTCCGCAAAGCACGCACCAGGGGGTTGATTACAAACCACGTTCTTGCACGGGTCGTTGTTGCAGAGTCCGGTCGAAGTATTACAGCCCGCGGTGCAGGCTACGTCCGTCGCCGTATAGTCGCAAAGCCCAAGGGAATTGCAGCTGCCGAGTGCGCCATAGGAGCGTGAACTGGCGTTGCCAGAGATGCAAGTCGGGTTGGGGGGATCGCCGCAGACTACCGGCGTGCCAAGACAGACGCCGCTGCTGTTGCAGCCGTCGTTGCTCGTGCAGATGTTGGTGTCATCGCAGTTTGAATTTGCTGGCTTTAGGGCGTAGCTGCAAGTACCGTTCGTACAGGTACCTGTACCCTGGTGGCACTGATCAGGGGGTTGGTCACAGCTCTTGCCAATACAAGGATCAGCTGCGCAAAGCCCAGTAACCTCGTCACAGCCATGCTGACAAGCGACATCCGAGTGGGTGTAGCTACAGAGCCCGCTGGCGGATAGGCAGGTGCCATTGACGTCCCAACTTCGAGACGTGCTGCTGTCAGTACAAGCGTGTAAAACGGCGGGCGAGTTGCAACTGATGGGCGTGCCCAGGCAAGCTCCAGCTGCGCTACACTGATCCAGAGAGGTGCAGGCGTCCCCGTCGTTACAATCCGAACCTGCTGACTTGAGCTGGTACGAGCATGCGCCGCTGACACACGTGCCGACATGACAACTATCTGGTGGGTTATCACAAGCGATATTGAGGCACGGATCGGCGTTGCAAAGTCCGCTCGTTGAATCGCAGCCTAGTTCGCAGTTGCTGTCCGTGTGACTGAAGTTACAGACCCCATTGCTCGGGTCGCAAGTTCCGCTCCAATAAAGCCGCGAGGTGCCAGTGCCTGCGCATGAGTGGTAGTCCGCACACGGCTTGGTCGAGCCGCCACAGGAACCCATGCCGTCGCACTGGTCCGCAACCGTGCACAGGCTATCGTCATCACAGGTCGTACCCTGAGTCAAGAATGCGTAGGCGCAGATGCCAGTGCTCGGTTCGCAGGTACCCGTCGCAGCATAGCAACCTCCGGCTGAGGGGGTCGTGCAGGAGACGGGCGTGCCGTTGACGCAGTCAATCTGACCACTTACGACCTGACAGGTTGCTAGCCCATTACAAAGGTTGCCGTCATCGCAACCCGAACCGACGGTCATTGCCGTGTGCGATATGGTTCCTGTGACCGGGTCGCAAGCGTCCACGGTGCAGGGGTTGCCGTCGTCAATCGGCACGGCGGTGCCACCCAGACAATCGCCAATCGGGTCACAAGCTTCGCCCGTAGTGCACTTATTGCCGTCCTCGCAAGAGGTTCCTGCTGGGTTGAACGGGTATACGCAACTCCCGTCAGTCTGACAGGTACCGGCAGCTCCGCTGTAGCAGCCGTTGGTGGGGGGCGTAGTGCAGGTATTCGTCCCGCACGGGTATGAGTTGCACGATAACGTGGAGCTGTTGCAGCCCCAAGGGCAGTCTTTGGGAGCTTTGGGCGCAGGTTGGCAACCCAACAAATCGTC
>PMCK01000381.1:4886-5660 GCA_003154095.1 Myxococcales bacterium | reverse complement strand
GAGTGAATTCTCTAGCTATCAGCCCTCAGCTATCAGCCTTCAGCTCGGACCAGACAATTTCTAGCTGATGGCTGACAGCTGATAGCTGATAGCCAAGACTGCATTCGAGGCATTCCCACTGAACCAGTCTACTAAAGTCGAATCTCTACGTGCATCTGGCGACGTAGTCCGTCTAGCCAGCGGCGGCGAGCTTGGCCCATTTTGTCGGAATAGACGCGCTCGACCAATTCGGCCTTTGCCTCTTCCAGTGTCGGNNGGCGCAAAACGCCCCAATTCTCCGCCCTTAGCGGCAGTCTTCTTGTCTGAGGAGTATTGCCGCGCAAGGTCTGCAAAGTCGTGGCCTTCGCGGACGGAACGCACGACTGAATTGGCCAATTCCGCAACGGGAGTCCCCAGCGGTTGCGGTCGCAGCAAGATCCACGCAGCCGTAAAACTTAGGTTCTTGCGCTCCTGTAAAACTATGTCCCTGTACGTGTGGCGAACGTCTTCGTCGCGAACTTGAACGCGTCCTTGCAAGCGCACATTCATGACGCGATATTCGAGCAGTTGTCGTTTGATCTCGTCCCGATACTTTGCATCAGTTTGACCTTGCGCGCGAGACTCCAGGAGCAGCCGTTCAATCGTAATGTTATTCTGCTTCGCTAGCGTCGTCAGCGCGTTGTCGACGTCCTTTTCGGATATATTGATTTTGGATTTTCGAGCCACACGTGAAATGAGCTCTTCATCCACGAGCCGTTCTACGACGGACTTGTAAAGTTGAGATATCGCCGCCGA
>PMCK01000381.1:0-4814 GCA_003154095.1 Myxococcales bacterium | reverse complement strand
AACCCGAACCCTGCGGATCCAGCGCGACACGGGCGACCACTTAGCACAGGTTCGACGGGGCGCTTGGGCCATTAGGCCGACCGAATGAATTCGCGGGCTTGCCGAGGTTCGAACGACGAGCCCCGGTGCCATTTCTCAGGATCGGTCTACCGCGGGAACTCACTGTACCCATGCGCGCGCTCATTCAGGCCAATCAAATAATTCCGCCTTCGCGGAGCAATGAACCCGTTGTGTTCCCCACCCATGTAGGTACTTAGCATACAACTCCCGGAATCAGCTTGAAACATAAGGTGACATCAGACGCGTACTGTTTGGCAGCGCAATGAACGGTGGCAAAGCTCGAATGCTCGCCACCCGTCGCTGTCGAATTTCAGTCAACTGCTCAAACCCATGATCAAGAAAATCGCGCGGCTGACATGTGTGGCTTGGCTATTCGTCGTACTGCTCTGGGCCAAGCCTAGCCACGCCTATCCGTGGATGATTCAGCATCAATACACGGGCTGCGCCCTGTGCCACATGGATCCGTCGGGTGGCTACTTGCTCACGGCTTATGGTCGCGCTCAAACTCAGGCCCTGCTGAGCTCCTTCGGCAAAGGCAAGGAAGGCGATGAAGTCGATAGTCGCAGCAATTTTGCCTTCGGACTCATGGCGCCCAACGACTATGTGACGTTGGGAGCTTCCATGCGTGAGGCGTATTTTAGCACAAATACATCCGCGCCATCCCGTTCGATGCTGATGCAAGCAGACTTTCGCGCCGCATTGACACTAGGCCCCGTAGTCGTAACAGGTTCAATCGGGTATTTGCAGAATGGACAACATGCTGCGCAAATCACCAAGGGCAATCGGGATGTTCTTGTGTCCCGCGAATTCTGGGTGGGCTTACATTTGGGTGAAGACAATGCCACCATGATTCGTGTGGGGCGCATGTATTTGCCCTTCGGAATACGGTTTGTCGAGCATAGGTATTACGCCCGACTCGAAACTAGAACCAATATCGATTCCCAACAACAAATGGGTGCCGCCGTCTTTCACGAGACCGAAAAATACCGAATGGAAGTGATGGCCATCGCGGGAAATTACCAAATTGCTCNNACGACGCCTACCGTGAGCGCGGTTATGCCGGCTACCTCGAATACAGTCTGCAACCGGGGATGCAGCTGGGTTTTAGCAGCATGGTAACGTATTCGAAACTCGACCCCATTGCCCTGAAGAACTCGGCATTTAACGGCGCTCATGGGCCCATGTTTCGCTGGTCGCCCATCGACCATGTCGCAATACTCTCGGAACTCGATCTTACCCATTTTTCAGCAACCCAAACCCTCACTCAATATGGTGCAGTTGGGATAGCTCAAGTCGATTGGGAAATTGTCCGCGGCCTTCATTCGATGGTCACAGGTGAGATTTACCATCCGGCACAGCTCGACGATCCACAAGGGAAACACTTCAACAATCGCGATTGGTTCACGCTCGCGTGGTTCCTGTATCCTCACATAGACCTACGCAGTGACACGTATTGGGCAACTGAATGGGCCCCGCCAGCAACGCGGACGAATTCCTGGGCTTCGCTTTGGATACTCCACGTATCTTTGTGAAGGGATTCATATCGCAATGATCAACGTGCAAAAACCGGTGCGGCTCCTAGCTCGGTATCCAAGACTCTCCGGCTGGACTGTCCTTGCGCTGGGCCTAGTGTTCACTCGAAATGCGGCGGCAATGGTCACATTTCCGGCTGAAATCCAGAAACACTTGAACCTGAGCTACACACCGCCTTGTACGCTTTGCCACGCGACCTTAGCGGGTGGAGGGCCCATTGCGACCAAGTTCGGGCAATCCATGGTGGCAGCAGGACTAACGGTAAATATTGCCACACTCGATCCAGCTCTCGACACCCTCAACACGAATAAGACGGACTCGGATGGTGACGGCACGCCGGATATTCAGGCGTTGCAGGCAGGCATTGACCCCAGTACGGGCGTCAGCGCGCCTGCCGAACGCTATGGCTGTGGAGCGCGAATTTCTACGGGGTCCGTGCGAAAGCGGGATATGCTGTCGATCGCATTACTAACGCTGAGTCTTGGCTTGCTGGTTCAGAGGCGACGAATACTTACTCGCAGCCGCCTAGATCGCTGACGACTCATTCGTTGCGTTTTAGTGCCTGACCGACGTTATTTTCAATTCGCCGAGCGCGGCTCTCCGAAGGAGCGCTGGAACAACTCGTGAATGGCGCGCCTGCCCTCGTCGGAAAGGCTCTGCGTGCCGACTCCAGCAAATGACTCGGTGGATATGACCGGCGGTTGAGTCATCTCCCAAGCCCGACCGCTCCATTGAAACCAGGAACGTCGCTCCTGGTCGAACACGAAGAGGGGCTTCTTCCAGAGGCGAGACAGCTCGACGCCCCAGCCCGTTCCGCCTCGGACAGTGCTGTCATCTTGAATGATTCCGATGGCGAATACTTGTGTCGCATTCGTAATCTGATGCCAGATGGTTTTCAGAACATTGCGGACAAGTGGGATCTCCGTCAATTGGCGGTTGAGGCGCTTGGAAGCGTAAAGCAAACTGAAATCACCTCGGTTGAGCTCAGGCCCGGTGAGGACGACAACACCACGCTGTCGTACCAACATGCGGTGCCCGTCAAAACTATAGTTGACCTCGGGCATCCCCCAACGCTCCGCGCAGGCTCCGAATTCGGCTTCCGCCCCGCGACTGCCCCCTGAAACCAACCGAAAGCGTCGTGGATCACGAGGACGCTCCGTCGTCGGGGGCAAATCCTCGTCTATGACGCGCATTGTCGGAAGGTCGAGTCGAAGGTGCAGATCCTGGATATCGGTGCTTTCGTGGTCCTTGAGCAGTCGTAGTCGAACCAGATCCTTTTCCGGTTCGAGAGAAACAATAACATCAATCAGTGATGCAATCCGATCGAGCGGGGTCGGCAATTGTGTCGACTGAACGGGCGCGGTATTCGCTGACACCCAGAGTTCGACATCGAGTTCCTTGGCCAATTGCCGGAGCGCCTTGAAGGCTTCATCGCTGCCATACGCCAAGTCAAAACCATCGATAATCAGTACGGTTGGCACGAATTCAGCGGTACTTTTTGCAAAATTGACGACTTCGATTATGCGCGTAATCGACGAACGACCCCCTCGCTGAGATACAGGACTCTCCGCGCGGTCTTTCATCAACGAGAAGATCATGCGATTGCGTTCGACGTCGAGCATTACGGTATCTGAATTGCTCAAATGCGAGGTCGCGCAAAGGTCGTGAAATACCTCGCTGTAGTACGTCCTCACATGGTCCACTGTATGCTCGTGCGAGATGTGCAGCACCTTGTGGTCACGCAGTAAGTCATCCAGAGCTATCTGAACGAGCAGCGGCGTTTTGCCCATGCCAGGGGCAGAAGCGACTACGCCGACGTTACCGCGACCGAGCCCGCCGTGCATTGACTTTTCAAAGACCCGCATTGGGCTTCGCTGATTCACTTCTTTACGGTACATGGCTCAGGGTTCCTTATTTCGCCTTCTTGGACTGTTCTTTTCGATATTTGTCGATCAGGTCATCGGCAAGCGCCACCGGCAGCGGCGCGTAGCGTGAGAATTCCATCGTGAATTCGGCTTTGCCCTGTGTGGCAGATCGCAATGCAGTCGAAAAACCGAACATCTCTGCGAGCGGCACATCGGCCTCGACCCGTGAGAACCCATCGCCTTCCGTCGTTCCGATGATGATTCCGCGACGCTGCATGAGAAGCCCGACCATGCCGCCTTGATACATGTTGGGCCCTTCAACGGCCGTCTTCATGAGTGGCTCGAGAATCTGTGGAGCCGCCTTGGGATAGGCTTCGCGCCAAGCGCCGCGGGCCGCCTCTTGAAACGCGATGTCAGAAGAGTCAACAGCATGTGAAGCGCCGTCATCAACAGTAATCGAGACGCCCGTAACGTGTGCGCCAATCAAGGCACCCTTGGCAAGCATCGAAGTGAAGCCCTTTTCGACGGCAGACATGTACTCGCGCGGAATTGATCCACCCACGATTTGATCATCGAACCGAAATGGAGCTTCCGTCCAGGGCTCCATGTGCCCCGCGACGCGACCGAATTGGCCAGCACCACCCGTCTGCTTCTTGTGCGTGTAGCTGAAGTCTACGCGACGCGTAATCGTCTCTCGGTAGGCGACGCGCGGTGGGCTCGTAACCACCTCGGCCGAATATTCGCGCTTCATGCGCTCGACGTAGACATCGAGGTGTAATTCGCCCATACCGCTGATGACTGTCTCGCCGGTCTCGGCATCCGAGCCCACCTGAAACGTGGGATCTTCCTTCGTAAAGCGCCGCAGCGCCTTCGACATGTTGGTCTGAGCCTTATTGTCCTTGGGCGTAACCGTCAAGCTGATAACCGGGTCGGGGACATACATCGACGACATCGCGAAATTGACGGTGCCGTCCGTGAACGTATCACCTGAATTGCAATCCACTCCGAACATCGCCACGATGTCGCCGGATGACGATTGGTCAATCTCCTCCATTTCGTCGGCGTGCATACGCACCAAACGCCCAACCTTGTGCCGCTTGCCGGTTCGAGTGTTGGTGATGTCGATTCCCTTGCGGAGAGTTCCTTGATAGACGCGCAGGTAGCTCAATTGACCGTAGCGGCCGTCCTCCAATTTGAAGGCCAACATGACCAGCGGCTTGTCGGGATCGCTTTCAAGGGTGATATCAGCCTCGTCTTTGTCCAGATCGACGCCCCGATTCACGACCTCTCCGGGATGCGGCAGATACGCGTTGACTGCGTCGAGCAGCAATTGCACGCCCTTGTTCTTGTACGCCG
>PMCK01000606.1 GCA_003154095.1 Myxococcales bacterium | reverse complement strand
GGAATAAAATCCGCATCAAAAATCGCAACCAATTCACCACGGGCAGACTTGAGCCCAAAGTCCAGTGCTCCAGCCTTGTACCCATGACGATCTTCGCGACGCAGGTACTTGGCGTCGATTCCGCTTGCACACAATTCCTCCACGGCGCCGCGCGCAATGTGTCGCGTTTCATCCGACGAATCATCCAGCACTTGAATTTCCAATCGATCACGTGGGTACACGATGCTTGCAACGCCACCTAGCAATCGCGTCACAACCGTCGCCTCGTTGTACAGTGGCAGTTGGATTGTGACGTGCGGAAGCTCACTGGCCGGTGTGGCGGGCAATTGACAGGCTAGTTGAACCTGCCCGCGGTGGCGCCAGAGTAGAAAAACCAAGTGCGCCCGGTGCAACCCATATGTACACAGCAGCAACAGAACGGCGAAATATAAACCTACGAATACGATCAGCATGCTTGCTAGGCATTTGCCTAGCATCGGGCCTTGGACCAATCGTCACCAAATTGTAATTCGTTGCAGTGAAGTGTAGGCAGAGCCGCCACCCGACCCATGCTGTATCGGACTAAAGGCCGATCATGAAGTCACCACCGATATTGAGGCCAGCAATCGTGTGTAGCTTGCTCGCCCCTGAGACGTCGATGCTCGTGGAGGCAATCCCTGCGGGGTTAGCCGCGCGTTGACACGTGTCGTAATAAAGTCGACTAGACGCTGATGCGGCCGTGATGCTTAGGCCTGCTGCAAGCCTCATAAACTTGTTCGCGGGCAACAGCAGCCCACCCCCGAATTTTATCCCCGACCCAGTGTAGGTGTCTGAGAGCTGACAGGTGTTCGACCCTGTCGTAACGGTCCCCGTGGTCTTGAGCTGATGATAAACGACGGCGAATAGCTCAGCATAGAATACGGGCGACCAGCTGTGTTGCGCGCGCGGGAATTCAAACGTACCGCCAAGCAAGACCGAACGAGCCGTAGGAGTAACCTGTAGGACACTTGAGGTTCCACTGCTGTTGGCGTAAGCATAGTTTTGAATGATGCTATCCACCTTGAGTGCGTAGTAAGGCCCTTTATCAAACCAATAGCTCTCGTATGCTAGGGCTGGGGTTAGGGCGAACTGCTTGCCGATAGGAAATCGGTACCCCGCGCTGATGAGCAAGCCGAGCCCACTGCCAAATCGATCATGCATGTTGGCTTCGGTATTGTTGGCACCATTGACTGACACTGACGCCTGGTCGCTTCCAAGCGGGAGCTTGCCACCCGGCGAAGCGGCCAAGAGCCGAACGCCAAGCACAATATGAGGCGGCTTATCGAACGGCGCTGCGGTTTGGTCGGTCGGCGGCGGCGCCGTACCCGTGCCGGCTACAGCCTGCGACCCAGCAGCCACCGGCTGCGTCGCTCCAACAGTGGCCCCTGGAGCACCAACAGCGACTGGCCCTGGAGCGCCCGGTCGTCGATGCATTTGAAGAGTAACGGACTGTTTTCCACCAGCTACGAGATCCACGGACGCGGAAGCGGAATCAAAATCAGCAGCAGCAGCCTCGACGCTGTGCTTGCCCGGATTCGTTGGTCGATTAATCCCAATCACGACCGATGAAAGAACTTCGCCGTCAAGCTTGAGCTGTAAACCCTTGGCGTCGGTTGGGTTCACTTCGATACGCAGGCTTGGAATCTTGGGTTCTAACTGTTGCAACTCTTTTTGCGCGTCGGCCACGGCGTCTTTGAAAGCTTGGGGCGCTCCAGCAGCTAGATCCGTGCGGACCAGGCGGCGATACGTTTCGGATGCCTCTACCAACTTACCCAAAGCCATCTGGGTTCGAGCGATATAGATCAGATGAACAGGGGCATCGTAAAGCTGTTCTGCTCTTTGCAGTAAGTCGAGCGCTTCAGCGTGTTTACCTTGCTGGTAATACTGAATGCCCTGCGTGGCCATTTGACGTGCAGTGGCCTTATCTGCCGCCGACTGCCCCATCGCTACTGCACTCGTCGTGATGCTCAACATCACGACTGCCGCGAAATTCACCCACTTGCTTCTATATTGCCGCACCACGCACGGTTGCGGACGATCACAAGACCTACTCATGTTCGCAACGCTTCCCCGATGCGGCACCCACTGTCAATAGCTTGTTGTGGTGCCCGTCGGCTTGCCTGCACTACGGTGAGCCAACTAAGTTATTTACTACGGACTACTACGACCTCAGTATCCGAGGTCTGCTGGCGCGTTTTGTGGTGGATGGGGTCTCGCGGGGCTACTTGGCGACGTATTCTTTACGGGACGCTGAGGCGAAGTCTGTCGGGCTTGTGCCGGCGCTGCCCGGTTCGTGGACGGCATGGTCAGCTGCCCGGCCGTACTTGTCACTGGAGCTGCGGCCTCAATTTTTGGTTCGATGGGCACACTGGGTTGAGCGACGGCCACGGGTGTCGAGCTCGGAGCGGGTGTCGCGTTGGGCCCCGCCGTGGGCTCCACAGGTGTTGCGGACGGTACAGCGGACGCCGCGTGTTCCGGTTCAGATTTTCTCGACAGCAGCCACCAGATCCCCCCAAGGCTCCCCACCAAAAAAATGGCGGCTGCAACGGCAGCTAGCGCCAAACCGCTGCGCCGATTCATCGTCGCATGTCCGAGTGTGCGACTTAGGGGGATTCCCGTGTCATCTCTCGAACCGCGAGCAGCGTTGACTCCGTCAAAGCCAGCCTGAGCTGAAAGGTCGTGAGGAGCCGAAGGCTGCATGGGCCGCCCCCCTTTGATTCCACAACTCTTAGCCAATTGGTCTGCCAATTCAGCGGCGCTTGCGAAGCGCAATGTAGGATCACGCTGCATTACCTTCTCGAACCACGCGTCAAAGCCGGGAGGGAGGGGCACGTAACTGGACGGGACTGGCAGCGGCGCTGTGCAGATCTTGACCAGAAGGTCCCCAATCGCTTCACCTTCGAAAGGATAGCGTCCGGTCAGGCATCGAAATGTAATCACCCCCAACGACCACAGATCAGAGCGGAAATCCACGGTTCGCAAGCCCCGGGCCTGCTCAGGTGACATGTAGAAAGGAGTGCCCAACACCGATCCCGTGCGCGTCGACGACGATACCCCCATCGAAGTGTCGGTGAACTTTGCGATGCCAAAGTCCACGACCTTGGCAATATCCGTGGACTCTTCCTCGTCATTGACCAAAAATACATTTTCGGGCTTCAAGTCTCGATGCACGATACCCGCGGCATGTGCCTTGGATAGTGCGCGACTTACTTGAGTTATGATACGTGTCGTCTCTTCGATATTGAGCTTGCCGACACGTTCCAAGCGCGCGTCCAAAGACTCGCCGGCCAAGTATTCCATGACGATGAACGGGCGCCCGTCGGGCATCACACCGTAGTCGAATACTTGCACGACGTACTTACTCTGAAGCTTAGCGGCGGCCCTAGCTTCATTTTCGAAGCGTGTGCGCGCCTCATCGCTTTCAGCGTAGTCAGTCTCGATGAACTTTACTGCAACGCGATTGCCAAGCGTGACGTGAAGGCCTTCCCATACGGAACCCATGCCACCGCGACCTATCAGTCTCGATACTCGGTACTTGTTGGCGACGAGGTCGACCGGCGGTTGTGGGATGGGATCAGGCAAAGACACTCGACCAAGATTAGCCTAGAAGCCGAGTAAGGTGCCACCAGTTGAAACCCTCTGCGCAACGAAAGTCACTATTTTTTGCGAATTTGAATATCACTCAGGGGCTGAAGTCGGGCGGATGCCAAGGCATCATCCAGTTCCGCTCCCGCCGTAGCCTAAAACACTCGGATGGCTGAAAGGCTACTGCAGTCCACGGTTGATTCTAGCGGGAGCGGCAGGGCTGCCGTCATTTGTTGAATATTATCGCGCACTCAGAGTCTGCGAGGGCACCTCGTGCGTGCGCATTGAACCGCGGGGCCTGGTGCCTGTGAGTGTCTGCCTCCGAATTGCCGTCGGGTTTCCCCTTTTCGACTGCGGGGGCTAACCTCAGGGCCGTGATCGCTTCCCCTGTGCTCGTCATTGGCGCCTCAGGCTTTGTTGGGCGTCATTTGTGTGTGGCGCTGGACGCCACGGGAGTTGCAACACGCAGAGCAACCTCGCAACGCAGGCTCCTTGAGACGACACCCAACCGTGCCGCCTGGGTGTATCTAAACCTGGACGATCGATCAACGTTTGCCTCCGCACTCGAAGGCTGCCGTTCTGTTATTTACCTCTATCACGGCTTGTCCTCGGGTAAGGGATATCAAATCAGAGAAACGAATGCCGCTCGAGGGTTTCGTGATGCGACGCTGCAGACCGGGATCGAGCGACTCGTTTATTTGGGTGGCGTAATTCCCGAAGTAAACCGATCGCCACACCTTGAAAGCCGAAGGTCGACGGGGGAAATCTTCAGGGACAGTCCGCTGCTTTCTCTCGAGTTGCGCGCCGCAATGATTATTGGGTACGGCAGCGCTAGCTTCAATCTGGTTAGGGATACCGCGGTGCGCATGCCCGTGCTCGCACTGCCACCCTGGTTAGACAATCGCTCGTGTCCGATTGCAATAGACGACGTAGTCTACGCAATAATCCGGGGGCTAAGCATACCCATGACCGAATCCGCGTGGTTCGAATTGCCCGGTCCGGAGCTGCTTACGCATCGTGAGCTGATATCGCGTGCGGCGAACCTTCTCGGCAGGCGAGTGCTCAAACGGCGATATTCCATGCTTTCACCGAAAATAGCCGCACGTTTGTTGGCGATGGTTGGCCGCGAACCCCATTCAATGACCGCCGAGCTAATCGCCGGTTTGCCTGCGGATCTTACGCCTCATGGGCCCAATTTCTGGCACACTCTGGGGGAAGCTCCGCGACGCTCGATTACCGAGGCAATCCTGAGTGCTATTGCCGACGAATCGAGTACACGAAAACCTTCAGCCGCTACACAAGAACGGTTGGCGCATCGCGTCGAAAGACTGCGAGAGGCCACCGTATGATGGCCAAGCGAACGGACCAAAGCCACGTTTCTGAAGTATTGGTTGTGACAGTTGGAAGTGCAGCGGTGGCTCTGGCCTGGATTCTTACGCCCAGATACGGACCCTGGTCCTGCCAAGCAGTTGCTAGTTCAATCTGTCTCGTCATTGCTTTCTATTTTGGTTCAACTGATCTCACACGGGGCTGGACCAAGGGTGCGGTTCTATCGGGCGCGTTGTTGGGCGGATTTTTGGCGATGGCGAGTTGGGTGTGTGCTCCCGTCGCCGTACAGATCATGCCGGACGTGGGCAACAACATGCGGCAGCTATATGCCACGTTGAATAGACCACCTGGACCGGCTAGGTCATTGCCAATTCTCGTATTGACCGTAGTTGCCGAGGAGTTGGTATGGCGCGGTGAACTCGTCACGTGGCTCCACAAGCGACTCCCGTTATTCGGAACGGTTGCAATTGCGACGCTCAGTTATTCGATCCCAATTGCAGCGAGCAAATCGCCATTGCTAATCGCCATCGCGTTGTGCTTTGGAATGCTTTTTACACTCCAGCGATTGATCTTTCGCACTTGGATTGCGCCTTTGATCGCGCATTTGGTATGGGCTATTGGGGTCTTCGTTGTGCATCCGCTCGCGTGATCGTTTATGTGTCATTGAGTATGCTGACGGAAGGCGTTTCCCTTACATCTCGTTGCCCAAATGTCGGAAGGGCCGTTCCGGCTATGTCTTTGCGCGCTCAGGGATGGTCCTGCCCATGTGGCGCAGTACTTCACACATGTCTTCCCAGACGGGATGTTTGGCGCTTGGGTTGCGCAGCAGGTATGCCGGATGAAAGGTGGGCATTACAGGCACAGTGCCCCGATAAAGCTTCCACTTGCCACGAAGCCGAGTAATGCCTTCTGATATGCCGAGGAGGCCCTCGACCGCCGTAGCCCCAAGGGCCACTATCACTTCAGGTTTGAGAAGTTCGAGTTGTCTCTCCAAGTAGGGCCTACACGCAGTCGCTTCATCTGGCATCGGCTTTCGATTGTTCGGCGGTCTGCACTTGACGATATTGCAGACGTAGACGTCGTCGCGTAAAAGGCCCATTGCACTAATCATGCGATCCAGCAATTGGCCGGCCTTACCAACGAACGGCAGTCCCTGCTCGTCCTCGTCAGCACCCGGGCCCTCACCGACGAAGCAAAGTCCACTCTTGCCGGTACCGCGAGCAAACACGGTCTGAGTTCGTTGTTCATGCAGGCGACACTTGGTGCAGCCCGCCACATTTTCCTGTAAATTTGCCAGCTTTTCGAGCCGCTCGTCCTGGGTTAATACTTCTTGCGCCTCGCGCTCTTCGATTTTGCGAGGTAGAAGCCTGTTTGGCAAATTGAGAACCGGAACTTCGACTTCGGGGCGAGGTGCCGGCGGCGCCAAACTTGCGGGAGGTTCGCTAAGCGCGGGAACGGATTGAGCCCGACGTTGATAGCCAAGTGGATCGCGAGGCAGCCCGGTTGTCCCGCAACTTGCCTGATTCTCCAAGTATTCTCGCACACAGTGTATCCAGCCGATGATATCGGCGTGAATCGTCGGGTCATCCGCAGGCTGTGACACGAGGACTAATGACCTCCACCCGCCGATAGCCATCGCTCAGCGTCGAGAGCAGCCATACAACCCGTACCCGCTGCCGTAACGGCTTGTCGATAGACCCAGTCAGCGCAATCGCCGGCCGCAAAGACCCCTGGCACGTTCGTTTGTGTCGAGCCGCCCGACACCTTGATATAACCGTTGGGGTGCAGATCCAGCTGCCCTCGAAACAGATCCGTCATTGGTGTGTGACCGATCGCCACGAATAGCGCCTGAACGTCAATTCGCTTGACCTCTTGCGTCTTCAGATTCTTCACATCAATTCCCGTAACGCTGCCCTGGGTGACATCGAGCACGTCCGACACGACATGGCTACGAAGAATTCGAATCTTCGGGTTGGCTTCTACACGGCTCTGCATTGCCTTGGAGGCGCGAAATTCCTCGCGTCTATGCAGTAGTGTGACGCTGCTGCATAGGCCGGCAAGATAGCTCGCCTCCTCCATTGCGGTGTCGCCGCCACCGACAACGGCGACGTCTTGGTTGCGAAACAGGGCACCGTCACACACTGCGCAAGCACTGACACCCCGATTCTTCAACGATTCTTCGTTCGGCAAACCCAAGTAATTCGCCCTCGCTCCCGTCGCAATAATCACGGCTCGAGCACGATAAAGGATGTCCTCGCCTTCCCCAACCCAGACACTAAATGGGCGCTTCGAAAAGTCAACCTTCTGCACGTCTGACGTGATGAACGCAGTACCTTGACGCTCGGCCTGTTCACGCATCATGGCCATCAATTCTTGACCTTGAATGCCCTTGGGAAAGCCCGGGTAGTTTTCGACATCAGTCGTAAACATCAATTGCCCGCCGGGAATCAGGCCACCAGCATTAAATCCTTCGATACAAAGCGGGCGCAGGTTCGCTCGCGCTGCATAAATGGATGCGGTCAAACCGGCTGGTCCCGAACCGATAACTAATACGTCGCAAATTGCAGGTTCCGTCATGTTCGTCGAAGAGATAGCAGATATTGGACGGAGTGCGACACACGGTGGTTGCTGGTTGCTGGTTGCTGGTTGCTGGTTAGTCAACCAGCTACTAGCGGTGATTTTGCCAGTCATTCTCCCAGCAACCAACAACCGGCAACCAACAACTAAGACGTCAGATAACTACCAAGGACTGATCCCTAACTCCCCCTGACTGGACTCGCTTTAAGGGCGGCCTTCCCATCCTTCACATAGACGGAAAACTTCACGCTCGTGGCTCCGTGCTTTTGGACCAAGGTATCCTCGTTTTTCTTCAGCGTAACTTCGAATTTCTGGTACGTCAGACCGTCAACCTTCTCACCGCATTGTTGCTTGAGTCCGACGAATTCTTGATACACTCGACGCCAGGCCTCTTCCTTGGTCTCGCCGACATCCGCATGTTGTTCGTGAGAACGCGGCGGCGGCGGGCGCCGGGCGGGGGGCGCTGGCGCGTTCGGGTTGGCAGCTTCGGCCGCCTTCGGAATGCTCCGCTGAGGCGCTGAGGGCAAAGCCTTGGATGCCACCATCGGATTCGAAACGGCGGACGGCGACGAAGCCTCGCCAGGAAATGAAAATGCACTCATTTGCGGCTGATCGGGTATGTCACCGAGCACCTGCTTCAGATCGGCAGCCTTGCGTGGTACCCCGCCCTTGGCCGCAACTACGTCGATTCCATCATTCAAGTCGCTGGCAATCTTTCGATAAATACCGCGAAACTTGCTCGGGTGCAGTTGGTCGAGTTGCCCTTTCGCAAGCTTGTTAGCCTCACTCCTCATCACGTGCAGCGGCCGCGTGTGTTCAAAGAGGCTGAAGAGTATGCCCAGCAGGGCGGCCCCCAATGCAACCGCGATCGCTACAAAGATGTGGCCTTGCTCTTTGTCCTTATCGTCGGATTTTTGAAAGAACCCGAGGGGACTTTCGATCTGATCGGGCCTACGCGCTACTACGTATCCAGCACCGAGTGCCCAGGCTTCGCCGGGAAGACGCGCATATTGCACGCCGAGGGTGCCCATAATGGTTCGAACCTTGCTGCGCCCCATTTCTTTATAAGCTTCGTCGCGGTCTAGTTCTTCGAGATCGCCCACGATCTGATCGAGCTGGCTCTTGTCGAAATTATCGGGCGCTCCTGAGGCGACCCTTTGGCCACGGGCAAAGAAGCCGATTGCGGCATTGGTACGCTTCGAAAGCTCGCGAGAGAACCGATCATCAACGATGCGGGCACCCATGATTGCGCCGACCGGAGGTTGCCCGGCTTCGAGTTCGACGGGGCGAGCCACGACGCGGTACATGCGATC
>PMCK01000077.1 GCA_003154095.1 Myxococcales bacterium | reverse complement strand
GACGACCATTTGGATTCGGAAAAGGTAGTTCTACGTGTCAAGGCAGAAGAGCGACTGAAGGATGCCGACGGCGTATCGCGTCGCGCGTTGGAGCTGCGACTTCGAGATGATTTGAAGAAGAAACGCAACCGGTTGAAGAACTTGCCTGCGCGTCGCGATGCGGCGCTTCTGAAAGTCGAAGAGCTCGAAAAGCAATTGAAGGTAATCGAGGACAATTACGCGCAGCCCGATTTCTACTCCAGTTGCGGTGTCGAACAGCTGGGGTCGCTCCAAGACAAACAGCGCCAGCTGCGGGACCAATTGACCGATGCGATTTTGGATTGGGAAACGCTCGAGACAGAGATTTCCGCCCTGGAGCAGGAGCTGTGCCTCTCAACTGGCGGTGACGAGATTTGACGAGATAACCGACGGAGTCGCGCCAAAATGGCTTATGGGCCGACCGATTCCACTACGTTTGCTTGGCCGTTTGCGAGATCGCGGTACACCTTATGGCCCGATGCGGTTCCGTCACAGAACATTGCTGTCCTTGGCCTTGCTCTCACTCGCCGTACCGGGGCACGGGGCCGAGCGCGTCTCGATGCACGTCGTTCAACCGGGGCAAAAATTGGCGTCAATCGCCAAGCGATATGGAATGTCGTTGGACGAGCTGTGCGAAGCTAACGGGCTACGCAAGAGCGCAAGAATCTATCCCGGGCAGCGTCTGAATATCCCCGCGCCTGGCGCAGACAATAGCGCTAAGTCGGAGGCACCAGAGCAAGAGGAGGCGCCAATTGCCAGTCGAGAGCGAACCTTGGCTGTACCGACGGCAAAGAATAGCACTAGGCCTGTGTCGTACAATGCGCCGACCCATTACGAGGCTTTGCCAAAGCACAAGGGTACGGTTCGAGTAATTGGCTATCACGGAGATTGGCAGGGCCAACTAGTTGATCGGAAGAGCCGCCTAGTTGCGAAAAGTGTGATTTCCGTTTCCAGAATCCTTGCCTGGCCACACAAGGATTTTCGCATGAATGACCGGCTGCTGGCGATTCTTGCCCAGGTGAGTGATCACTTTGGCGGGCGACCGCTGCGTGTCGTTAGTGGTTACCGCACGACGTCTTGGGTCGAGGAATCGAAGCATCCTTTGGGGCGTGCCTGTGACTTCGTCGTTCTTGGCGTCCCCAACAAAGTGTTAAGAGACTACCTGAGAACTTTGGACAGCGTTGGCGTAGGTTACTATCCGAATTCGACATTCGTACATTTGGATGTACGTGAGAAGAATACCTATTGGGTAGACTACGCGGGTCCGGGCGAACCTCCGCGCCTCACACCTACGGCGGTGATTCCACGGGATCCAAGCGCGTCAGCAGAGCTCCAGACAGAATTTACGTCAACGTCGAGCGAGGCAGAAACGGTGACTGAAGCCGAGAATTCGCCCGCCATGGACCATTTCGAAGGGTCAAATGGTTCTGTTCGTGCTGGTGCGTCGGTATCCGCTTTGGCGCGTTAGAGCAAAGGTCCGAACCACGAAAGGCTTCGGTGCTTCGTGCGCCTTGCGGCGCAAACGCCGCTCTAGAATCCCAGCCAATCCCGGGTCAATTGTTGGCTATTCAAGTCGCTCGGCGTATAGGCATCGATCGGTGAGGCGTGACCTTGGACCAAGACTTCTCCTGCTTCGGAGTATGCTGGCCGGCACAAACATAAGATACCTTGAGTTTCCACAGTCGGGTTTTCATAGCTGTGAGGAAAGGATTTTGGCCACAGCCGGATACTTCCTCGGGAGCCCGCTACGTCTTGAACTAGGATGCCATCGGACAAAAGCATCTCGGCCTCCTGTAGCATTGGGTGCATGTGAAGCGGCACCCTTTGCCCCGGTGCCAGGTTCAAACGGTAAATCCCAACATTAGGCGTCTCATGCACGATATGTAAGCTGCCAAATGACCGCTCCTTTACTCGATAGGCTATATCTCTGCGGTGACGGCTCACTTCGAGACAAGGAATAGCCTGGCCGCGTAGACCTTGGGGTTTCTCGATGCGCAGTCGTACGGATTCGATTGCTGCGCGCCGCTCGGCTTCGGCTGGAGGCAAGAGCAGTGTGCGGCACAATGCGTGACAGGCTGTTTCGAGTAAGTGGAACTGGCCCAGTCGCAATATGAAGAGGATTTGTGCCGCGACGTTCTCGTAGTCCACTGTCTCGTCGAGGCGGTCGCTGCTGGCGGCCGATTCAGTGTTGACGAGTAGTTCGACGTGCACCAATAGCGGTTGCGGATCATGGCGTTCTGCATCGTTGACGCCTATGATGCAGTCGACTTTCAAGTCTCGTAGTTGAATTGTATCTGAATTCACGATGGCTCACTTCGGTGATGCGGCTAAAGGAGAAGATACTGGAATGACAATCACTGTGCCCGGACGAATTTGGTCCGGATGTTGAATTCCATTTGCGCGGACAATCTCGGCAATTGTGACGTGGTACTTGTGGGCAATCATCTGAAGGGACTCACCCTTTTGTACGGTATAGATTCGGCCGCCTCGACGGTTCATGGGCGGCTTGCCATTGCGGTCTTTGGAAACTGGATTGCGATACTTTGCTCTCGACGAGCCTGCCGACTGATTCTTGATATTCCGAGCAGCGGGTTGTCGGGGGGCCGCAGCCTCAATGTACATTTCAGCCAAATTGATACGCGGTAAATCCCTTTTGATTAGTTGTTTAATTTCTAGCTCATTCGCCTTCCATGGCTGCGCGCGCGACGCCAATGGCGGCCCGACGAAATAATACGCGCGCTGGGTGGACGTCCAGGCTCGTTCTATCGCTGACTGAGTAGGCTCTGTGCCTGGACTTGCTACCAATTCAATCACTTGTCGCAGCTCGACCGCATCGATTGACGAATTACGGAGTTGATCGATGGCCGAGAAGACCCTCTTTTCCAAGATATCGATTTCGACAGTCGCCGTCGTTTGAACTTCGATGACAAAGGATCCGAAGCCTCGCCCAACGACAAGACGGCAGTTGGTAATGCCCTCGGCACTTGGACTGCTTCCATGATTGAGTCGGCGCTCCAATAGATTCGCCAGTGCTTTGAGCGCAAATGCATGACGTTCGTCCAATTGGGATATCGGCCAAGAAAATAGCACCACCGGCACTTTGCGCGCGACCGACCTTGCACGGGCAAATCGGGGAAAAAGGGGCGACGGTCGTGCCACGATTACGGTAAGCCAAGGTTCATGGCTTTTTTGGCCTCGCAATTGATCTCGCACTAGGGAGTGGTCCCTGACATGTCTTTCTGCAGCTTGCTGTGAATAGTCACCGGCAATTGTCAACACGACTCGTGATGGTTTACTAGGTGTTGACTGAAGCGGATTCGAGCCTGGTAGAAACAATGATTCCTCAATGGCGCGCGGTATCGACATTGCCGCTTGAGGAAACCCCAACCACGTCAGTTCCTGCAGCTGACCCTGCGCTGGTTCTTCATTCAATAATGCTCCAAGTCCTTCGCGATTACGCCAGTTGTCGCGCATGTCCGCGCATTTTTGGGGCGTGACGATTACCGGACGCAGCGCTTGAAGTACAATCGAGAGCGCGGATTCCCATTCCGATTTGGGTACGCTCACGCACAAAGACGCGATGTCCCCGCTGACCACATCGAGCAACCGCGAGCCGCTAGGTTCGGCCCCGAACTTTTCTCGATAAGCATTGGCCAAGTTCTCGCGCCTGAGCTCGAGTTCGACTAGCGACACTTCGCGTCTGAGACGATCAGTGGTCGCGACTCCGACAACCAATCCAACGCATGCCGCAAATTGTCCCGAGTCGTCCGGGGATGCCCAAACCAGGCGCATGCCGCCCGACAATTCGTCCAGTCTGGGATCCGATGTCACGGACGCCTTGGTGGGGGTCTCGGAACCGCCCGTCCCGCTGGATGGTGCGCCTTGTTGGGCTGCTATTAGGCCGAGACCGACAAGTCCGAGCGACCAACTGGGAAGAAGCATTGCCTGACGCGTAGCAAATGTGCCCCAAGTGCGCTAGCGGGTGGCAAACTCGCGCTTCGCATGGATCCCATCACCCAATCGTCGAATGCATCGGGCAGCCATGAGCGCCGCGTGTTTCCTGGGACTCTCATCGCACTCTCAATTATAGCACTGCTATTCGAATTGATGGTCGCTCTCGGCGTCATCATGCAGCCGATTCCCGGATTGGGAGGGCCCCTTTCACCGGCCTTTATGTCTGCAGCGCTAGCCGGAGTCTTCTATTTTATACTGATGGTCGCTCGGCGCCAACAACATCGGCTTTGTCTGTCTGACGCAGAGGTGCCTCTCATATTTCTGCTGATGGCACAATGCAGCAGCGGTTTCGCCCAACTCACTACCGTGCTCGTTCCCCGCACGATTCTGAGGACCGCCGCGGAAATTGCAGCAGGCGCGCTGCCTTTGGGTGAAACTCCAAGTGCTAGTAGCGTAAACACGATTCGTTTCGCGATGCTGATTGTGGCTGCAGGCTCCGTGGCTATTTGGCTGGCGTATAGTGATCGAATACGAGTCGACGATTACGCTGCAAATAGGCTACGAATCCTGCTTTACTCGACACTAGCTGCATCGATCTTCTGTATCGGCGTGCCTGTTGCGAGCAGCCCATTTTGGCCTAAGTTGCCAAAGCTGCTCTCGTTGCATTCGGCTGCTGCTGCTGCTGCGATAACCCCAGCGCGAATGGGCGCGGTAAGCTTCCCTTTGCTCTGGGTAACAATCGTCGCGATCGATTCAATACGGACTCCCTGGGGTATTGTCCGGGCAGCGCTTGCGGCAAAACTCGCAGCGGCTTTGGCGGTCCTAGCGGTTGGCGTGTTGGCATACGTGTCCGAACCGAAGCCCTTACTTGCAATTGCGCTTGCGCTCGGAATCGGTGTCTTGGCCCAATTGCCAGACTTGGTTCGGCCCCTATCGAAACGATCGGTGCGCTTATCAAACAAATCAGAGGCTTCAGCCTTTTCCCTTTCGGACATCGGCCTCATTTGCGTCTTCTTCCTGTCAGGTATGGCCGCCTTGGTGTACCAAGTTGTCTTTGCCAAAGGACTTGCGCTGACTTTTGGGAGCACGTCTCATGCGTCCACAATCGTGCTTGCCACTTACATGTCCGGTTTGGCTCTTGGCTCGTGGTTGGGTGGCAAATATGCTGAACGGGTAACTCGCCCCGTGCTTTTTTACGCCTGCGCGGAATTAGGAATTGCACTCATCTGCGTATTCGCACCCGTTACACTCAATCTGACCCGCGCTGCGTATGTCATGATTGCATCCGGAGCGGATCCTGCTCAGGGCTGGCTCGTAGGGTTGCAATTGGGACTCGGCGCAGTCGTGCTAATTCCACCAACGCTACTCATGGGCGTAACGCTCCCAATGCTTACGCGTCACTTGATCTACAGACGGAGAAGCCTAGGAGTTTCTGCGGGCGTGCTATATTCGTCAAACACTTTAGGGGCAGCCGCTGGAGCATTGACGACGGGATATTTGCTCATGCCCGTCCTTGGCGTATCAGGTTCACTGTTCATTGCCGTTGGGCTCAATGTTCTAGTTGCTGGCATCGCCTTGATATTGGGCAAAGGTAGGCACTTAGCACAAGGCTCTCAAGATTCTGATGCGGGCGAACCAGTAGTAGACCAATCCTTCTTGCCCCAGGACCAGTACATTCACCGGGTATTAGGCTTCATTGCGCTGGCCCAACTGACGATTGGCGGTTTCGTCACCTTCGGACTTGAAACTACATTCGTGCATCTGTTGGCAACGATTGCGGGCAACAGTGCCTATGCATTCTCGCTAATGCTATTTGCATTTCTAATCGGGCTTGGCGCGGGCTCGAATGTTGCACGCCGGTGGCTTCGCGCGAACCGCGACTATGCAAGTGCTCTGTTAATTTGCCAGGCCTCTCTCGCGCTTACGTTGCTAATCGGTGTTCCTTTTTGGGATGCCATACCCAAGTACTTCGCACTATTTGGCGCATGGGTTCCCGCCAAGACGTTCGCGGCGCGCGAATTGATTAGATTTTTGGCGTGTCTCGTCATCATGCTTCCGCCGGCCTTGTGCATCGGCGCACAGTTTCCAATTGCCATGGAAGTTGTTGGTCGAGCATGGGTGGGGCGACGTATTGCAGCCCTTGGCTTTGCGTCTGCGCTAAATACGCTAGGCAACATTCTGGGGGCATTGGTGGTAGGGTTCGTGTTCTTGCCGCAAATGGGCTCGCTAAGTACGCTGCATTTGCTGATTATCACCAGTCTGTTTTTGGCCGGATTATCAGTCCCGTACACAGCGCGAAAACTGAGGCCATCACTGGTAGGGCTGTTGCTTGTCGAAGTCATTCTGTTTCTAAAGCAGCCGTCGCAATTTGATCTGACAGCACTGGCCTCGGGAGGAAATGTCTATTTTCAATACCAACATTATGGGCGAGTAATCGACTCGGCGGAGAGCCTCGATGGAGGATTGACCACGGTAGCCATAAGTGGCGAAAACCACGCTTGGTCGGTCTTGACGTTACTTACCAACGGCAAGTTTCAGGGTGACGACAGCAAAGGAGGCGAGATGAAGGCACAATCCTCCTTTGCATTGGCGCCATTGCTACATACCTCTGCACGCGATCGCGCTCTGGTCATAGGATTTGGCACCGGAACGACGACCAAGGTCTTTCACCAGGCAGGCTTTCGGCACATTGAGGTGGCGGAGCTTAGCGGGGACATATTGACCCTGGCCGACCGGCATTTTCGGGCGGTAAATGAAGGGGTCTTGCATCAAGCCGAAGTAAGGGCACACGTGACAGATGGTCGAAATTTTCTTCTTCTCGATCAAGCGAAATACGACGTAGTAAGCATTGAGCTATCGAGTATTTGGTTTGCGGGAGCCGCCAACTTATACAATAGAGAATTCTACAAGCTAGTTCATGCCAGGTTAGCAGCCGGTGGGGTACTGCAGCAATGGGTACAACTGCATCGACTGTTGGAAACGGACATCGCGACCATCCTTACAACGCTGGAAGATGAATTTCCCAACGTATGGTTGTACTTCCTCGGAAAGCAGGGGATCTTGGTCGCCTGCATCGATAATTGTGCGCCCAACAAGCAAGCTCTTTCCGTGCTCGATCAATCGATTGAATTATCTTCGACGTTGAAGTTGTTTGATGGTCATGCCGCCCAAGTGCTAAAGGGTCGCATTTTGACCCCCATCTCACTCAGGAGGCTGGTCCAAGATGCACAGGGTAAGAATCGATCGAGGCTAGGACCATTCGTTGCCACCGACGACAACTTGACTTTGGAATACTCGACCCCCAAGGGTAATGTTAGAAATTACGATGAGTCACTCGACCAGAATTTGCGCTACCTCGATCGTTACAAAGTGAGCGACATCTTCGAGTCAACTTTACTGACTTCGCATGATCTTCCTTACCTCGCCGAGTAGCGTGTCGTTTCGAACGCGAGTGGGTTGCCGGGTTGGTTCGGCGGCGAGGAACTCATCGTAAATGGATCGGCGAGCAACGTACGGCCCGCGGGCCCAATCGAAGAATCTCGTTCACGCCGGCGGCGGGCTCGAAAATTCAAGGGCAATATCGATTCCCACTTTCTGGTTCGAAGAAAATTAGCCCGAGTTGCCGCTGAAAACTTCGCGAACGATGTTACCCTCTGCGCCAGCATGAACAGGCTGGAACGCATAGCAATTCTTGCGGGCGGTGGACCCGCGCCGGGGATCAACAGTGTCATCGGTGCAGCGACCATCCGCGCCTGTCTGGCAGGCGTCGAAGTGCTTGGCATCAATGATGGGTTTTACTGGCTAATGCAAGGCGACGTCAATCACGCTGTGCCTTTGACAATAAGGAACGTCGCTGCAATTCACTTTCGAGGCGGCGTTTTCATCGGCATATCACGAGCCAATCCGGCCAAGGACGATGCGCTTATCGCGAAAACGCTCGATTCACTTGACAGACTATCGGTTGACGCCGCCATTACAGTTGGTGGCGATGAGACCGCGCTGGCTGCAATGCGCTTGACCGAGGCGGCAAACGGTCGAATTCAATTCGTTCATGTCCCCAAGACAATAGACAACGATTTGGCGTTGCCAGACGGAATCTTTACCTTCGGCTTCCAATCCGCGCGTCACGTGGGTGTTGGAATCGTCAAGGATCTGCAGGTTGACGCTGCTACGACATCTCGTTGGTACTTCATCATTACAATGGGCCGCAAATCGGGTCATTTAGCGCTAGGTATAGGCAAGGCAGCGGGCGNNCAATCATTCCCGAAGAATTCCGCGGTGCAATGGTGCCGCTGCGGGCGGTGATTGATTTGTTGACTGGAGCGATCATCAAACGGCGAAGTTACGGACGCCGGGACGGTGTCGCAGTTCTTGCCGAAGGCGTGATGGAACGCATTGATCCAGCAGACCGAGAGCTTTTCAGCGAGACTTCGCTTGATCCAGAAAGCAATCGGAGAATCTCCGAAGTGAGGTTCGGTGAACTACTTCGAACCGAGGTTTCGCGTCGGCTCAATGAACTTGGAATTGATGCAACTATCGTTTCCAAGAATATTGGTTATGAGCTGCGCTGCTCGGATCCAATNNATTATCAGCGTGCAAAATGGCCAATTTCGCCCGATTCCGTTCAAGGACATGATCGATCCAGTTACGGGGCAAGCACGCCTTCGCACAGTTGATATCGAAACAGAGCATTACAAGATCGCCCGCCGCTATATGCTTCGCCTTCGCCGGGATGATTTCGAGGATCCAACTGAAATTGAAAAGCTTGCGCGAATAGCGCACCTAAGTGTCGAAGAATTCAGACGCCAGTTCGAATATTTGGTGGCTGACGAACCTCCGCCAATACATTTTGAACGTTAGTCAAACACACTTGGAACTACAGTTGATGACACGGGGCAACGGTCTGACGCGCGCATTTGCTTTTTGTCGCAATATAAAGTCTGGTAAGCTTGTTTACCATATGGTGCTGTCTCTTTGGTGAATTCGAACCCGATGCCCAATGTCCAAAGTCCACGGCCCACGATCGGGTTCCTCGTAGACTGGTTGGAGGAAGACTACCAGCAGGCAGTATTGGGCGGCATTGTTGATTCATCAATTCAGCATGATTGTAATCTAATCTGTTTTGCCGGAGGTGGTCTCAAGTCCCCAAATAGATTTGGGTTGGAACGTAATTTTATCTACGATTTGGCGGGTCCAGAAACAGTTGACGCCATACTGGTGATGGCGGGCACGCTAGCGCACGCTGTTGGGGCCGGAGCGGTAAGTGAGTTTTGCGATCAATATCGCCCGTTGCCGATGTGCAGCATCGCAATCGCCGTTCCTAGCGTGCCGAGTGTCCTTGTCGACAACGCACGCGGAATGCGCGACGCAATCGTGCACTTAATCGTGCACCATGGGTTCCGGCGGATTGCGTTTATTCGCGGTCCACAGACCAATGAAGAGGCGGAACGCCGATTTCGGGTATACAAGGAAGTTCTTCAAGAATTTGAAGTTCCGTACGACGACTCGTTGGTGACGGTTGGAGATTTTCAAAGATCGTCGGGCATTGCAGCCGTGCACCAATTGTTCGATGAACGACAGGTGCAATTCGATGCAATCCTTGCAGCAAGCGATATTATGGCTCTGGGCGCCATGGATGCATTGGCAATGCGGAGTGCTCGTGTGCCAGATGACGTCGCTGTGGTCGGCTTCGATGATGTTGTAGAGGCGCGATTTGCCTCGCCGCCGCTAACCACTGTGCGCCAGCCGCTGTATGAGCAGGGAGTGCAAGCCACGGAGTCAGTGCTTGAACAATTGCGGGGCTCGTCTGGGCGTCAACGGCTCACGCTGCACACCGAGATCGTACTGCGTCGTTCTTGCGGGTGTTTTTCACAGTCCGCTAAGGCATATCAGGAGAGCCTGATTCCTTCGGACCAACTGAGTCCAACGAGCGCCGTGACCCAGGTCCGCCCTTTAGCGCTCAGCGCAATGCAGCACGCATCGCGAGGTTTGCGCACGACCGCGCTAGACTGGAATAGCAGATTGTTCGACGCGTTCCTGGAAGATCTCGAGGGCAGTGAGACATCACACTTCTTGGCCATTTTAGAGGACTTGCTGCGTCAAGATACGGCAAAGGGGAGTGATGCTAGCACGTGGCGTGACGTGGTAACCGCGCTCCGGGGCCAACTGCTCCCCTGTCTGCCTACCAGTGATCGAACGCGAACAATCGCCGAAAACTTGTGGCAGCAATCGCTGTTATTGATAACTAGCGTGGTCGAACGGGTGCAGGTTCAGCATCGGCTCGAGGCGGAACAATGGGTTCGGGTACTCAGCGAGACGAATGAGGCTGTTATTACGACCTTCGATGTGACGGCCTTGACCAATTCTGTAGCCGAGCAATTGCCCCGTTTGGGCATCCATAGTTGCTACTTGGCATTGTTCGAAGATTCGGGCAAACAGGCGCGGCTCATAATGGCGCATGATACTCAGCGGCAATTGCCAGGCAATTTGGTGGGCCGCATATTCGAAGCCCGCTGTTTGGTGCCGGATGGCTTGTTGCTGACCGATCGGCGAACCGCATACATCGTTGAGCCGCTGTTTTTTAAACAGCAACGGCTCGGCTATGCGCTTTTCGAAATGGGCCCGCGGCAAGGTATTATTTATGAGGCATTGCGCGACCAAATCAGCGCCGCATTGAAAGGCGCGATGCTGGTACAGGAAGTCGTTGAAAAGAACCGGGAACGGGAGCAATTGCTCAACGCACTGGGTAAGCGCGCCGCCGAGCTAGAACAGGCATATGTTGCGCTCAAGGAAAACCAGCAAAAGCTGTTGGCTTCGGAGAAAACGGCAAGCATTGGCCGCCTCACGGCAAGTATCGCTCATGAAATGAATTCGCCGGTGGCGGCGGTTCGAGCGGCGCTTCTAGAGCTCGAGCGACTGGTCACGGAATACAGCCAATCGGTAACGGATCCAGAGGTCACTGCGGCGGACCATCGGGAAATAGCGGCTGAAATGCAACAATCATTGCGTCTGGCGTCCGGGGCCGCGGAGCGCGCAGCTGATTTTGTTAGAAGCATTAAGAATCAGACAAGGGATATTGGCCACAAGGAGCAAATTCGTTTTGACGCAGTTTCGAACATACGTGATGCACTGCTCCTTTTGGGTCACTCGTTGCGAAAAGCAAACTGCGTCGTGCAAATTGAGGCCAGTCCCGACTCAATCAATCTAGTCGGGCCACCGGGTCGCTTAGGCCAAGTGGTTACGAACTTAGTCACCAACGCAATTGACGCCATGACACCGACGGGCGGCGGGACAATTAACCTATGT
>PMCK01000251.1 GCA_003154095.1 Myxococcales bacterium | reverse complement strand
TGGCTATTGCCGCCACTACCAGCGCTTCCGCCGTTGGCCGACGCTCCCCCAATTCCGGCCCCGCCGCTGTCGTTGCCACTACAGGCGGCCAGCACCATCGTGCTTACGAGTCCGATAAGTCCGTTTCGCATGAAACCTCCAGCCATTTTCAATGGGACACCTCGGTATCACTCCGGGCAGCCGCTCGTGCAGTGTCGCTAGATAACAATTTCCGTCGAAAGATCTGAGAACCAACTGCGTGATTGATGCGAGCCTGGGGTTAGGCTCCAAGACCGCACTGAGCCGCAATTGGGGGTGACAAAGGAGTTCACTGCCGTTGAGTGGATTTTTTGACGGAAGGGGGAATTTCACGTCACTGCTGTACTAGAAAGTCATGTCCGAACTGAGCCCAGAACTCAAAGCACTTGTAGTGGCGACTAAGCGCAGGTGCCTTCCAACTGCAGCCGACTCAGAACGGATCCATGTTGCGCTACGCGCTCGCCTGGGCGAGGCCGCCTTCATTGGCGCCGAAAGTGTGCAAGCAGTGGCCACATCCGCATCGTCGGGAATTGTACTGGGGAAGATTTCGGTCGTCAGCCTTGCGGGGTTGGCTTTGATCGGAGGCCTCTGGTTTTTCGCGGCACGGAATCACCTGGAGGCGGCGAGTGAATCGAAATTAGCTCATACCCCGACGGCAACGCAAGAAGCCGCGGTAAACTACGCACCGAGTGAAATTGCATCGACGACCCCGAGTTCGCCGGAGCTAAGGGCTAACGATGTTACTGCAACAGTGTACCCAGCCTCGGACCATGACGTCGTCCGTTCCGGTGCTTCGCATCACACTCGCGACAAACTAGCGGATGAGGTTGCACTACTGTCGCGCGCAGAAACGGCCTTGCATGACGGCAGACCCACGATTGCGCTAGAAATACTGAACGAACATGAGCGCAAGTTCGAAAGTGGGCTGCTCGCAGAGGAGCGAATCGCCGCGCGCGTTCAAGCGTTGTGTGCCTTGGGGCGAACTGCCGCAGCAGACGCGCAGTTGGCCCTACTCTCGCCGAGGTCACTTCACGGAGAGGCGTCGCCGGGGGCGTGTGGTTCGCGTCGGGGCAAGTAACGTCGCGGACGTCGTGAGCGCGAACCATCACACATTGCGCTCGAAAGTGACGTAAACCGGCTTGCGTCGAGGACCCGGGCTCGGTCGGCGTCGGGGGGCTACCTCTTTTGCCACTTGGCCGGGTCCGAATCGCGTCCGAGTGGGCGCAAGACAAAGTGTAGCTCTAACTACTAAGGCTTGGCGGCAGCCTTGTCGCCAAGCCCGACCACCGGGAGCATGTCCACGGCGAGCATCTCCGGCCCCGCGTCGAAAGTCCATGCAACAAGCTTGGAGTTAGATCTGATGTTGGTGATAGAACCGCGACGGCCGTGCATGAGCACGCGCGGCTTATGGTCCTCTTTGGAGACTTCGAAGAGCCCTTCGACGCAACCGCAGTAGATCCGGCTCGCTACGTTGATGGGCGAGCAAACGAATTTCTCCAGTTGAAGCTCTTCCTGGTGAAGATCGGGCAGCAGCTTTTGTATCTCCGATTTGTCCACGTCGTAATAGTAAATATAATCCGAGCCAGTTAGCATGGCAGGCGTCCGACCCTTTCTCTCGGTCGAATAAGCGGGCTCGCCGCCCGTAATTCGAACGCTGCCGATACGCCAGGAGCCATCTGTTGGCCGATGTACGAAGTACACGAGCTCGCCAATCATGTTGAGCGCGCTAATCTCTCCGGTAAAAGACACAAGGATTCGTGGTCTGCGTCCGCTAAGCGTCTGAATCGTGTACAGCCCGTCATCACTTCGGTCGACCCACGCAAACGATTCGCCGGATGCCACGAAGTACTGCAGCTGATGAGGAAATCTCGCGAGCTGGCGAGTCACACCGCCCTGTTTGGGCGCACTCCAGATGGCCCCTTTAGACCAAAAGATGAAGGCGGATTGAGTCAGCGTGGCCCCAATACCCAAATCGAGTTCGATCCCCTGCTGAGGTTGGCCGGCTACCAGCCGATACGCAGCGTTGGTCGTCAGCAGGTATACGGCTTCGTCATCGAGCGCGAGTGAAGTGTTGTACGCTGAAATGGCCATTTTCGCCAGCCGAGTCGGCTCTGGAAGGCTAGGGGCGCGCTCTGCGGATGCTCGAGGCGAGCTCGCGTGCATAGCTGATGCAGAGGCCGAAGCATTACTCCCTGTACGATTCGATGGCCGTCCGCAAGCCAGGCAAAGACCCAAGGTGCAGACAATACCGACATATTTTGGTGTCATCGGAGTTAATCGAGTATGGCGACCCGCTGCCGGAGGAGCAAGCAAATGACTGAACTTCATTGGCTTTCTTATGCCGTAACGGCACGGAATCGTCGACGCCAGCAGCCGTCGCGTTTCGTCAGCAAATGGATGGATCACCGGTGCTTCCGGTGCGAAATAAGGTATGGCCCCAAGTATTCAACGCCGAAATTTGTTGGGAGATTTCAAGGCGTACCTACTTGGAGCCACAAGGTCTTTTGAGCATCACTTACTTGAACTACACGCTTGCCGCGCTTGCTCGCCGTGCAGTGACTTGGGCGATAGGCGTGCCAACTGAGCATCGGCTTCGGTGGTTCGCCCGAGCGCACACAGGGCCTGCACGCGCGCCGCGATGCGCTCCTCCGCCAAGAGCCCGTTGCCAAACTTGCGTTCGTGTTCGTCGAGCAACCGCAGTGCGACTGCGGGCCTACCCGCGTGAAGCTCTGTTTCCGCGCGAGATAGGATTGCAACCTCTTCCGAGAGGTTGTCGCGGCCGTGATGCGAGGCGACGGCGCGCGCGTCGCTGCGCTCCAGCTTGCCTGATGGCACGGCCTCATCCAATTGGGGCGAAACAGGCACGCTCGAAGCCATCTCGACAGGCACAACAGCCGTCTCGGCTGATATTGTCGCTGCGGCACTTGGAATCGATTGCGACCCACTCGAGGCGACCCGCGAACTGCGTGCCGTAAAAAACCAAAGACCTCCCACGACGGCCAGCCCCGCAATCCCAACCGCAGCCACTTTTCCGAGCGCAAACCCCGATGAACTTCCGGCGGTAGCTTGACTCGTCTCCGCTCCGAGCAATGCAGCGTCGCCCAAACGCCCGCGCAGCGCGGCCAGAATGCGCGCCGAGTCTGCGTCGTTGGGGCTCGCGGCACGCTTGCCGGCTAGCACCAGCTCACTTAGTTCGGGACTCAAGTCGGACATGAGCGGCCTCGTTTTGCAGTTTGGGCATGGTGCCTTGCAAGAGCATCCTCAAGCTCCTGGCGGGCGGCGCGCAGCCGCGAATAGACCGTATTGAGCGGGACTTCGATTGCAGAGGCAATCTCGGGAACCGTCATTTCGTCGACTTCGGCAAGCACGAAAACCTCGCGCTTGGGTGCATCTAGTTTTTCTAATAGGCTCCAGAGCAACCTCACCTGATCGGATTGCTCGGCGAGTTCCTGCGGTGAGGGCTGTTGGGGGTACTGCACGACGGGTTCGGCGATGTGCGTCAAAGAAGCGGTCAATTTCGAACGCTTGGCCCGGTGATAAGTGCTCACCGTACGCCGGACGATTCCGTAGATCCAGCTGCGTAGGGATTCGGGCTGCTGTAGAGTGTGTAGCCGCCCGTGAATGACGATGAATATCTCCTGCACAACGTCGTCGATTTCGGCATCGCTGACTCCCAGGCGGCGAGTGCAGGACCAGACGAAGTTGAAGTAGAGTTTGTAGATTGGTGGAAAGCTCGGCACACTGTCGGCTGGCATGGAGACGACCGGCCCTGGCTCAACGTCCAATGACGCGATTCGAGCAGCGGAGTCGGTAGTCTGCATTATTTTTACAATGCGGCAGTGGCGATTCGAACCTTGCGCCGTCAAAAAATCCACTCGCCGCCGAGTGACGCCACGAACGTACCGAGGGGCACCCGGTGCACCTGCTCATCTCCGACGAAACCTTCCACGATGAATTGCGGCCTTTTCGTCATCAACCGGCCCGAGCCGCGAATCGCCGCCGCGAAGTTGCGACCGAAATGCCAGTATCCTGTGATTCCGCCCCCAGCCGAAAGCCACAACGCACTTGCCTGGCGTGGAACCCGCCCGCCGCCCGAGGCCCGAGCGATGACATCGTCGAATGCGACCAGCCCGCAAGGCGCGATTTCGAATGAGTCCAGCTTCAAACCCCGGCACACCCAAGCTTCAACCGACCAACGACGAAAGTCAGCCTGATAAGGTTGAAGGACGGGTGCCGACTTGGTCTGCGATAGCCAGGGCCCACCCGAGACAAACGCGTGCCACTCATGGTAAACGGTTCCAAGACCCAAATTGAGTCCGTAGCTCGTGCGAGGCAGGGTCAGAAAATCCGCACTGAGCTCTGGCCCGCGGACGAGCAGGCGCCACTCTCTCTCTTTCGCTGGGGTCGGTGGCTGAGTTGGGGGTTGAGTCACGGGCGGCACGGGCACGGTGGGGGGCGTTACATCGAGCGGCAGTTCTGGTCGTCCGCTGAGTTCGCCCTCGGTCAATTCGCGACCCGAGTATTGTCGCCGCACCAAAAGGCCAACAACGACAGCGGCCGCTTTTCCGAGACTCTGGCAGTCGTCGGACTCAATGATGCGCGTGCCGTGGGTCGTATTTCTTTCGATTAGCAACGTCAGCCGGTAGTGCTCGTTGAATGGCTCGATGGTACCCGTAACACGCAAGCGGCTCACTTGACGCGTTTCACCCGGGGTGCCCACGAGCAAGCGAATCTGTTGCTCGACTTCGACTTGCTGTGAGCAACCTTCAGGGGCTTCCCAACTTAAATCAACTGGAACATCCGCTTGCGCAAAGCAGACTTCAGATTGCAGCGAGAACGCGGCACACGCGGCGCCGCATATGGCCCGTTTGCCGGGCCCTGCCAAAAACTGCGTGAGCTTCGTCAAAGCGCCCCGCTGATCGTAACGTCATCGACGTACACCGTGGAGTCCGGCGGCGTGAGATTCTCCGCCAGGTTGCCGACGTACCACTGGCCCCACTGGGAATCATCGGTAACTACACCGGTTAGATGCAGAATGCTCGCGTTGTTCAGGTAGACCTGTACCTCGCCGGTCGCATCCGCAGCGCGCTTGAGAAAAATTACGATGTGAAACCATGTCCCAATCGGAATCGTGGTTTCCCCTGACAGATCCGGAGTACGGCCTGCCGCACCGGCCATGCGGAACTGGTACACCACCAGCCGTAAGTCCCCCGTAGGGGTGTTAATTAGCGAGACGTCCCAGATACCGTGCAAGGTGTCGCCTGGCCCGGTGCCCCCCGCGAAATGGAACAGATTCCATACGGCATTGTTGTTCGTGGCAAGCGTTGGAACGAAGTACCACGCTCCGTAATAGGCCTGCACCGGAAGCGTGCCTTGTCGCACGCAACGAACTTGGTTGTCCCTCTGCGCCGGATCGGCCGTCACGCTAAAGGCCGCCGCGTACTTTCCTGTATGCACGGGCGAGGTGACGATTTGGTACGATGAAATACCGGTCCTAAAACAGAACCCGCCGCCTACCTGATAGCCGCAAAATCCGTCTTCGAAACCCGTGGACCAAGGAAACTCGAAGTCGCCCGCTTCGCTAGAAGTCGAGCCCGCGCGCCCCGAGTCTGATGACTGTGAGCAAGTCCAGGTGGCTATGACCACCTTGGAACCGCACGCGCTCGAAAGCCCCGCAAGCGCTAACACGGGCGCTATCAAACAGAGACGAATTCCCGACATGGCCATTGGCCGCCTATCGAACGTGACTACGCGTTTGGCACGAGTCATCCAAGCCCGAATATTCTCCTTAAGTGAGACCACGTTGCGTAATTTCGAGCCGTCGCGTGGGTTTGTCACTCAAAAACAAGGATTCTGCCTTTATTTCGACAATTTGAGCCCGTTTCGATACGAGTCTGGCCTTCAGTTACGCCCACGAAGGATCCCAACGAACCAGGCCTCACCGGCCCGGGGGCGCACGGGGAGCCGATGGTCATCCATTTCATCCGAATGCTGAACGGTCTTACGACATTTCGATTCTCCGATGATCCGTGTAGTTTCAACCAATCCGTGAATCTCAATGGACAACGTACATCTCATTCTGCAAAAGTCTGCTGCCGAAGTGTGGCAGCTCGCACTGTACGTCATAGTCGGCGTGCTGCTGGGCGAGGCTCTGAGATACACTCCGGCATCAGCTTTACTCGAGCGGATTTGCCGACAGAAACCGATGGTGAGTGTACTGGCTTCCGCTATTCTGGGTATGGCATCACCGCTCTGCACATACGGGACAGTACCGGTGGTGTTGGAATTGCTGCGCGCAGGCGTGCCCATAGCACCCCTGGCCACTTTTCTGGCCACTTCGTCCTTAATGAACCCTCAGTTGCTTATGGTCACCTGGGGCGGTCTAGGCACCAAAATGACCATTGCCCGTGTTGGAGCCGTCCTTGTGTTTGGATTGATTCTTGGCTCTATTTTGTTCGCATTGCCACGCAGCTTGAGTGTGCGGCCGATCCTCGACAAGGCCAATTCAGTACCCCGGCGCGGAAAGCGGACCTTTGAGATCAAGGACTACCTTAAACGCAGTTGGCGGACTCTCGAGTTTGTCGGGTTTTACGTCTTGGTGGGGATTTTGCTGGGTGCAACCGTGGAAGTACTCGTGCCGGGCCGTTGGATTTTCGCGCTGTTTGGCACTGGCGGCTGGTGGCAGATTCTGCTCGCGTCATTGCTCGGTGTACCACTTTATGCCTGCGGAGGCGGCACGATTCCCCTGGTACAGGCACTCATAGATCAGGGAATGGCGGCGGGTGCGGCCTTGGCATTTCTTGTCGCCGGCCCAGCTACGCGAGTCGCGCCACTAATGGCGTTGGCCACTATTTTGCGGCCTACGTTCGTGACGGTATACGTGGTTGCACTCGTTGCGTATTCCGTGGTCATCGGTGTGTTGTATGGATTGATCTAGCCACACGCTTGGGCGACGAGATCTGTGGAATCAATTGCCGGGCCGGCGAGCGACACATTCCTACCGAGGGGTCGAATTCACACGCCATTTTTTAACATCTGATGCTTGACGCCCCCATGTGCCTCCGATTTGTCGAATGGTGACACGATCTCGAGATGTGCTGTGTCACCGACGCGGTACAGTGGCTTGTCCAGATTCGCCTCCGTGTCTCGCGTTTTCGCTACCTCGCTCGCTCGCCAAATTGGGTGTGAAGTTTCCGGCTCGGGCTTTGGAATGTAACTTTCCACGGGCAATTCCGCCTGAACGCGATTGCCACGCGGATCCGCCGCATCCGCGATAACCTTGTAGTGGCCTGGCTGATCCGGCACGAATGAGCACGCCTTCTTGGTCTGCTCGGTCTGCATGTCACATTTCGCGAGCGTCGCGCCTAACGCTTCAGTTTCCGCGACGCGCTTGAACGTGAGCCTAACGGCAACGCCTGCGCGGCGGTTTCCGTTAGGCTCAGCCGCGATCACCTCGATAGCGATGGGTTTGCCGGGGCGGGCATAGCCGGCACCCACACCTGACGAGGCCCTAACGCCGAGATAGAATTCGGCGGGGTGCACGAGCACAGTGGTGAGCCCAAATTCCTGCTGACGCGAACGTTCAGTNNACACCTGCTTGGCATGTCCAGCGCACGGCGGGGTCGCCGGCTTCACCCGGGCTGAGCTTGTGCTGCATGACATGGGTCCCGGCTCGGCTAAGCTTCGCGGTTGCTTTGTGGCTGTCGCGTTCCGGATGATTCAGGCTGCCTCCCGCGCCGCTCCAGAAGTACCTTTCGTCACTCGGCGGTTGCACGAATGCGGAGTACGAACTCGACTCCCATTCGATGAGCCCATCGCGCAGCGGCATTCCGAGCAAGAGCCGAGCCTCCGCATTGCAGCGCACTGTGTCGCCGCGAATGTACTCCTCACGCTCGGCACTTGCATCGACCAGAAACTCAGGCGGCCGAAATTCCGCGACTCGAATCCGCGCATGGCTGCAAACAGGCTTTCCCCACACCGTCGAGCAGGATTTGATGAAGCGAAAACCGACCTTGGCGCTAGCCGGAATGATCCAGGAAGTCGAGTACGCACCGAAGTCGTCGAGCTTTGGCGACAAGTTTGCTTCCGCCGGACGATCATATGAATCGATACTCACGGAAACGGTTCGTTCCTTCGGAATCTCGATGCCGGCGCGGCCGTAGGCTCGCACGATCCCCTTGATTCGAACCGTTTCTCCGGGTCGATAAATGCCCTGATTGGTGAACATCGAAGCGGTTCCCATGTCAGGCAGAGCGGGCGTGTAATCGCTATGGGCGTGGGTCCAAGCGTCCTGCTGGCGAGCGGAAACGCTGTTCGGCAGCGTGCGCGGCTCGGTCGTCGAATCGTAGAAGAAACCGTCCGCGTTGGTCATTCCCGTCGAACTCACGGGTCCAGTCGCGCCCGACATGAAATCGACCGTAACACCCGCGATGGGCGCACCCGTTGACAAGTGAGTCACCCACGCGAGCCTGTCAAAGGGTGTCGATACGGTGGTGAGCCCGAGATCGGTGACGTGGGCCATCCAAGTTGCAAGCTGTTTGCCGTTGTCGTCGAGCGCGATGATGGCACCTCGGCTCTCGTGTCCCGACTCACTCAACAAGCCGTCGAGTGCAATGGGGATCTTACTCGTTTTGGCGGGTGGCAAAGGCACCGTCCAGTGCTTGGCACCCACAATAGAGTTAACCTCACTGGTCGCGCCGCTGTTCCAGAAAGAAACGTATTGTGGCAATGATAACGGCGCAGTCGTAACGCCGAGTTCTGAAAGTTTCGTTGCAAAAGCGTCCACTGCGGTCGGTGGTTTTGTGTCGATAACGGAGCCACTGGCTGCAATCCAGGCTCGTGGCATTGTGTCCACTTCGGGCTCCGGGCGAAACCGGAAATTTTGAGACCAGGGCATCAATAGCGCCTCCCCGTAGGCGTCCCGCAGGCCGCGCTTGCCATTGCGGCTGCTACTGCCTGGCGAGATGCGAACGGAATATTGGCCCCCTGGAGCAAAGCTCGCGCGAAGTGCCACCTCTTGTGTCGGCTCGCCATCAGAGGTATCGAGCGGCTCGAGTTCGACGCTAGGTACGATCGACACGGCACGCATCACGTCTTTGGCGTATACCGGGCTGCTGAACTTGAGCGAAATCTCGCCCCACGAACACATTCCGTCGGTGCTCTTGGTGCGCTCGGCGGGCTCGTCTTCGTCCGCGTCTTTTCCGTTGCACTCACCATGAATCTTAAGCGGGCCATAGGTGTGGACTGATCCGTGCCAGGGCTCGCCTAGCGTTCGCGGCCCTTCTGCGGAATGAAGCCGCCCATCCACCGAAACCGCGACGGCGACGTCACGGGGGAGCGGCTGCAAGGGGATGAGGTCGAATCCTTTGCCGCCGCTGGCTTGTCGAGTCTTGAACGGAACGTCGACAGTCTTTCCACCCGTCGATAGGGTCAAGTGCAATGCGTGCTGGACTTCATCCACGCTGGCTTTCTGGTCCAAATGCAGTGTAATTACGCCGTTCGGCTTGTTCTCGATCTCGACGGACTCAACGCTGGGACGTGGGGTCTGAAAATCTAGTTCATAAGGCTGAGCCAGCTGGCTCCCGTCGACCGCACGGGTTCCGGCTGGAACCACCACTTTGAACTCCGTGGCGCGTGGCACAATCCACGAGGCTGGCACGAAGTGTAATGCACGCACTCCAATCCATTCCCAGTGCCCGGCGACACTCGGGGTCAGGCTTACGGGCGATAGGGCCTGGGGATCGTAGAACTCGAGACTCCGCATCGATTTATTGAATACAAGGACGATATCTACGTCGCTGCCCGTTTCACCGCGCGGCGAGGCGAACTCGACGCCCAGCGGACGCCGGTCCGCCAGACTGCGCAATGGCGGTACCAAACGCTCAACGCCCAGTGATCGGGAGGGTGTCACTCGGGGCGGCGTCTCTCCCACTAAGCACGAAGCCACCAGCAAACCCAGCAGCGCGAGACCACGAACGAATGGCCGTACCGAAGATGACATCATGCTCACACATCGTGTGCTGACACCCGTCCGCAGTCGAGGGTTCCCGACCAGGGCCACAATTCGAAGTATTCGCGCTGCATTGTGTGCAGCGACCCGGCCCTCGTGCTCACCGAGCGCACGCGGCGCTGTGGCGGTTGCTGCTCCAGCGGCTGCATCGGCGGCATCGGCGGCGCCTACCGAACCGCATTTCGGTATGACGCCGGACTGAGATGTTGGAACCGACGAAAGACCTTACAGAAATGGTTGGCGTTAGCGAACCCGCACGCGTCGGCGACCTGTTTTAGTGCTGCGTGACTATTGAGCAGCATTCGCGTCGCTTCATGAATCCGCACCTCGGTCGCGAACCGTGCCGGTGTCATTCCCGTGCGTGCCCGAAAGAAGTGGCTGAAGTGGCTGCGACTCATACCGTATTCGGTGGCAAGCGAGTCGACGCTGAGCGCATTGGGCAAGCTTGCAACAATTCGCGCCCGGACTTCTTCGAGCAGCCGCTTGCGTTCACCGGAACTATCGCTGGCTTCGTGTGCTTGGCGTTCGTAGGCCAAAAGGAACTCGAACAGTGCCAGTTCCACGTCGTATCGATCGCGAAAGTCCTTCTTGATGGCGCCGCACACAAGGCGCAATGCACTTGCAGTCAGGGCTGAATCAGGTGGCATCTCGATAATTGGACCAGTCGCTGCAACTTGCTTGATGACTCGTGTAAGCAAGTACGGGTGATAGATGCCAATCCAACCAAAGGTCCATCCCGGCGAATCCTCCGGTAAGTAGTAGCGATGTTTCGAAGGTAAAATCGCGAAAAATCCAGTGCCCGGAGAAATCTGCCGCGGCGGCTGACCATAGAGCTCGAATTGTCCCCAACCTGCCAAAGTGAATTGAAAGAAAAACAGCGGATGGTCCCTGCGACCCAGACGCTTCATGCCGTCCCAGTAGTAACTGCTCGGATCGGCCCGAGTCTCGATACTGCCAAAGAATGCCGTCCCTGGCGTCCACCACGACGGGGCCAGTGTCGGTGAGCGAGATACCTTCGTGAGCTGACTCAGGGCAGGAGCCCACTCAGGCGGAGGACGAGGTCCGGGCATTTTGCCTGCAACGACGTCAGAAGTAAGCACCTGGTCATACCGGCGCTGCCATTGCGACGACTTCGGTGGTGACGGTCTCGGTGTTTTCACAAATTGACCCTACTGCGAACATCGCTTCCTTGGATGCGCAATTCGTTCGGCGGTATTCTGTAATGCAAGTGCGCCAAGTTCCACACAAATAGACGAGAGGGAGGCAACATGGCATCAGCAGCTGCATCTGCGGCCGCGGCGGCACCTGCCGCGGCAACGGCACCTGCGGCGGGGGCAGGGCCTGCAGTGGCTTCGGCATCTGCATCTGCACCTGCAGCAGCCTCAGCACCTGCCGCGACTCCCCGCGGCCCCGTCAATTTCGGTAGTGAGCGAGCGCTTGGTGCCACGTTCGGACAGGGCCCACGCGTTGCCATCTCAACGCACAATGAGCCCTGTGGCTCCGGCAACCCAAACGTCAAGCGCGCCCCTGATTACACTGAAACACGGTAGATCGAGATGTCGACTTGCCCCAAACAGCTGTCGGTTTCACGATCACCCCAATCTAAACCCCATTGCCATGGCCCAGCGTAAATACAGTCGACAGGAAGTGGATGCAATCCTAGGGCGCGCCATCGAGCGAGAGGACCACGGGGAGTTGGCTCACGAGGATCTCTTGGCTGCGGCGCGCGAAATTGGAATTCCGGAAGACGCAATCGAAACCGCCGCTATCGAGATCGCTGCTGAACGCAGTGAGCGCACTGAACTGATGGAATTGCGTCGCGATCAGTGGCGGGGGTTCGTTGCACATTTGATCCCTTACGTTATGGTCAACGCATTGTTGGTAACCATCAACGTATTGACAACGCATTTCCCTTGGGCTGTCTTTCCCGCACTTGGCTGGGGTATCGGGCTCGCGTCACATTTGTGGGCGGTTCTGTTCCCGAGTCGGCAACATCAACAGTACCATCTCGAGCAGCTTCGCAGTCTCGACGGGCGCCGCGAAATGAAACAGCGCGTTCGCTCGAATGCTCGCGAGCTGGATCTCGATGACGGGCTTCCTGTGGTGCCGCCCAATATCGAGCGCCATACGCGTGTAGTCTTGGATGACGCTGAGCCAACTACTTCTGTCCGTGGCGAGTCAGATACCCCGCGCCGAAAGCGCGAGTGAGCACGCTGGCAACGCTACTCGTGCCTTTGAGAAGGAAAAGCCTGCATGATTCGCCCCACTGCATGAACTTGACTTTCGCCGTTCGCTAGCGCAGCGCTCACGATTGCGTAACCTGTCTCTAGCGCATGGCGCCGCAATTTACGCGAAGGGCCGAGCCAAGCGCGGAGGTGTGTTTTCAATCGTGGACAACATGCTCAAAGCATTGAACTCGCCCCGGGCCAAGCACCCGCAGGCGATCCAGCCAGCAACCTTTTCGTTCATCACGGACCGATCGCTGGCCAAGGCGTACGCTGAGTACACGAGTCGAGTGCACACGGGCTGAGACTGGGGCCCATAGTTAGGGCAATTGGGGATTGACGCCACTGCGCGCTGAGGCTGCTGCGGCAGGGGCCGCACCTGCGGTGGCAGCAGCACCTGCGGCAGCGGCGGCAGCAGATCGAAACGCCGCGGATTCGACGTCGCCAGCTAAATGAAGCAACACAATGTCGCTTGCGACAATGTCCGCGTAGGGCTGTGTGGTTTCATTTACCCTTGTTGTGGGAGAGGAGCCACCCCGTCAGTGTTCCGGTGCTATGGACTCCTGACTGTGCACTACGCCTCGACGAGGATAACCAATGAGTCGGCTAACACTCCGTCATGAGCCATCGCCTCGGCCGCCCCAGTGGTCTTCATCGCGGCTTGGAGGGCATCCATATTAGGAACGTCCATGAGCACCGCCACACGATTTGGGTCCTGGGGGTCAACGAATTTCCGGATACCCGTGATTCCGAGAGGTCCGAAGAACTTCTCTCGCATCGGCGAGGCAAGCCAATGTTTGGTGTCTTTCACTTTGTGATAACCGATAACAGTTGCCATTGTGTCTCCTCTGTATTGCGCGTGTCGCGGACAAGATCGGAACGACCCGTGTAGCCGTCCGTCGGGAGGGGCACACTGTCAGGTGCTTGCCCGACGGTCAAGCACGTAACTAGTGCGCAGAGAGCAATTTCGATTGCCTACCATGCACGCAACCGAATCGACGACACCCATCCAATGCAGCATGCACCCGGCGAAGCGCACTTTCGTGTAGGTTACAGGCAATGGGTTTCGAACCACGATGCACCGACGCAATCATGTTGGTTTGAAATTACTCATAATGAACAATCGGCGTAGGCCTAGTGAACATTTGGGGGTGCGTGCCTGCTGGACCTGGCGCTGCGGCGGCAGCAGCAACTGTGGCTGCATGCTGATTATTGGGCGGAACCGTAGCGTGCGGCGGTACAGCGGAGATACTCCATGGAGACGTGTTCCGCGTTCGCGCGGCGTTGAACTTCAGGGTACTCGTTACGCAATGTGCGATAGAGTTCTGCGCAAGCCGTGACGGCCGAGCGCCAGCTTTCACCAATAGAAGCGTCCGAGCACTACAGTTCGCAAGAAGCAAAGACAAGCGAGACCCTCGAACGGCGGCAGCAGCCACAGCACCTGCAACAGCCTCAGCACCTGCCGCGGCAGCGGCACTTGATGCGGCAGCCCTGCAGCGGCCACAGCACCTGATGCGGCCACTGCTGCGGCTGCATTAGCGGCGGTAAGCCGAATCTGGTAACCTATTTGTCCATATGTCCGTGGGACTTGTTTTAGGGCACCGCTGTCGGCTCATCGAGGAGCCAGGCACCTGGTAACGTTATGCGTGAATTTCGTGCTGCTCTCTTGCTACTGGCTGGCATCGGGTGCGGCGGTGCCACAAGCGCCGAAAGCAACGCAGGATCGGGTGGCGCCCCGAGTGCTGGCGGAACCCTAGCAACCGACGGCACGGGCGGAACCGAGTCGAGCGGAGGTGCTGCGAGTGCAAAACTGGTGGCAAAGGCTGTCGCCGCAGGCCCTTACGACGCGTGCGCACGACTGGCGGACGGCACGGTTCGCTGCTGGGGCGTGAACACGTTCGGCCAACTCGGCAACGGCACGACTACCGATAGTTCCGTGCCAGTTACGGTCTTGGGCATCACGAGCGCCACCGCTGTTGCCGCGGGCTCGTACGATGCATGCGCGGTTCTGACGGACGGCACGGTTCAGTGCTGGGGGCACGACGGCTACGGCCAACTCGGCAATAACACCTGGACCAACAGTTCGGTGCCAGTCCTGGTTTCAGGCATCACGAGCGCCACTGCTGTTGCCGCGGACGCACACACGTGCGCGATTCTGATAGGGGGCACGGTTCAGTGCTGGGGGTACAACGGTTACGGCGAACTCGGCAACGGCAGTACAATAAGTAGTTCGGTGCCAGTCATGGTGTCGGGCATCTCAAGCGCCACTAACATTGCCACTGGCGCTAACCACACATGCGCAGTTCTAACGGATGGCACGATACAGTGCTGGGGCTGGAACGGTTATGGCGAGCTTGGCGACGGCTCTACAACGAACAGTTCGGTGCCCGTCACGGTGTCGGGCATCACCAATGCTACGGCTGTCGCTGCAGGCCTTGACTACACATGCGCGTTACTACCGAATGGCTCGATTCAGTGCTGGGGCGACAACGCTTCCGGCCAACTCGGTGACGGCACCGCGAAGAACAGCTCGGTACCCGTCACGGTGACCGGATTCTGAGGGACGGCGGCACCGGCGACGGTGGCGGTCACAGCAGCCGCAGCTGCGGCAGCGCTTGCAACAGCACCAGCATCAGCAGCAGCCACAGCCCCTGCAGCGGCAACGGCAACGGCAACGGTACCTGATGCAGCCACAGCCGCGGCGAGCCGGTTCGGCCGCCGCCCGATGCGGACTCTAATTAGTTAGTCGTGAACTGCAGATCGTCGACGGTTACGTCCACGGCAAATGGCGTTGGGGTGCAGGGGGAAGTTGAATAACCGTTATTGAACCCGCAGGGATCGGTGAACTGGAATGTGATACCCGTGATGGCGCTCGGCGTGTCTAGCCCTAATTGCGCCCAAGTGAACTGGTAAGTGGTCGAAGTCAGTAAACCACGGCGGTCGCAGCGGCGGCTGCGGCAGCGGCTGCGGCAGCAGCCACAGCACCTGCAACAGCCTCAGCACCTGCCGCGGCAGCGGCACTTGATGCGGCTACAGCTGGCGACATGCGCTATCTCTCCGTTGGATTCGGTCCGCATTTCGCGCGCAGCGCTTCCCGCTCGCCGGCTTCTAGGATCGTCACGGGGTATATTGGAGCAGCGGTCCCTTTGCGGAAGAACGGATGTGGCCACGCTCGACCTCCAAGCTTCCAGCCCAGTAAAAGACGGGCTACGTGCGCAATCATTCCAATGGGGAAGCCTGTCGAACCTTTAGGAGGGCCACCAACCGCGAATTTTCCCATGATTGCGGCGCGGACCTTGCCGAATGTTTGATCGCGATCCGAAGCCGTGGGTGCACCTCGAAGTACTTCGAGCGGCATTCCAATGAAGGGCACTGCGGGGGTCAACGTGTTTCCGAGTGGCGTTTTGCAACAAGTGGCGTACCACCGGTGCATTCCTTTGGAAGTCAATCGCACGGCAACGATACATTCCTCACCGTGATCGAACGTCACGGAGCTCGGCGCAACTTGAACGACGTCCGTACCGCCGTGTTCGTCGAGAAGGTCTGCTCGCCCGAGGTAGTGCAGGAACGCCTGGCAATCGTCGCAGTAACAGAGGGGTCGATTGACTCTGCTCGGCGAAACATCGCGTAGCCATCCGTGAACTTGACCGCACCGACACTGGAGTTCGACGTCCTTGCTCACGCAATCCCCAATAGCACGTGCACTCAGCCGAACGCAGTTATCTCTTGTCGTGACGGCGCGCGCAGGGCAGCGCGTCTCGAGACCTCGCCCGAACGGGGCGGCACCGGCACCTGATGCGGCCACAGCCCTGCCGCGGCAACGGCACCTGATGCGGCTACAGCTGCGGCGCCGTCGGAGTTTTCAACCTGGCCACAGGCAAGCGCAACCTGAATGCCCGCCTGGGCCTAATTCAAAGTCCCCAGCGCCGTGAGGCTGATTGCCTTGAGCAGCTGTGGCGAGGCGGCCAGAGCTTGATCGGGGGCCCGACTGCGATAGGCCCTTTGCCCTAATCATACCAAGCTGTCCCCCTTGTTAGGCGCTGACAGCGCATGCGGCGCCGTAGTATTGCTTCGGTGGGCCTCCATAGAGAATACTCATTCGGTCCGACGTTCGCCGAATCGGAAAAACCTCACTTTTGTTGAAGATAGCTAGATGGAAGGGGCATTCATGGTCGACGTGCCGGCATCGAGTCTAGCTCTGACCAACTGTGAGACGGCGTTGTCCGCGCTCTGCGTGCGGGATGTGTACGTCCGTCACGGTGAATTCATTTGGTACACACTGCAACGTCTTGGTGTGCGAGATGCCGATCTCGACGACGCGCTGCAGGACGTACTCCTCGTGGTGCACCGGCGAATCGATAGTTATGAGCCGAGCTGCTGCAAGCTCACTACCTGGCTCTTTGGAATTTGCCTGCGCATTGCAAAACGTCAACGCCGTCGGGCGTACTTCCGGCGCGAGCGCTACGGAGTCTCAATAGAAGTCGAAGCAACTGGTAACGGCCCTGAGGAAGCACTGGTCCAGACGCAAGAGCGAGTTCGGTTTGAGCGCATCTTAGATGGCATGAGCCTGGAGAAGCGCGCCACCTTCCTACTGTTCGAGCTAGAGGGTTTAAATGCCGAAGCCATTGCTGAGCTCATGAGAGTCCCGGTGGGAACCGTCCATTCTCGCCTTCACGGCGCTCGCCGATTCATGGAACGGGCCGTTGCGCGAGCTCGGAGCCATCATGATTGAACTCACACGCTGGACCGATGACGAGCACGCGCCAAAAGGCGTGCGTGAACTACTCGAGGCGGCGCGTCCCTTGCGACCGCTGCCGGCGAAGACTCACGCGAGGGCCTTGATGCGTACAGTTCAGCTTGGCCCTGCTCCCCGCGCGCCTCTGCTCAATTTGTTGGGAGGCAAGTACGTCACGGGCGTGATTCTGGGTTGCGTCGTAAGTACGGCGATGGCATGGGCGGCCACACATCGTTCGGCTCCGGGTCATTTCGACGAACTCCCGGCCCCAGCGGTCATTGCGACCCCTCCCAAGATTGAACGGGCGCCGTCCACGTCGGGTGAGGTTCCAACGGTGGAGCCAAGTGACCTGCCACTGGCCGAACCGACGTTGGCCTCAGTTCCACACACCAGCACGTTGAGAGTCGAGACTGAGCTCGTTGAGCACGCGCGTGGCAGTCTTGCCAGCAACCCAGAGTTGGCGCTCGAGTTGAGTCGCGAATACGAACGGCGCTTTCCGCGCGGCCAGCTACGAAGTGCGTGTCAGGTGGTGGCAATTGAAGCACTATTGCGACTCAATCGACGCGACGAGGCACGGGCAACGGCCGCAGCATGGCTCGCAATGGATCCGAACGGACTTTACACGCAGCGGCTCCGATGGCTGCTCGATTCTCCACGACCTTGATCTTTTTTTGAAGATTCTAAGTCCTTGGAGTGATGTACGCGTATGAATAGTTTGCGATACGCGGCTTGCTTGACTTTGCTTCTTACCTGCACACGGTCCGCTGCTACATCGAATGGATACTCACTCAACTTGTCGCGCTCCGCTGGAGCCGAACAATGCCCGGATCGAGCATTGTTGGTGCAATTACTGGTTGGCAAGCTCGGCTACGATCCCTTTGCGGGCCCATCGACGGGCAGATTGTCGGTTGAACTCGGCCGCGATGGTTCTGCATGGCGCGCCACCATCAGCGCGCAGGACGCGAACGGTGCCACTATCGGAACCCAAGAACTCACCGCCAACGAGTCTGATTGCAGCGGGGTGTTCTCGGCGGTCGTGGCTGCCTTGTCTGTGATGCTGGGCGGAGTCGAGCCTGCACCGGAACCTACGGCCGTTGCGAGCCCGCCCGGGCCTTCTACACGACCGCAAAGCTCACCGAAGGCGCCGTCAAAACCGCTACCAACGCCGCCTGCGAACCCGCCGCCTCGCCAGCAGACCGCATTGCCGAATCCGGAGCCTCATCGCATTGCTCAACCGTCGCCACGTTCCGCCTTTGAGCTCGAACTTGCCATGGATTTGCCCTACATTGCAAGTTCAACCGGAGTATGCGCGCCCGGCAGTGCATACAGTTGCTACACGACAGACGGATCGCGCACCCGATTCACTTCTGCGTCATCCATGGGAGACCAGATTAGCGGCGGGCTAGCACCTTCGAGTACCCGTCTCTTGCTGTCAATGCAGTACCGGCGATCGAGCAATGTTGCATTTCATATGCGCTCCGGCATGGCCGTTGGCGGGCCGTCATTCCATTCATTTCCGGCACAGGTCGAAGCCGGTATCCGATATTGGTTTGGCGAGGATTCGTCACCAGTACGCGCGTTCGAAGGAGCAGACATCGGAGTCGCGTCCTTCGACACGCGTACTGATGTGATGGTTATGAAGGCTGACGGTTCGGTGCAGCGCCTCTCAGCGGAGCGAAGCTACGGCCTTGGTTACGCATCCGCCACCACGGGCTTGCGTTGGAAATTGGCACAGCGCCACGGCCTAACGCTAGCTCTGTCCGCGGCAGTCTCCCTTCCTCACTCTGGCCTAGTTCTGCAGCCTACCGTCGGGTATGCGCACGGGTGGTGATGGCTGATGGCCGTCGAATCGTAGGCCGCAGCGGGCTTTTGGGAGTGGAGCGGCCAAGCAAACACAACGAGCGCAGTTGCCTTTTTCAGCGGCAACGTCTCCGCTACGCGCGGTTTTCCAATCACGGCCGCCGGCCAGCACACGTTCAACGATGACTAGAAGCCAAAATCTTCCGGCTTGCCGGGGTGGCTCGCTGGGCGGGGCGCGGCTGCTGACGTTACTGGAGCGGCGTTCGGTGGCGTGGGCGCGACTTCATGCTTGGACCCAGGAGATGCGGGTGCTCGCTTATTTATCGGTGCCGGTGTGGGGTTGGTCGTTGCCGACGGGGACACGCTCGAAGTCGACTGGGCCGTCAATACAACATCGTGCGCAACCGGCGCGGACGCTGCTGCAACAGGTGCCGCATGGGTCACGACCGCTAGTGGCTCCATGCTCGGGGGAGATATCGCGGCGCTTGCCGTCGCGCGCTCGACGGCCTTTGCCGGATCCCTTAGCACCTTGAGCCATACGAACACGGCCGCGCCAACGATCAGCAATGCCGTCACTGCCGCGAGCAGAGTTTTCGCAGGCCGCGTTTGCTTCGTGCCAGACATCGTCACTGAAGACGGTGCAGCTGTTTGGTCGAGCAATGCTGGACGGTTCACGGACGGCACGGCTGATTCCGGCGGCAAGCCCGCGTTTGACAGGCGACCCGGCGCATTCCCGCAGACCAGGCGCAATTCAGCCGTCGCCTCCGCAGCGGAAGCAAAGCGCTCCTCGGGCTTTCGGGCTGCCACCTTGGCGAACCAGGCATCGAAGCCCGATGGAACTGGAGCTACCGTGGATGGCACTGGCAGTGGTTCATTGCAAATCGCCATCAATAACGCACCGAGTGTTTCCTTGTCGAACGGACGCATGCCAGTGAGGCACTCATAAGCAATGATGCCGAGCGACCAGATGTCCGTGCGGTGATCGATGGTGGACTGCCCCAGCGCCTGCTCGGGGCTCATGTAATACGGCGTGCCGAGCATTGCGCCCGTGTTGGTCTTTACGCCGCCGGTGTTTCCGAGCACGCCCGTGCGTTTGGCTATGCCAAAGTCGAGCACCTTGGCGATCTCGTTTTCGCCCTCATGCACGAGAAAGATGTTATCTGGCTTGAGGTCGCGATGAACAATGCCCTTTTCATGGGCGCGGGTCAGCGCGCGTGCGACCTGCGATAAGATGTCAGCTGTATCCATTGCCGGCAGGCGCTGCATTCGCGTCAGACGCGCCGCCAAACTCTCACCTTCGAGCAGCTCCATCGCAATGAATGGAAGGCCGTTCTCGACGTCGAAGCCGTGGTCCAGAATCTGAACCACGTGTACGCTTCGGAGGGCTGCCGCAGCTTGCGCTTCGCGTTTGAAGCGACCGAGCGCTTCGGCGGAGCTCGCAATGTTCGGGTCGATAAGCTTGACTGCCACTTGCGAATCGAGCGTAAGGTCATCGGCTCTCCAGACTGACCCCATGCCTCCTTCGCCTAGCTTAGTTACTAAGCGAAATCGCTTTGCAAGCACCAGTCCTTTTGCCATCAAGGCGGCCACATTAGCAAAGATTGCCGGGTGACGCGACCCTGGGTGAGCGCCAACCGGCGTCCGCATCGTCCATTCATCGCGGCGCAAACCAGCGACGCGACCGATTATGCAATTCAAGCGAACTTGACCACCCTCTTCAAGTGGAGCACGGTCATCTGCACGTTGGGCGCGGCGTTAGCCGCCTCGTCGCCAATCTCGCATAGGATGTCGGCTTGGTCTGGGCACCTGGCCCAGTAACCGAACTCTTGAGTGGTGTGGCAGGCTCCTCGTGCCGAGCGTCGGAGCGACGTTCGAGGCAGCCATTCCTTGGCTACAATCAGGATTGGGGCCAGTGCGCGCTCGACTCTCGATCGCGCACTGGCTCCGCATCGTGTACTCTCCCCGACCATGACTGCCCCTCCCCCGATCCCCAATTGGGAGCAGCTGCCAAGTACTGACGCGGGCGCCTACTACCGGTTACAGCCCGGCGTGATCGTGGCCGTACCCAAACCCGGCTACCAACAAAGTCCACAATCGGCACAGGCTTCGCTCGAGGCTCTCGATCGGATCGCACAGGCGGAGGGTCGCAAGCAGGCCGTCATCGTGCTGGTCGACCGCGTGGCTTCACAAGATGCGGCTGCGCGCCGCGTTTGGTCGAGCCCGCGGCCAAGCGAAACGCGCTGCGCACATGCACTCGTCTGCAACACGCTGCTCGCCCGAGCCATTGGCTCATTCTTCCTGGGCCTCAACAAGGCCGCGATTCCAACCCGCATGTTTGCCGATCTCGAGAGCGCCCAGATTTGGGCGCGCCAGATGGCGGAGGAGTGCAGTGGCCCCCTCTGACGACAACCCGCCGAACGAGCAGATCGGACCCGAGATCGCAGCGCTGAGCGATGTCTTACTTGGAGTTGCCCGAGGTGATTTTGGTGTTCGTGCCAATCGCGACTTTACCGGTAGCCCCACGGATGTGTTGGCGTTCCTCGTCAATTCAATGGCGGAAGAGGTCGGTGACCTGGTCCGCCAACTCCACGAAGAGCGGCAGGAACTTCAACGGACCCGAGACCAACTGCTGCTTGCCGCGAAACTCACGTCGCTCGGCGAACTCGCCGCGGGAGTTGCACACGAACTCAACCAGCCGCTCACCGCTATCCACATGCTGGTCGAGCTGCTGACGGCACGCCCCAACGCGACGATCGCGGAGAGTCACGGGGATCTCGAGACACTTTCGGAGGCGGCTCGTCGCATGGGTCGCATCGTCGACAGCGTGCGGATGTTTGGTCGCGCGGCACCGTTGAAGATGGTTCCACTGGCCGCGCCTGCGGCGGTCCAGGCGGCTTTGGCGCTACTGTCCGAGGGCCTGGAGCGCCAAGGGGTGCACGCAGAGTTGCGTGTCGAGCCCGCATTGCCCAAGGTCATGGGCGATGCGGACCGATTACAGCAAGTGTTCATCAACCTGCTCACGAACGCGCGCGACGCACTCAGCGAACTGCCCGGGCAAACCCCACCTGAGCTCATCATAGAGATTCGGAGCGAAAGGGATCGCGTTGTGTATTCGTTCACAGACAACGGGCCTGGTATCCCAGAAACCATCGCCCAGCGCATTTTCGACCCGTTCTTCACCACCAAGAGTGTCGGCATTGGGATGGGGCTGGGTTTGTCACTCTCCCATGGAATCGTACGTGAACATGCGGGCGTGCTGCGCCACGAGCCTGCTCAACCTCGCGGGTCGCGCTTCATCGTTGAGCTGCCAAAAGTCGGCGTCTCGTGCCGATTTGGGACATGACGGCACGTGGCTTTCCGTGCCGTCATGTCATAGAAAGAAATGTGGCGCGACGAAGGCAGCCCGTGCCACCGCCGTAGCCATGAGTTACTTGCCCAAACTCCAACGAATGGTTACCGCAGCGCCAGCGCTTCCGTCGGCTTTGGTCGGCACGTAGGTGTATTCCGCGGCCGAGAACACAAGTGATACCTCTTCCGTGAAGCGGTCGTTTGCCGAAGCCTTGCCTGTGCTCACCGAAGCGACGATCACGTTCTCCAATTTGATCTTTATGAACTCTATGTTCCCCTTACCACCTACCCTGATCGCCACGAAGTTGGCTTGTGGCAATACCTTGCCTTGAGCTGAATCCTGAAATAGCAGCGGACTCGCCTGATCAACGTACTTGGTAATGACCAAAGCATTGACAGCGGCCTTCCCGGTGGCAGCAGAACCAACTCTGACGTTAGGCTGAGCCACTCCCCAACTCCACGCCAGCACGTCAATTTCGCCTTCGTGCTTCGTGACGGCGCTTTCCCCTCGGATGTCACCAGCCTTGAGAACCATGCTAACGGCTGCCAGCGCGGGTCGAGCGGCGATTAAGCTGCCCACAATTGCTGAACCAACTACACAATTCTTAATCCAATTTCCCATCGTAGTGTTCCCTGCGTTAGTTTGTTTCGATCTATAGCCAGGCGCGCTCGGCTCGCACAAATTTCGACCCGGAGCCCATAATCCTAGCCATAAGACAGTTATTGCCGCTGATTTTCGCCGAAAGGCAAGCACAATCACGTCTGAGGCAAAAAGGCGGCAAGTTGAGCCGCACGTGACTACAGTGCCCTGGGATTCTTTGGGGACCGCACGGCGGCACGCTCCGCCAAAGCGGTGCGGGACAGTCACGGCTACTACGAGATTTCGCTCGATGCCGGAGCATTGACGCTATCACAGTGAATCGCGCACCTTGACGGCTCAGCCCCCCAAAGTGTGAACGATTTGAACCGGCATGACTGGATAATTCTCCCATTTTGGTAGCGGCGTTGGCCAATTTCGAAGTGTGATGTTCATCTAGCCGTCACTCTTTCGATTCAGCGTGTGCTTCGCGCGGATGTGGCTTATCGTCCGCCACATGAAAAAGCTCGGTGTTGAACGAGGGCGTACTGGCGTGTTGACTCTTGCTGCGGCGGCCGCTTGCGTTTGGCTGGCTGCGGGTTGTTCCGATGACAAGGCGTCCAAGTCGTGGAGCGCACTTTCGACATGCTTGGCGGGCGATGCCGCGACCTCCGCTCTTCCAGTGCGCCTCAGGCAACTCCGCCTGATCCAGCTCAGCAATCCCTCGGTGCCGGACCCCAAAGACACGTGGCCAGGCCCCTGCATGAAATACGCGAACGACCTTTATGGTTCGCTCGACACCACTGGCAAGCCAGCGATGCTGCGTCGTAAGCTCGAAGAAAAACTCTTCTGTGCCGAAGGCAAATCCAGCTGTAAGCTTGCTAACGACGAAACGCTCATCCCCGCCACTACTTCAATCTGGGAAACCGCAAAAGACGCGGAACTCCCCGCTGCAATCGTCGTGGGCGTACCGAAACCGACGCCGGCAACCGAACCTCCCATCACCCAGCAGAACTGGAAAGCCCTCAGCGACAAACCAAAACGCACCGATGGTCCGTGGCTCGAACCAGATGGTAAAGCCCTCCTTTTGCTCAAAGATCAAGAGGGCAAGGGAAGACCTCTCGGGTGTGAACTCGCCAAAGGCTTTGCCAAAATCACGTGCAAGGCAACCAACGCCGCTGTGCCCGAGCTGCCACAGCAAACCGTACAACTCGTTGCAGAGACGAGTGGTATCTTCGCCGCAGGCCTGCAAGAAAAAGGCATGATGGCCTACAACCTAGAAACCGGAAAAGCCTTTGGTGTTCACGGCGGCACGGGAAGGCTCTTGGTCAATGGACTCGCCGTCGAAGACGAAGTCGTCCCCGAAGAAAAAGAGCCGCCGAAACCTGCAAAGAAAGGCAAAGGCCATGGCCCCGATCCCGCCATGGCGGCGCCAGGAACCGTTGCGGTACTCGTGAACAACGGCAAAGCGGGACCCTCACTCAAACTACCGACCAAAGCCCCCGCAATCAAACCCATCAGCCTACACGGTTACGCAGTCTGGGTCGAAGGCATGCCGGACTCAACGCGACTGGTAATGAAGAACGTAGTCGGCGGGCGCCTGCACGACGCGGGCGACTTCAAAGCAACCCTCAAAGGCACCTTTCACACCTGTGAAAGCGAGGGCGTCGTAGGACTAGCCGTCTGGGATCGCAAAGTGAGCTCCAAAACCAAAGGCGCGGAAGCAGGTGGCAAGACCGTACTCGCCGTCACCCAACTCCACGACGGCAACTGGTCAAAACCAGTCGAAACCACACTACCCGCTGATCGCGCCGCCGAATCCGAACTCCACTGCACAAAAGATGGCGTCAGCATAGCGTGGGCCACCCACGTCGAGAATTCCTTCGAAATCACTCGCCTCGATTGCACCCCCGACGCCTGCAAAACGAGCTCTGCCAAGTTACCCGGAATTGAAAGCAAATGGTGGTGGCTCCTCTCCCCAATGGGCGAAAACGTAATCATTGTATGGCGCTCAGGCCTCGGCGACACCCGCATGCGCATTGCACCCATTGCATCCCTAGCAACCGCCGCCGAAAAGATAATGTTCGACACCAGCGACTACGGCGGCCCAACGAACACCGAGGCGAGCACGATTGTCTCGAATGACGCTGCACTGCTACTGTTCAGGGATGAGTTACCCGTCGCGGTACGAATTGGGAAAGATGGGAGTTTTGGGGTTTTAACGCCGTAGGTGGAGCAGTAGCTGACTCGGAAACCGGCTAAAGCCAACCGCCGGTGGTTAGCGTCAACCCCCCTACCGCTTCCCCTCAACCAGCCGAACCAGCGTGCCAATGATCTGATTCATCTGCGCACCCAAAGTGGCATCAAACGCGCGAACATAGCCAAACGCCTGAGCCACCTCTAAGCAGGACCAGCTCTCGCGCATGGAGCCAAGCGCTGTGTGATAGCGCGCCGTCTTTAACTCCCCGCGCGAGTACATGCCTTCCCCAAGGTTTAACGCGACGCTGCTAGCAGCGCGCCGCAATTGCCGCCCAAGGTCACGGTCCCGGCGCTCAATCTGCGCCAAGAGCGGGCGAATAGAACCAATGAATTCGAGAACGACCGGATAGATATTGAGCATTGATTGCCTCCTTAACAAAAGCACCCACCCCAACGCCGTCGCGCGCAGGGCGTGTCAAGGATACAAAGCACCGCGCGCATGCGCGGCAAGCTGGCGAAGCCAGCGCAGTCCTTGACGCGCCCGAGCACGACGGCACAATCAAAGAGCCAAGCGGAGGCAGCTCAAATTGTGATCAGCGTGCAGGGTGCAGCGCGCAGGGGCAATGCGGCGAGGGTTTTGTTGAATGGGGCGGGCGTGGTGGGGAACGCGAAGTGCGCCCCACCCCCAACCCACGCCCCAAATCCCATTCCACCCCCGCACCCCCCACTGCCCCTGCACCCTGCACTCTGATCACAGGCTGCGCGTTACTCTCCAAAATCATAACTCGTGACGGTCACCCGCCCGACCACTACACCCTTCCTCTTCGTCGCCTCCGTAATCTTCTGCTCCGCGACGCGCTTGCAGGCCTCTACCCCATGGCTTTCAATCGCCTCTTTGGTAACGTCGACGTGAACCTTCTTACCCGCAAGCGTTGCTTCGAGGACAGTTACGACTGTTGAAGGATCGGTTGTCTGGGAATCTGTCCAATTTATAGTCATCGTCGTCTTTCGCTTGGCCGCCCTGCCGAAGGGCGAGCTTCCCCCGACACCACTCAATTGTAAGCTGTTCAACGTTTCGGGGAGATATCCAAAAGGCTCAGTGCCTATTTTCCAGGTGGGCAAATGATCGGGATAACCTCCCGCTTGTGGCGCCGGTAGATTCGGAAGTCTTTGCGGTCCGTTGTGATTACACTGTGACGCGAATAGAGCTCACTCATGCGAATCAGGCACAGATCCGCCAAATCCGGTTCGCGATCGGCAAAGCGTTTTGCAAGCGCTTCGAGCTCTGGAAGGTGGTCGGCGCAATCAAAGGCAATGGCCACCAATCCTTCTCGGATCATCGCCAAAACAATACCCACGTTCTTGAGGTGAAAAGCCGTTTCTGCCAGAACGGCTTCGCATGTGAGCAGCGGTTCAGTGACGCGCTCAGCAAGGCTTAAGGCCCAACGATGATGCCGATCAGTTCGGTTTACGAAAGCAACCAGAAATCCAGTATCCGCAATGCCTTTCATTTGGTTGAAAAGCCTTTACGCGAGGAGAGATTCTTGGGTCCGTCGATGCTGCCTGCCAGGCGCATGAATGGGCGAACCGTTGCACTTTGTCGCACTTTTTCCAGTTGATCGCGAATGATCTTACCTTGAGGCACGCCGCTCTCGGCAGCGGCTTCTTCGAGCCAAGCCGCGAGTTCCTTGTCAAGACGGATGGTAATCGTATGACTCATGGTAAAAAAGTGTACACACTAACTTCCGGGCCTCAAGTGACTTTCGACCCACTGCGCCCGAACTAATTCCCCCCAACCACAACCCACGCCACCCACCACAAGACCCATTCCACCCCCGCACCACCCACTGCCCCTGCACACTGCACTCTGATCACAGCCACCGCGTCACCACCTTTACCGTGCCGCAGTGCCATCAAAAAAATCAGACCCAACATGCTTGTCACTCGAATCCCGAGGCCGGCGCGACAGCGTGCGGGCGGGTCCCGCATGTTGACCCCACTCGGCCAAACCTCGCGGCTTTGGTGTCGCATTACCCTAGCTTCGGGGCCGATTCGCTGATATTGAATTGCTCTCCCTGGGTGAACACAACGAATTCTAGTTCGACCGCGCAGACGGTTCGCATGATTCGCCCCGTGCCCACCCGTCGTGGAGCAATCGGTTAGTGCCGATTGTTCGCTAAGTGCCAGAACTCGTACCGTGAGCCGTTGCATCACCGTTCACCGATCCGTTTCCGCCAGTCGTAATCGGCTTTGGCAGGAATGCGCCACGGCTCGTGGGCTGACACGCTGGCAAGCGGATGCTGTCGTCGGCGATGCGACGAAAGGCAGCGTCCTCACGCTGTCTTGGCCTGCAATGGGCCTAAGCGTGCGCGTGCACGTCGCGCAGTCAATTCCCGACAAGTGTGTCGTGTATGAGGTGGGCTCGTCACGGCTGACGATCGAGGTCGCGGACGGCGAAGTCGTGCTGACCCATGAGGGATTGCGCAGCGAAGACGAGGAAGACGGAATGGTGTCCGCGTGGCGGACCGCGCTCGGGATACTGGACCATGGGATCAGTTGTCACCCGGATTTGCCTCGCCACGTGCGTTGGTTCCTGCAGCCCGTGCAGACCACGCCCGGATTTGCACACGTGTTCTTTACCGATCCTGCGGCGCTGGCTCAATGGCTGACGGTCTCCGGCGGCGTGCCTACCGATGATGGTGGAGATTGTCGCCTCGATTTGGCTTGGGGAGAGAGTCTGACCGGTCGAGTGTTAGCAAATACTCCCGAACGAGACGTCGCGCTCACCTGGAGTGAGCAATCCGAGTCATGCTTGGTGTTCCGAACGTTTCCCTCTCCCCGGTCCCCCGACGAGCGACTCTTGGCCTTGTCATGGTCCTACTATGGCAACCCGATTTTTCCAGAATCAAGCGCGCAAGGTTTGCAGTCCTCCCTGGACCGCCTCGGCCGCGTTTTGAGCCGTATGGGCAGTGCTTAGCGCTAAAATACGGACTGTTTTGCAGCAACGGTCGAGGTGAGTCCGCCGCTTAACAGTCACATCGACTGCGCGTAATATACGCAAACAATCATTGAACGTGGTCAGTATAAAACCGACGGTAGGATATTCTTGAGGTCGAAGCCTCAAAATTGCCTTGCGAAGTTCGCTAGTTGACCCAAATTGAGGCGACAACTTCACAGCGATTCCACGCTAAGAATTTAGAGTTACTAAGGAGATCCCAATGGCAGTCAAAGTTACGGAAGCAAAATGCACGGGTTGTGGCGATTGCACTGAAAGTTGCCCGAGTGAAGCGCTCAAAGTCAATGACGGCAAAGTTCACGTGAGTGAAGACGATTGCTCGGATTGCGCAGCCTGCGTCGATGTTTGTCCCGAGACGGCACTGTCGCTCGACTGACCGCACCTATTCGGCATCGCGGCAGCAGCGAGCACCCGTCGAGTAATCGAAGTAACTGGGGGGGTGAGTTCGAACTCGGGCGTCGCAGCCCTTGGTGGATGATCGCGCGTAGAAACCGCCGACGAATCCCGCTCCGTCATCGTCGACCCATTCATCGAGATTTCCAACCATGTCGTAGATGCCGTCGTCGTGCCAGCGACTTACGCAGGTCTTGGTGGCTCCGGTGGTTCGCAATAGTGGGCTGCGCCCTTGCTCCCAGACTAGATTGAGCCTCGGGTCGAGATGTCCTATCGACGCATTGCCGTGAAGGACATATGCGGCATGAGTCAAACGCCCAACGTTGCAGGCCCCCGGCACGTAGTTACTTCCGTACGGGAAGTCGCGGTTCGCACTCCCACGACACGCGCGCTTCCATTCGTCCATGCGACACAGTCGTTTGCCGGCATTGGTGCAGGCACGTCGAGCCATGTCGCGTGAGAGATATCCTTGCGGCGTGACGCCCTCACGACTCACCGCCAGGGGTTCGAAGTCCTCGGTCAATTGCCAATCGGGCAATTCGGGCAGTGGCAAAAGCCTGGCCTGGGCATCACCTGTACTGGATCGCTCAATTTGCCAGGTATCGAAGACTCGTCTGAGCGAGACTGGATGCGGCGGAAAATAGGGCGAAAGCTCACGATGCGTCCGCACATCGACTGTCGTGATTTCCCAGCGATCGATGCAGCTTCTTTCGACTTGCACCATCTCGGGGGGGCAACGAGCCTGCCTGGCGATGTGTGAAGCAGATGCTGCGACCGCCGAAGTTTGCTGGCAATGGGCAGGCTGCCCGAAGGTTGCGTAAAGTACGCCGGCTGCGAGCGCGAACAATTGAAACGATGGCTTCAAGCTAACGCCCTCGGTCGACTACGCCAAACCCACCGTCCGCGTAGTGAATGACATCGGAGTCGCACCCACCAGGGCATAGGCCCTTTGCCAGGCTTCATCCGCCGGCACGTCGAAGACAACCGCCGGATCGATTTCCGTTGGCAGCCATGCACCTTGACGGATTTCATTCTCCAACTGAGATGGCGCCCAACCCGCATATCCCGCTAGGCCTACGACATTGCCGCGCGGGCGGCCGTCACCCAGCGCCTCCAGAACTCGACGCGAAGCCGTGGCGAGTATTTGCGTGCCTACGTCGAACTGGCCATCGATTTCATCGAATCGATCTTCGTTTCGATATAGCAGCCATATTTGCTCTTGCGAGACGGGGCCACCAACGCGCACAACTCCTCGAAGGGCGGGCGGTGTATTTGTAACATCGGCACGTACAAGTAGATCGGAGAGCGACATCAATTCTCGACCATTGATGACCCACCCAAAGGCCCCTTCGGGGCCGTGAGTAGCCAACAACACAACGGACCGATCGAAGTTAGGATCACCGAGGGGCGGCGCAGCTACGAGTAACCCGGGAGCAAGCGGTGACATGTGCCTCGCATGAAAGTAGCAATGGTCGTCCAATCAATCAACCCGCTACGTAAAAATCCAGTACGATTCACACGTGAACTGCGGAAGAACCCGCGACTTTGCGATTGACCCGGCAATAAATGCAATTGCTATTTGTGGGTCTTGGCCTACCCGTGCTTTACTGTGCGGCGGACTTTAGGGCTCCAGCCGCTGAGTCTGATCCGCAATCGACAAGGACCTGATTTCATGCTGACCGTGGGAGACAGAGTGCCTGAGTTTAGGCTAACAGCAGTAGTAAGCCTGGAAAAGGGCCGTGAGTTTCAAGAGATAAGCCATGATTCATATCGGGGTAAGTGGCTGGTCATCTTCTTCTGGCCGATGGACTTCACGTTCATATGCCCGACTGAAATTGCTGATTTTGGCAAGCGAATCAATGACTTCGAAGATCGAGACGTTCAAGTGCTCGGCGTGAGCATCGACACACAGTACGTGCATTTGGCGTGGCGTAACGCCAACCCGGAACTGAAACATCTGCCGTATCCGATGCTGGCGGACACGAAACGCGAGTTAGCTTCGGCATTTGGTGTACTTCACGGCAGTGGCGTCGCGCTACGCGCAACCTTCGCCATTGATCCCGGAGGAGCAATTCGCTGGGTCAACGTCAATGATCTATCCGTAGGCCGCAATACCGGCGAAGTGATTCGAGTACTCGACGGACTACAAAGTGGGGAACTGTGCCCGTGTAACTGGGAAAAGGGACAGGCGGTTATTAAGCCCTGAGCGGCGTACTCTTGACCAATTTGGCGAAATATTTCTCAATGTTGTCATGGCTACCAGCTTTCAGCCGTCAGCAATTAGTGTTTCGGAGTGCCGGCTGACAGCTGATCGCTGACAGCTGAAAGCCAGACGTCCTGTTTGGGTCTGGCTTCGCTATTCGGTGCTGCTGGCGCCCCAGGGTACGGCGTACCTCCTGCGATAACCGTGAGTTCTGTTTTCGATCGAGATGGTCACTCCACCGCCGGCACCGTATTCGTAAACCTCCACGATTTCTTCACTCGTGAGGCCATCGCAACGCGCCGCTGGTAGTCGTTCCAGGTCATTGCGGTCCGCGAGATCCGGATCGTAAGGGAAGTAAAGATCACCCCAGGGCGTTAGATCTCCAGCGGGTTGTCCGTGAACGTCGATGTCGGTGCATTCGAGAAACCGCAAGTGGCCCACCCGATGCGCAGGGCGATAACTGCGCTCGATTCGAATCCCGTTTTGATCCGATGCGGCCGTATCTTTGAGCAAAATTGGGTCGAAGATCTTGGCTCGCCCCCCTTCCCCTTCGCGCCAAACACCAAAATGGCGCGTAACCGACTCGCGAACGAATATGCCAGCATCCGGATCACAGGCAATTGCCAAGCCCACTGCAGTTGCCGCGTGCGGTTGCGGCGCGAGCAGGATTTTTCGTTTGTAAAGCTTGCGTAGCGCACGACTCACCGGAGGAAACGACGTGGCTCCACCCACCAGATAGATTGCGCCCAATTCCCGTTGATTACCCGGGTCGATTCCGAAGCTGGTCAGGCTACCAAGCACGCGATCCAGAAGCTCGAGAGTTCGATCAATCAGGGGCTGGCAACGCCCGTAAATCTCATCGACGTCGAGCACGATTGAAGTTTCAATCGGCAAGACTCGGCTAAAGTCGATCAGCAGCTTGCGACTCGCCGTGGTGAGTGATTCCTTCGCTTCGCGGCACAATTCGAGCATTCTTGACTGATTCGAACGCCCAATGCTCGAACGGTCGATATTGGCAACTTCGAGCGCATAGTCGAATATCACCTCGTCAAAGTCGTCTCCGCCGAGTTGCCCGATGCCTTCGCTTCGGAGCAATTCGAACCGACGCTCCGCCAGGGACACAGCCGAAGTATCGAAAGTGCCCCCACCCAGGTCATAGACAACGACATAACGTTTAGGAGTCCGTTTGCCAATTGCGCCGAGATTTCTGTGCGCAAATTCAATCGCCGCCGCCGTGGGCTCGTTCAGCATACCGACGACCTGAAAGCCCGCTCGAGTAAACGCCTCGACCGTGACGAAGCGCTGGCCAGTGTTCGAATTTGCCGGAACGGCCACCATTGCCTCCAGCGGTTCGTTCGCACCAATTTCCAAATTGGATTGCTCAACCAACATTCGCCGAACGAATCGCAGATAGTCCGTGGCCAGCGCCTTTGCTGCCGTATGCGTTTCGAGGCCCGGGACTGGATCATCCGGAGCCAATGAACCCACGACTCGCTTAATCGATCTCAGTGCCCGGGAACCTTCCGCCTCGGTGCCAGGTTCATAACCAAAATCGATGCCGGTACTATTTGCAAATGCAAGGCCCGGAAGAAAATCGGCGAGTCCCTGGGGGGTATCGAAGATCGCCACCGGATAACGACCCTTATCAACGGCCGCAACGACGGTTCGCGTAGTGCCAAAATCGATTCCTAGTCGCATCGTGGGGGGTCCCCGAGTGGGCCGCACTATTTTGCTTTAATCATAGCGGCGCCGCCAAGTACTAGCGCAGAGGTCGATATCACATCCGGACCCAGAATACTTCGGTCGGACGCCCAAATATCCTTTGTTTTCACAGTGTCGACGGACGATAGGGGCAACTCTGAGCGCGAAATTCCGTGAAAACCAGCTTCGGCAGCAATATTTCCAAGTGAGCTCTTAGACCATATCCGTCGGAAAAATAGGTACCAACAAAAGATCCGACCTTGCGCGCAGCACCGCAGGTCGCGAACGTCGCGACGGAGGTACAGGTAGCCCATGAAAATCCAAGGTAGAGGTCACCAACTTCTCAAGTGGAATGTGAGAGGTCAACGATACAGTCGGAAGGAGTTCAATTACAGCAAATTCAACATTAATGGCGGCTGGCCCGTGGCTTCGATGACGTCGCGCCAGAGCGCGCTTTCGGGGTCGACGAAGTTGCGTTTGCCGGCAGCCAGCGCCATCGGCACATGCACGAATCTGCCGTTGACGAGACCAACCAGGCATTCCGTTCTTCCCGCCATTGCAGCGTGCACACCGTTGGCCCCAAGCCGTTGACAATAGATTGAATCATTCGCAATCGTGGGCGCGCTCCGAATGATGTAGCTCGGATCAATGTACTTGATACTCACTTCGCGCCCCAAATTGCGGAAATGTGCGTTGATGTTGTCGCACAAGAAAGGCCCAATGTCGGCCAGCTTCACGTTGCCGGAAGCGTCGGTCCGATTGGTTGCTTCCAGCAGTTGTTGGCCTGCTCCTTCAGCCACGAGTATCACGGCATGATGACGGGCCTTGAGCCGATCTTCCAGATGTCGAAGCAGGCCGTTTACACCCTTGAGCTCGAACGGTACCTCCGGAATTAGGACGAAATTCACGTCATTTTGGGCGAGCGCTGTGTGCACGGCAATGAAACCGGATTGCCTTCCCATGACCTTGACTAGACCAATTCCGTCAACGGCGGCGCGGGCCTCCGTGTGCGCGGCAGCAACGGCCATGACGGCCTCTGAAACTGCCGTATCGAAACCGAAGGAGCGCTCGACGAAACTCAAGTCATTGTCGATGGTCTTCGGTATGCCGACGACGGCACAACTTGAATTGATTCTCGAGAATTCACGGGCCAGGGCCATTGCGCCTTTTTGCGTGCCGTCTCCCCCAATACAGAAAAGCAGATTGATATTGAGACGCAGACAGGCTTGCGCCATATCAGCGATGCGATTACCGCCCCCGCGAGAGGAACCCAGCACCGTCCCACCAGTGCGATGAATGTCGCGCACCGCGGCCGGATCCAAGCTCACTCGCAGGCTGTCATCGATATCGTAAAGTCCGCGGTATCCAAAGCGCACACCCGTAATCTGCCGCACGCCGTACCGGTACCACAGGGTCATTACAATCGAGCGAATCACGTCGTTGAGGCCCGGGCACAACCCACCGGCTGTCAGTATTGCAGCATGTACCTCGCTCGGATTGAAGAATATCCGTTGTCGCGGTCCGGCTTTCTCGAATAGCCCCGCGCTGAGCCGAGTTCTTTCACAGTCTTCGAAATCGACATCAACCTGATAAATGACGCGTTGATTGTCGGTAACGTAATTCGCAATGTTATCGTCATTCGTTGTGGATAGCGTAATGGGCGAATCAAACTGGCAGTCACCCAACCGTCGAATACCGAAGTCCATATCAGAAGAGTTCACGATACCATCCTAGACCATTTGGTACCCGCTAGTATTGCGATTCTCTTGAGCCGAGTTACTGGAATTTGGGATGTTTTGTCGTGTCCGACACTTGACTACGCGCCGGTTCGGTCGCCCGTACTTCAATTGTACTCGAGCTCTCCGGCGTCGTTCACGCGCGCGTTTCGATGTCGATGTGCACCGGTGAAAGCTTCGATTTCGTGGACCCAAGCTGAATCTGGATATCGATTGACCATGTCTTCGGCTTCACCGCGGGCTTCGGACGGGCGATTTTGACTGGACAGGGCATGAATCAGGATTGACGTTCGCTCGGGGGCGTCGGCGCTATTCGGGAAGCGTCGATTTCCATCCCTGGCGAGTTGAATCGCGAGTTCGGGGTTCGATTCTTTGACGCGACGAAGTTGTACCATGAGCTGGGCTTCGTCGATCGGGACATTCAACGTGGGGAGTACCGCTGCAGTATTGACGGTCGTTGGCGAAGGATTTGCGCCAACCGGCATTTGCGTTGCCGAAGTTGCGGGGACACCTTCGGACTGCCCACCCGAGGCGTCACGACTAGGCGGGCTTTTGTCGGGCTTTCGTACCGCAAACCAGAAGATTGCCGTCGCAACGCCCGCCAGTACCAAAAGATTCGCGATTCGGCGCGCGGTCGAAGCATTTTGCAATCGTCGGCTCATCGGGGTTGCGAGTTGGTTAGTATCTGCCTTCACGATACCCGCTGTCAACTTTCGCATGCGATGCGAAAGCCCACAGAGGCGCCACCCTCATCGCGTGGCAGCGCGAACGCACTCCCACCGTGGGCCTGCGCGATGCGTTCGACCAGTGCCAGACCCAATCCGAGCCCTGCCTTTTCGCCACTGCGTTCAAAGGGTTTGAATAGCCTTGGAAACACGTCGCTCGTGATTCCTGGTCCACGATCGTTTACGGCCAATACTACCCAGTTTTGCTCGAGGGTAATTGCCAGTTCCGTTAGGCCTTGACCATGCCCCTGAGCATTGTCGACTAGATTGGCCAGGGCTCTGGCAATCAGGCTTGGGTCAACCAAAGCGCAAGCACCATCGCTCTTGTCATTCAACAATTGCTGCGGCAAGTTTGCACGTGCTAAGGCGGTGCTGGCAACCTCTGCCACGCAGAGTCGTCGTCGGTCCACCGCGCTAAAGTCGAGCTTTGATTGGGCCAACAATTGCCCCACGAGGCTGTCGATTTCGACGAGTTCGGCCTCGATTGCATCAAGTCGCCTTGGATCTTGCGGCTTCGTACGTTCGAGCTCCACCAGGACCCGCAGACGCGCTAGCGGCGTTCGAATCTCGTGTGAAACGGCGGCCAATAGCTCGCGTTGTCCGGAGAGTTGTCGCTCGATGCGGACCGCCATGTCGTTGACGGCCTCTGCGATCTCACCCACCTCGTCCCTGTGGTGCCGTCGCAATCTCATGCGAGCCGCCAGGTTCCCCTCGCCAATCTCGCGCGCGACACGCAACAGTTCGTCGATAGGACGAGCCAGACGTCGCGCTATTTTTCCCGAGAACCCCCAGAGAATCAGCGCCCCAACAATCAATCCAATGGCGACGGGCATTCCGTGTCGGGGCGTATGATTGAAGCAGAGTGCAACTTTACCTTTGTCGTTCTGCGATCCCGGAGGACCCGGGACATCGAATTGAAAGTCGGGACGCCCGCAGCGCGAGGCATCCCCGTAAATCAGCCGCGCCGTGGAATCGCGCAATAGCAAGGATACGCCGAAGCTCGATTCAATCTCGGTGACCATGCGCTGGCGTCGCATAGGGTCGTCCCAAACATCCGCGAATCGCCCTCCCACGAAGTGCTGGGCATTCGCAATGTCGCTCTGGAATTCTTGGCTACCGAGGAGACGGGTAGCTAGCACGACACAACCCGCCGTTACGATGATTGAGACCACGATGGCCGCAAATATCCGGTGCCGCAAATGAATGTAGCGCCCTCTCGGCCAACACCGATTCATGGTTCTTCTTTCGCCACCTGATACCCGACCCCTCTCACGGTTCGGATCAACTTGGGCGGTTCATCCCCCAATTTCCTTCGCAAATGGGACACGTGCACATCGACCGTCCTGTCGCTGACGGTAACGTCGTTGCGACCGGCAAGTTCGAGCAACGCACCCCGCGGAACTACACGTCCGGCTCTTCGCACCAGCGCCAACAAGAGATCGAATTCGAGACCGGTGAGCTCGATCAGGGTTTTGTCGACTCGCACCGAGCGAGCCTCGACGTCAACACATAGATTTCCGACGTTGATTCGCTCACCCTCGGATGCTTGGGTCCGGCGCAGCACCGCACGCAGGCGCGCGAGCAATTCGCGCGGACTAAAGGGCTTGGGCAGGTAATCATCCGCCCCGAGCTCGAGACCGACGACTCGATCGGTCTCGTCGCCCTTGGCTGTCAACATCAAGACGGGAACCCTTGATAGCCGTCTGATTTCCTTGAGTGTCATCAGGCCATCCATGCCCGGCATCATCACGTCCAGAAGAACGACGTCGAATGCACCCTGCGAAAGGATCGAGAGGGCAGTGCTACCATCTTTGGCCCAAGTTGCCCGAATGTCGTTTTGCCCCAAGTAGTCGGCAAGCAATTCGAATAGGCGACGGTCGTCGTCAACGATGAGGGCACGGACGGTCATTGTTGAAATTACTTCGCGGGGTTATTGTTGCAATTTCGCGCACAAGTGCGCTCCGCCGCCTGAACGCAGAGCTCGGCGACATGTCGTTCGAAGGCCTGCCTGTCGGAGTGGGGCCCCCTGAGGTGGTGCACTCCGACGGCAATGCTGAACAGACCGGAAATGGTCAATAGTAGTACTAGGATCGGGTGACGCATGGTTGGGGCTCCTTCACCAGTGAGAATACCTATAGCAGTGATGGCCGGACGTTAGCCAGTCGGCGAGCTTGGCACGCTGCCGCACGTCGAGGATTTCGTGCATTTGTTCGAGCGTACCGCGGAAGATGCCGGTTGCCTGACGAAACTTCTCGCCAATTTTGGCCTCCGCTCCCACGAAACGAACCTCGTCGAATTTCTCTGCTCGAACTACTTCGCCAATCTCTTGGCGCAAAGCCCGACCATCGAGATGCAGTTGCTGGAGCTGATCGCGGGCGGAATGCACAAGATCCCGAAGCGCGCGCTCTTGAGCCGGGGTTGCATCGAGAGCTCCGAACAATCTGCGCAGTCGCCGGTGCTTGGAGAAGTGGTGGTGCTTGACCGCAAATACGCCGGCCAGAAGCAATAACACCGACCCGAATATGATATGTGACATTGTCGCGTTCCCTTTCTTTGCAAGCGCGCCAGCCTTCGATGCGGCGCGTCGTCCTAATGAATCTGAGGCGCACCTGTGAAGGTAGGCCTGCCAATCGTGTTAAGAATTGTGAAGTATCGGCTACGCTCCGACCCACCGGAACCGTCGAGCGTGCCCTGAAGCGAGCGTCGCAGGCGGCCCGTGTTGGTGCTTTAGCGTCAGATACGCTAGCCTGTGTGGCGCCGTGCAAGCCCTCCTGGTCACATCAAGCCTCAGCATTCCAGCCAGCGAACTGCGGTGGCGGGCCGTGCGCGCTTCTGGCCCCGGCGGGCAAAACGTCAACAAGGTTTCAACCAAAGTGGAACTGCGATTCGAGTTGAACGAATCTGAAGCGCTCGATGACTCGGTCAAAGTGCGCCTGCGTCGTCTAGCCCGGGGCAGTCTCGACGCCGAGGGCAGAATTGTTATCACTTGCCAGACAGCTCGCACACAGAAACAAAACCTGGAACAGGCACGGTCGTTGTTGGCCGAAACTATTCAACGCGCGCTCGTCGTGCCGCGCAAGCGGCGCAAAACGAAGCCATCAGCTGCGGCACGCGCCTCCAGAATGCGCGACAAACGGCACATTGCGGAAAAGAAGCAAGCGCGTCGCGCGACTTCGGATGATTGAGGTGTGACGCCCAAGTCCTTTGAGGCTTTGGCGCCACGACTCTACTTTTACTGAAAAGTGATGCCCAGTAAACAAAAACTGTAAGATCGGTTCACTATCGAATCGCCCGGGACGACCAATTGAATCGAAGTAATTGGTGTACCTGGCGTGAAAGAGTTTCCAGAACCGTCCCAACAATGAGTGTTGAAAAGAGTCAATGGAATTGTAACTGGGCTTGTCGCGTTTGAAATGTCGTAACACCAGTTGTCGTTGGCGGGATCGTTCATTTGTATTCGCAGTGGCGAGTTCCCCGGATTGGTGAACGATACGGTCATTACCTTGGCATTGATTGCCAGTAAATCCGCTGGACCGCCGGTTGACGATGATGGCTGATTTACGCTAAAGCCTGCTCCCGCATATGAAATATAAGTGGGATTAGCTGCCACATTACCCATGGCGCAAAAGGAGGTAAGCCCGTACGTAAGTGTAATCGATGACGAGGAGCCTCCAGCAAATGAGAAAATGTATCCGTGCAGTGTATAAATGCCGGCAGGGACGGACGCCCAGCCATCGGTGGCAATTTTCATTGAACCCATCGGCGTCGAGCCACCCGTACCATACGTGCCACCAGTCGACTTTGCGCCGCCCGTGGGATTGTAACTTGCGCCACCCGTGTACGCTTTTGCACCACCGGTCGACTGGGTGCCGCCCGTGTAGGTGGGATAGTAGTAACTGGTACCACCACTCCCCTTGACGCCGCCCGTGTAAAGATAAGAACCGCCCGTGTTCGAATTGGCTCCGCCGAGCGGGTACGCTTTGGCGCCTCCCGTCGCCCTAGAACCGCCGGTACTGGTGGCGTAGATGGGACGTGTACCGCCCGCGGCGTACGAGTAACCGCCGGTCGGGTACTTAACGTCATACGTGCCGCCCGTGCCACCCGTCGCATCGCCTCCGACTTCACCATGGGCGCCTCCAAACGCCGAGCCACCCACTTCTGAAGGATAATTCCCGTCGGCGCCTGAACCTTCTGACGTACCAAGCGGCAAACCCGTGCTAGCGCCGCAGCCGCTGAGCAATACCAAATATGCCAACACACTAGTCTGCACACTTCGCATAAGTCCAAGTACTTCCCGCGGCGAAAAGCCGGCTCCCGCCAGATATAGCACACCGCCCGGCCAAGGCACATGCGCCAGCTCAGGGCATGCGCAAAGCCCGGCGCAGCCGCATTCTCGCTAGGAACCAGGCGCGAGCATAGAACGACTTCAGGTAGACCGCTTGCACCAGCACCACAATGCCAACGACCATGGCGCGAATGGGTTCCATGCGCCGGTACAGGCGTTCAATGTCGAATGGCACCGTCGGGTCCGGAGTATTTATGTCCTTGAAAAAGATGTCAAATGCCAGCGTGACTCCGAGCTCATTGATGATGAGCGCCGCACCAACACCGAAAGCTAGAGCTACGGCGCGACGCCAATTGGGACGAAATGTGAGCAATGCCACACAAGCGCTCAGGATCACAAGACCGAATCCAGACACGTACGCCACACGCAGCACATCACGAGGGGCGAAATCGAAAGTGAACGATAGATAGACCGCAAGACGGACGAAAACCAGGGTGAGGACGAAGGCCGATAAGGTTAGAAAAGCAAGATCCCGCTCGTGATTCACGACGAGCTCTCTCCACAGCAAACTGAATGCACCGCGCGTAGTCCTAGGTTCTACTACGACCGGGATATCACCATTGCCAGTTAGCAGGGACTTCAGCGTCTGCTCCGCCTCGGCCAGTCGACTCGCCAACACTCGCACCAGTGACACGGCAACCTCGGGCCGCAAGGTCCGAAGCTGATCGAAATCACGGTCCGCTATCACGAGCACATCGACACTGGAAACCGCGCGCACGGTTGCGGAACGCAATTCACCGGTCAGCGATGCCATCTCGCCAAATGTGGCGCCGGGCCCAATTACTCCAAGCACTTGTCGCGCTCCGGATAGCGGATGTACTGACACCTCTGCTTGACCCTTGGCAATTACGTAAATTTCGGTTCCGAATTCCAATTCGGATACGATGCGCTTACCTGTGACAAAATGCTGAACCTTCGCCCGCTCTGCCACTTCGGCAAGCGAGACTTCATCAAGGCCTGACAGAAATCCCACGCTGCGCAAGACCGCGATCTTATCACTCTGCTTCATTCGCCTCGGATCCTTTGCGAGACGCGCGCTAGTAGAGCAATCCAGAACCTGCGGAAATACGCCAACTGAATCAGCGCCATGAATGCTATCGCCGCTGATATCAGACTCAAGCCTTGCGCGTAGTTGGGATTGAGGTTCCAAAACAGCGCAAACTCATCGAACACCAAACCACACCCCAGGCCAAATAGAAAAGACAGGACGCGAAGCGATCTCCGACCGTAAGGGGACAGCGCAAGAAGGCCAGCAAGTCCCACGAGCACGAGCCCATAGTTGAAATGGTGAATGTGAACGGGGTTTTTCTCTTGGCCAGCCACCAAGGCGAAGAACTGCTTCTCCAACTTGTACTTGAGGATCAAGTACACAACGAGGCGCGCGCCGGCCAGACCCGCAACGAATCCGAGCAGCATCCAAAAGGGCGGTTCCGCACCTTGATCGACTACCAAGCGACGGAACAGTCCCCCTGTCGAAGGGCGCCTAACGCTGGCACTGCGCAGCGCCAATGTTCGCCGCAGTCGCCGGATTGCATTCTCGATTCGAGTGATATCGTGTCCCGCTATGCGGAGTTCTGCCACCCGTCGAACTTGGTCATTTCTCGTTCGGAGCTCGGATGCCAATTCTGCCGCCAAGGGCAACGCGACGGCGGGATATTCGGCAAGTACTCGATCGAAGTCGGCGCGATTGATGGCCGCGATCTCGCAATCGGTATTGGCCCTAAGGTGAACGCGCCACAGACTGCAGGTGAGTAGCATTGCGTCACCACATCGATCGCCCGGTCGCATTCGCACATGTACTTCGCCCGCTGGGTCGTCGATGACCGCATCGACAACACCCGAAACGACAACGATGAGTCGCGCCTGTGCCGGTTCGGCCAAAAACTCCCGCGAGGCTCCACTTGCAATAGCGATCAGCTCGAAGCGACGCGCAATTCGACCGACTTCGTCAGCGCGAAGTTGGGCGAAAATGGATACCGCGCCCAGGGCTGCCTCCAGTGCCTGCACGTCGTCGACGTTACCAGCCGGTCCAAACACCCTGCAAGCCGAGCCGTCAATATAGGAACTAACCAAGGTTGCACCCTCAGCCGTAACGGCGGCCGGGAGGTGTGGCCCACGCGCACCTGGGCGCCTAACATGTGAGAATCAGCTTCGCTCAAGACAAATGGCACGTCTGGGGTAATGGCGACGCGTGCAGGCTCGACGAGTTTCCGCTACATTGCATCGATGGGCCAAGACGCTTGGAGAAATGAAGTTGCATTGCTTTTCGAACGTTGCGCAGCTTCACTTCGAGCTAATCGAGATCGCCAGGCGGGCGCGGACTTCGGTACGGCAATAGCGTACCTTCAGCGCGCCGAGGAAGATGGAGAGCGCAGTGCCATCTCACTTTTAGCTCAGGCGCGCAGTGTTCGCGGTGATGACCGTACAGAGCGGTTCTCCTTCGTCCCCGGGGAGTTGGAAAATCTTTCAGGTCGTAGTACTAAAGAATGAATTGGTCGAAGTCGTCCTTTTCCTCCGCAGCTCGACTGTTCGGGTCAACGTGAGTACCCAGAGGATCGTCGCGATTGACGCTATCCGCTCCAAGATGGGCAAAATGCGCAGTGACGCTCCACCCAACACCGCTTCTCTAGTATAAAGACCGAGGCAAGTGAGAACTAACACGGCAAAACCCGAAGTTGCGGCACGAACCATTCGGCTAATGTGTGGCTCGAAGTAGAATCCCAGACAGATCGAGACCAGCGCGAGTATTGCCGGCAAACCTCCTAATGTTACGGAGGCCGTATGCAACCTGGGGAATCGGTTGCTCGGTAGTAGGGGTACGGCGGCAACCAGAGGTGTTCCAATCGCACCTATAATTGTTATGAGTTTCGACAGGCGGGGAAGACAGCAAAACAACCGGCCCGCTATGGACCAGAAAACGCAGAGTCCCACGACGAATACCAGCATCCCCAACGTGGCCATTTGCGATCCAAACCTGTTGGGTGAGTGGTTGAGCGCAGGGTTATGCAGTAAGTCACACAAGAAGTTTTGCCAAAATGAATGCCCGATACGGTCCCTGTCCCACCAGGTGCCCCCAGGGTAGGCCCCAATCGCCAAAGCAATCGCAAGTACGAATATGAGCATGCACAGGCGAACTAGGAACTGACGGGTGAAGCTCATTTCATAGGCCTCACAACGCGCGCCCCCTCACGAATGCGTCGATTAATTCGTGAGCCACGCACAGCGCGTTTTGCGGATCACATCCGATGGCAGTCTCGTCGGACAACACGATACCAGCATAGCCACGTGCCAATAAGTCGTAAAGATGACAAGCCTCCGAACGCGTAGGGGTCCGATGCTCGGTGAGATGTTCAAAAACTTGACCAGCCATCAAAACCGGAATTGAAAAGCTCTTAGGGAAAATCGCCGCGACGGTTCGACCCAGTGCAGCCAGACCCAATTGAGCACCCAGGTCACCACGACAGATCCACAAAGTGTCGGAAGCCTGCGCGATGCGTTCGATGTTCGCCAATGCATCTTGCCGCTCGATTTTTGCTATCACTTCGACGGGGCCCACTTGCCGCCTAACCCAATCACATTCACGACCGTCGCCCACGAACGAAAGCGCAAAGCGACGGCACCCCGCGGCATATCCGACCTTAACAATCTCGGTGTCGCGAAGCGTGAGATTGTCCAGAGCCACGGGGTGGACCGCACGATTGAACCCCTTGCGCGGGCGAAGTTGGCCCTCGCTCTGCATGCATACGTCGATACGCTGGCTTTGAACGGCTCTTACCACCGCCAATAGGCGACCGTCATCAATGCTAACGGCGTCATCGGCCTTCAGCACGGCGTAGGGCTCGGGGTGCGGCAAGGGAATGTTGTCCGTCGACGCCGTTTCGGCGAGCGCGAAAGACACCTGTTGTCCGGCTACTACGTTGCGCGGCTCGAAGTCCCCGAGACGCATTTTTGCGCCTTGCAAGTCGATGATGATAGGTATCTGCGGCGCCCGCGATTGGGCATTGTCGATGTATTCGCTTAGACCCTCGAGGGTAAGGTGCGATGAATTAATTCGAAAATGTGTGACTCCACATTTGGCAAACTCTGCCTCTTGGCCCGAAGAACTGGGTCCGAGAGTTCCCACGAGCCAGGGCTCCTGCGTCTGTTCAGTTGAACCTGGGTTGGGGATTTTTGGCATTACGGCACGGGAAAGGTAGCAGTTTCGCGGATTAGGGAAGTCAGCGTCGGGACAAGCTTCGGCCCTGGGTTATGCTCGGGTCGTGTCTCGACCAATTCTTGCACCAAAGTCTGGATTCGCCTACCACACTCTTGACCCACGTCAGGCCCGCGGACGCCTGATTATAGCGGGGCTTGCGACGCTCTTAGGGGCCATCACGGTGGCCCGCGAGTATGGTTGGGTGTTGCGCAGCCTCTCCGCCTTCGATGCGGGTGTCCTTACGATGCTGCTCTTCGACTTCATTATTATCTTTGGTACACGGGCGGATGTCATTCGAAAGCGAGCGGCCGCGGAAGACCCAGGTCGCACTTTGATATGGGTCATCGTGTTATTGGGAAGTGCCGTAGGCCTATTCGCTGCCGCCTTCGTGCTGCGAAGAGCACATTCGTTGGCGCCAGAAAATCCAAGCTATGCCTGCGTCATGAGTCTGACGGCTGTAGTCTGTGCTTGGTTGCTCACCAATGCATCGTTCACCTTGCGCTACGCACACTTGTATTTTCGTGACGACGGGTCCGGGGAAGGTGGTCTCGAGTTCCCGGGCGGTGAAGTTCCCGACGCCATGGACTTTGCCTATTTCGCATTTACAGTCGGAATGTGCTTTCAAGTTTCCGATGTCGTTATCACCAACAAAGTAATTCGGCGCACCGCCTTGATGCAATCGATCCTTTCATTCGCGTATAACACTATCATCTTAGGCATGGCGCTGAATTTATTTTTCGGAATGTTGGGATGATGAATGTGACCGTGCGGGGATCGCCAGCGCGCAGACAGCGCCGTGGCCGTTTATGCGTAAAAATCTGGTATTATTCGTGTGGCTTCGATTACACTTTGGGTGTCGAATGTCCCTGAACGCTCGATCTTTCGTCGCAGGCGCGTTGCGGGAGTAAGGCCGGATTCTACCAATCGGGTCAACGGCAGCAAGAAGCGAGTCTCGTCTGAACCCGTCGCGTTATGGCGCGCCCTGCGACGTAGACCATCTTTCGCTATTGTCAAGATGTCCTCGGCCCACTCGCGAACCGTATGCCCGGCAAGCGTCGACTGCAGCCCGGAGCGCACGAGATCTGGCCGGGCACTCTGCACCTCGTAATACGTCAGCGAATGGGTCAGGCGATCCGCAAGCTCCAGCGCCGTATCGTCATAACCAATCCCTGTCCAAAGCGCCGGCACGGCCAACAAGGTGTCCATGGGTTGCGCATCACAGCTGCGAACCTCAATCGTCTTTTTCAACCGAATTTCGGGGAAAAGCGTGTTGAGGTGCAGGACCCAATCATCAAAGGTGGCCTTGTGACCCTCGAAGCCGTCTTGCATGAAACTGCGGAAAGTCTGCCCCGTGTTGGCGATAATATGACTGCCCCGCTTGAACAGGAACATGCCCGCGTCGAGCGCCCACTCGACGTACGTTTCATAGCGCGGGTTGGGAGAAGTCCAAAGTGATTCGATCAGACCGGAGCGTGATTGATCCATGCGGAGCCACACATCACCCCGCAAACTTTGGCTAGA